>JBHPGW010000027.1:0-36605 GCA_042569785.1 Planctomycetota bacterium | reverse complement strand
TTTCAATCATTTGCGCAGGTAAAAGTGTGAAAAGTTGCAAAAGCGCGCAAAAATTTACAAAAATGCGCAAAAAGTGAGCTGTTTTTTGCAAAAAAGTGTGTGAAAAGAGCGTTTTTTTGCATTTTTTTACACATACCTGCGCAAATGATTGAATTTAGAATGTAGAATTGAGAATGTAGAAAACTTCGTGGTCTTTGCGGACTTCGTGGTGAGAAAAACAAAAACAGAGGAAAAAAGTTTGACGGGCGTTTTGGATTTTCGATTGTCTATTTACTATACCCGCCTTCGCGGGCACAAGTTTACGATTTGGATAGAGAAAAAAGATTTGACTGGATTATAGGGGTTGGGTATTATTGAAGATAGATTTTTTAGATTATCTTATTGGCCAAAGAGCTTTTCTACAGAGCATACCGGACACCTTTGTTTTCTAATTACTACGAAGTTGTCAAGAAAAAAATAGGTGACTGTCCCTAGTTTTCCCCTAGTTTTCCCCCGTTCTGTAACTCCAAAATTAATCATATAAGAGATTCAATAGTTGTCCGCCTATGGCGGATTAACGGGAGTAACTAAAAGGTTCCTGACACCTTTAATTCCTGACACCTTTAATTCCCCAATGCTCGTCAGAGTACAAGCCTTTAACGCATTAGCGGTTTCAGCAAAGGTAAACGCCAATCAGCTTGATGATAAGACGATAGATGCGATCTACGAGTTGGTAAGTTCTCGCCAAACCCCGCCGGAACTAAATAGTATCGCCGCTGCTGCTTACGGTGCCCTGAACCTGCCGAGCCAGAAAGTGAAAGACCTGATTCTCGATCAGTCAAAAAGCTAATCCTTTTAAAGAGGCTTTTTACTTAGCAAGTGTTTTTAGTTGTTGCTGAACCGACTCAAACACCGCTGCCCAGTCGCCGGATTTTTTCTGCCTGAATAGCTTCATACCTGGATACCACGGACTGTCCTGGCGCTCCAGCATCCATCGCCATTCCGAGCCGTATGGAATTAACCCCCAGACACATTTCCCCATCGCGCCGGCCAGGTGCAGGACCGAAGTGTCAACGGAAATGATCAGATCCATATTCTCGATCGCACCAGCCGTATCGGCAAAATCTTCTAACTGTTCACCGAGATTGACTATTTCCATTTCTTCACGCAGGTACTCAGCCTCGCGCGACGCTTCGCCCTTTTGAAGCCCATACAACTTTACGCCAGCCATTTTCGATAACGGCCCAAAATGTTCCAACCTACAAGATCGGTTGTGATCATTCTTGTGTGACGGCAAACCCGCCCAGACAACACCAACCTTAAAATCGTCACCCTTAACTTTTTCCCGCCAATACTCGATCTTCACAGGATCGGCCTTAAGATATGGCACGTTAGATGGAACACTTTCTAATGTCGTGCCAAATATCATAGGAGCACTTAGAAGAGGCAGATAAAAATCAAACGCTACATCCACCTTATTGGATGACGACGTTTCTATCAGCTCATCGATCCCATCAAAATTCTCAAAAAGCTTTATCAACGGCTTTCTTTCCTCAAATATTACCGTACCGCCTCGCTGTTTGATCATAGGCAAATACCGTACAAACTGAATACTGTCACCGAAGCCTTGTTCATAGTGAACCAGAATTCTTTTGCCCGCAAATGGTCTCCCATCCCACAGAGGCTGCTGGTAATGGTGCGGATAAACACGATTCGCACACTTTAACCGCCATTCGTATTCCTGCCATCCCTGGGCAAACCTTGCCTTTAACAAAAGTCCCATCCCCAGATTATTATGAACCTCCGCATAATCCGGAGCCAATCCGATCGCCTTACTGTAATTTTCAATAGCCTCTTCATATCGACCAAGGTTTTGCAGAATCGATCCCATCGTATTGTACGCCTGGGCGTAATCGCCCTTAAGTGATATCGCCTTACCGCAATTCTCCATCGACGTTTCGTAGTTACCTTGCCCCTGCAGCGCCGCCGCAATGTTGTTGTACGCCTCAGCATAGTCCGGTTTGTGCTTGATCGCCTGACTATAATTCTCTATCGCTCTGCCGAGGAGATCGACCGCTGTATCATGGTCAGCTTTATCGTGAGCGATTACACCTAACAAGTGCAATACGCCCGCATGGTTTGGCTCACTTTCCAGCACCTGCCCAAAGAGCTCCTCTGCCTGGACAACACGTCCACTCTGATAATGCTCGAAAGCAGTTTGAATGATCGAATCGATATCCCTCACCAGTACACAACCTAAAATTACTAAACCTAAGTATTAAACACAATACGCACCACAAACCACGGAGTATAGTACCTATCGAGAAACTGTCAAGGAGAAATAATAATAGAAAAACATGCCGATTCAGTCTACCATCTCCACCCTGTTTGAGATTTTACTATCAATTTCAAAATATCAACAATTGGCCAATCAGGATGTAGCAGTTTGCCTACAAGCAAACAGTTGCTTCGCTCCGCTTCGGCTACGCCTGCGCTGTGCAAAGCGACTGAGTTAAACGAAACGCTGCAACTTACACCTTAAACAAAGGGAAAATTGGTCTTGACAATGGGTTGGGTCTTACACTTATTTTTTCCAGACAATCGAATAACTATAAAAACTAAAAACTTTTGAGTAGAAAATTGCTCTGTCGATAAAATTGGGTCTATCAAGACCGATGCTGTTTTTTTCTTTCTTCTTGTCCTTCTTCTTTTAGGAGTTTTTTGCTTTGGTAGATAATAATTAACAGCAGAAATTAGATTAGGAAAATGCTCCTGTAATTCCTGTGGCTCAATAAGGCTCGACAGGCAAATAGTAACCAGTTGGGCAAGTTGGTAGGGGAATGGAATAATGTTTGATAACCGCTCAGAACAGGGAAATAGGGCAGTAGTCAAAGTTCTCTTTTTGGCGCACTTTGGCGCACGGGCTATTTTTGAGTTGAAAAGAGTTGACAGTGCAAGCAGGAAGTTGTTATACTGCCACGACTTAAACTATAAGCGCCCGTAGCTCAGCTGGATAGAGCAACGGATTTCTAATCCGTAGGTCGCAGGTTCGAGTCCTGCCGGGCGTGTTTAAAATGGCGTTTCTGATAGTGTTAAAGGGGTTGGCTCTTCATTAGGTACCGTGATAATACATAGTTGTCCATGCTTCGGCGCTAAGCAGGGCGCCAAGTCGTTAGCCGTATTTGGGATTTGATCCGAGCCGTCTTGAGAAATCTGGCAGGCTTTCGACAGCCTGTGATTTCTGCCCTCGGAAAAGATGGGTGTATATGCTCACTGTAAGATTAATGTCGCTATGTCTCATGATAGATTGTGCAACTTTGGGGTGAACCCCACTTGCAGCTAAAAGGCTCCCAGTCGTATGTCTAAGACTGTGGAAGTCTATCTTACCTCGACCATCGTCTTGGCAATTGATCCCGGCGTCTCTATAATCAGCCCTGAGCATATCCGCCATGTTATACTTATTTGGCAAATCAAGTGTCCGTCATCTGTTCAGCACCTCAATATTAGAAATCAGAGTTGAAATCGTCTCCTAATTGAAAGGTAAATTTGTCTCACTTTTGCTGAAGACGTACAGATCAGGACATCGAGGTCGAGTAGTAAGAGCGTTGCTGGTTTGGGCAAGCACAGACATTTCTCTATGATCAAGATGAGGCAAGTACCATGGCCATTTCGAGTGCATCGGCATCGATCGATTTCTTTTTGCCAACTGAATCTCCCAAATCAGTCAGGACTATCTTCGCGTTAATTTCACCGACCATCACATTTGCTTTTCCCTCGATAAGATGTTTGACGGACCAGTACCCAAGCTTGGAGGCCAGCAAGCGGTCCTTTGCGGATGGATTACCGCCTCGTTGAATGTGTCCTAATATGACGGCTCTGTAATCAATGCCTGTTTTCTGTTTTATTTTAGCACCGATCTCGTGTGCACCTCCAGCATCGTCTCCTTCGGCGACTACTACGATATTGCTGGTCTTGCCCCTGTCGAATAAAGATTTGATTTGGCCGCATAACTTATTGACATCGGTCCTTATCTCAGGGATCAGTATGTTTTCCGCTCCTCCTGCAATGCCGGTTTCCAAGCCAATAAAACCCGCATCACGACCCATGACTTCTATGATAAAAAAACGCTTGTGCGATTGGGCCGTATCTCGAATTTTGTCAATTGCGTCCAGTGCGGTGTTGACAGCGGTGTCGTATCCTATAGTAAAATCCGTGCCATAGAGGTCATTGTCTATTGTTGCCGGAACGCCTATTATCTGAAGTTTGTATTGGTTATAAAAATCCATACAGCCGCGAAATGTTCCATCGCCGCCAATTGCGATTAATCCATCTATGCCAAACTTTTTCAGGTTCTCAAACGCTTGCTTACGTCCATGGTCTGTGCGGAATCGATCGCTCCTGGCAGTCTTTATTACAGTACCCCCTGTTTGAATTATGTTGGAAACGGCACGTGAGTTTACCTGAGCAATTTCGCCGTCGATCATACCATCATATCCGCATTTTATGGTAAATACACCCTTGCCATAATAAATAGCGGTTCGCACCACCGCTCTCAACGCAGCGTTCATACCGGGTGCATCACCTCCACTGGTGAAGACGCCAATATTATTTATGGATTTCTTAGTCATCATTTCCACTTTCAAAAAGGTTTTAACATTTACTTCTCAACATCACCGGACCGAGGCCGAGCAGTATAATTAGCAAATAAAGTGTCCGCTATCTGTTTCGGATTTCGATATTCGGATTTAGAATTTATTCCTTAACTAAAATAACTATTTGTAAAATAAAAAATTGTCAATTTTTGTATTTTGCTATGTGGCGCTGTGGTACTAAAATTTCCCGGAATTTATTTGATAAAATTGTATATCTCCTGGTATGAGCAATCAAGTACAAAACAGCAAAAATCTTGCCAAAAAGCCGTTCATCGAGCCATTCGACGGTGCTCAGGACAAGTTTTACCTGTGTTTCGGTTGATATATGGGGAGAGGGGGTTGTTTTTTTTCTTGACAGATGGTTGGTGGAAATTTTATAATTGGGATTGGCTGTTGGGGGATTGGCCTGTTTTAAGAGGAGGTAGAGAAAATGAGAAGTAACGCAATTCTTGTAATGACAATAGTTTCTATGTTTGTAATCACCAATGTCGCTTCGGCTGTTATTGACATCGAGTTTGTGACAATCGGTAATGCTGGTAACGCCGCTGACAGTACCGGCTTTGGTGCGGTTGGTTATGATTATTATATCGGCAAATATGAAATAAGCAATGACCAGTGGGACCAGTTCACCGCGGCAGCTGGCGCGCCTACGGGTAATCCAGCCAGTGCGTATGATCAAGGCTCCTATTACAGTTACAAAGGCGATCAGATACCGACTGATAGCGTTAGCTGGTACGAGGCGTTGCAGTTTGCGAACTATCTTACCAGCGGTGATAAGAGCCAGGGGGTTTATCAGTTCAGTGGTAACAATAGCAATCCCGGTGACTTTGTCGGTATCGACAGGGCAGCGGCAGAAGTGAGTTATGGCGTAATATACTTTCTGCCGAGTGAAGATGAGTGGTACAAGGCTGCTTATTATAAGAGTGACGCCAGCGGTTACTCGCTCTATGCGAATGGTACAGATATGATCCCGACGACGAGTCAAAGCAACTATGGCCAGGTGTTTCCATACGATGGGCCATGGGATGTTGGCACTGGTGCCCCAGAGCAGAACGGTACATTCGATATGATGGGCAATGACTGGGAGTGGACCGAAACGATCGATACTCTGCCGATAGTTCGCGGCGGGTCTTTCTACGGTACCGATGCAAGTGGGCTGGCATCGACGGGGCGGTTCGACGACCACTTTGACTATGAGGATTTTAATTTAGGGTTTCGAGTAGCTATGATCCCTGAGCCAGCGACGGTTTTGTTGCTGTGTTTGGGTGTGGCGCTAATGAGAAAACGCTAAGCATTTTTTGGTGCCGGACATGCAAGAGGGGGGCAAGTGTGATACGAACCAGAACAAATTTTGTCTGGTTGGGTATTGACATTCCCTGGATTTTCCTTATAATTTCCCAGAATTGATGGTTTATCTAAATCCATGGCTTTTTTGTAATTGGAGATGATCATGATAAGTGTAAAAGAACTACGGCGTAGTTTCGGGCCAGTGGTCGCGGTTGATGGTGTTTCTTTCGAGGTTGAAAAGGGGCAGGTGCTTGGTTTTCTTGGGCCTAACGGTGCCGGTAAGAGTACTGTCATGCGAATGCTCGCCTGTTTCCTGGCGCCTGATAGCGGGACAGCCAGTGTTTGCGGGCATGATATTTTGAAGGACCCGATCGCTGTTAAAAAAACGCTGGGCTATCTGGCAGAACACGCACCGGCCTACAATGAAATGACGGTTGGCAGCTTTTTAAATTTTGTCTGCGACGCCAGGGGTATTAACGGCAATGCCCGCAAGGCAGCGATGGATAAGATCGTGCCTACCTGTTCGATAGAATCGGTTTATCATCAGACGATAGAGACTCTTTCGAAAGGTTACAAACGGCGTGTTGGTTTGGCGCAGGCTTTGATACACGATCCGGAAGTGCTTATCCTCGATGAGCCGACAGACGGGCTCGATCCGAATCAAAAATATGAGGTTCGTCAGCTTATCAATCAGATGGCTGAAGAAAAATGTATTATCATATCGACTCACATTCTCGAAGAGGTTGAAGCGGTTTGTTCGCGGACGATAATCATTGCCCGTGGTAAGGTGCTGGTCGATTCGACGCCGGATGAGCTTAAGGCAGAACACAATTGCTCTCTGGACGAAGTCTTTCGCAAGGTCACAAAAACAAAAGTTGCTTGAAAAAAAAATTACCGCAGAGTACGCAGGGTACGCAGAAAAAAAGTTTAGGAGTATAAAGATGGGGCAGTTTAAAGCGGTTTTTAAGAGGGAGTTGAAGGGTTACTTCGAGACGCCATTGGCGTATGTTTTTCTCGTGGTATTTTTGTTCTTTTCGGGGTACCTGACGTTTAAGCAGGGTTTCTTCGAGGCGAGGCAGGCGGATATGCGGGCGTTTTTTATGAACCTGCCTTTGCTGTTTGTCTTTATGGTGCCTGCAACAGCGATGCGACTTTGGGCAGAAGAACGCAGGAGCGGGTCGATCGAATTGCTGCTTACTTTGCCGATAACGGTTTGTCAGGCGGTGCTTGGTAAGTTTTTGGCGGCGTGGGTTTTTCTTGCGATCGCTTTGGCGTTGACTTTTCCGATGGTAATTACTGTTTGTTATCTCGGTGATCCGGATATGGGTTTGATAATGACCGGCTATCTCGGCAGTATCCTTATGGCAGGTGGGTTCCTGGCGATCGGTAGTTTCTTTTCAGCGTTGAGTAAGAACCAAGTGATCAGCTTCGTACTTTCGGTTGTTGTCTGTGCGATACTTGTTTTCGCGGGGATGCCAACGACGATGAATTACCTTTCGTCGTTTCTGCCTGTGAACCTGGTGACCGCGGTTTCTAATATGAGCTTTCAGTCGCACTTCGATTCGATGCAGAGAGGTGTGCTTGAGCTTAAGGACCTTATGTTCTTTGTGTTACTGATTATCGGTTGGCTCTGGGCCAGTAGTATTATTTTAGAGGAAAGGAAGGCCGGCTAAATGAACAGAACGATACGTGCGCTCATTGCTGTTATACTGGTTTTGGTAATTACTTTTTGCTCGATAAGTATTTTTCAGGATGTCGGCAAAAAGGTAAAGGTTGATATTACCGACCAGAAACTTTATACGCTCTCGATAGGGTCAAAGGCAATTCTCGCCAAGCTCAATCAGCCTATTAAAGTTAAGCTTTATTACGCTAAGACCGCTGCGTTGAAAGGGCCCGACCAGATCAAATTCTTCAATAACTATTATCAGTTTGTAAAGTCACTGCTTCAAGAATACGCTGATGCTGCTGGGGGGATGTTCGAGTTGGAGGTAATTGATCCAAGGCCGTTTTCGGATGAGGAGGCTCAGGCTCTGCGTTTCGGTTTGCAACGGTTTCCTATAACCGAGGAGGAGAACTTTTTCTTCGGGCTGGCGATACAGACGCAGTTCGGTGTTGAAAAAACGATACCGTTTTTTTCGCCGGACAGGCAGAATTTTGTGGAGTACGATATCAGTTACCTGATCGATACAGCTATCACCCGTGAGAAGAAGCGGATTGGGATCCTTAGTTCTTTGCCGGTAGTCGGTGACGATGTGACGGGGTATATGGCCCAGATGATGCGTATGCAGGGGCAACAGCCTAAGCCTGCGTGGACGTTTGTCGAGCAGTTGAAGAAGCAATATGAAGTTACGACGGTGCCTACGGATGTCAACGAGATCGCCGATGTCGATATTCTGCTGGTTATTCACCCGAAGGTTCTGCCGCCGCAGACGCTGTTCGCGATAGATCAGTTTGTACTTAGAGGCGGGCGCACTATTGTATGTGTAGACCCACATTGTATTGCCGATCAGCCTGATCAAATGGCGATGCAGATGGGGCAGATGCCTTCTCAGAGTTCGGATATGAATGTACTTTTGCGGTCTTGGGGACTTTCGATGCCGGCGAATACTTTTGCAGGCGACCGTCAGTTAGCGGTTCGGGCGTCACTTATGCGGAACCAAAGGCCCGAAAAAATTATCGGTTTTCTGGAGCTTAGCCCGCAGTGCTTTAACAGGGACAATGTTATCACGACCGATCTCAATGAGATCAAGTTTTTGTTCGCTGGTGTGTTAGAGCGGATCGACGATCCGAATAAACAGATCGATCATACAGTTCTTATCAGTACCACCAACAGAGGCAATAGCTGGAGAATTAGCAGTCCTTACGAATTGATGATGCCTGACCCGTCAAGGCTGATGAAAAAGTTTGTAGACGGCAGTGAGCCTGTTGTAATGGGTTACCTGGTTACCGGTAAATTTAAAAGCAGTTTTCCCAATGGTATCGAGATAGAGGTTGAGTCGGATGAGAAAGAGGCGGAGAAAGTTATTAAAAAAGTTACCGGCCTGACCGAGGCTGCGCAGGATTGTGCGGTGGTTGTGTTTTCGGATGTGGACTTTATCAGTGATCTTCTGGCATATCAGAATTACTTTTTCGGCAAGATGGTTGTCGGCGATAACAGTAATTTACTGCTGAATTCGATCGAGGACTTGAGCGGGTCGACGGATTTGATCTCGATAAGGTCTCGCGGGAATTTTAAAAGGCCTTTCGTTGTGGTGGATAGAATCGAAGCTAAGGCTGAAACCGAAACCGCTGCCGAAGAGGGGAGGATCAATCTGGAGATAGTCAGGTTTCGCAGCGAACTGCAATCGATACTGGCTTCTGCTAAACAAGGTGAAGAAGATATGATAGGCAGTACGATCCTGCAAAAGAAAAAGCAAGTGGAATTGGACATCCGTAAGGCTCAGAGCCAGTTGGATAAAATTAAATTACACAGGCGGCGAGAAACTGAACGGCTTGGCAAATTTTTGCAGAATGCCAATATGCTCGGAGCAGCTATTATTATACTTGCTATTTCAATTGTTCTCGGGATAAGAAGAAGTGTACGGAAAAGACATTACATCAGTCATGAAAGTGACGCATAAGAGTTTGAGAGTTTAGAATTTGTCAGGAGTTTTGTAATGAGCAATAAAAAGCTTTTTGTATTAGCGATATTGGCAGCTGTTTCGGTAATTTTGGCGGTGAGGCAATCTCGTATCGCTAACAAACCCAGGGCCAAATCGACAGGGCCTAAGTATCTTATTCAGGGCCTTGACCCAGCGGCGATAGATAGTGTTGACATAAGGGCTGGCGAAAATACCGTTACTATCAAAAGGCGGGGTGGTAAGTTTGTCGTTGCTGAAAAGGATAATTATCCAGTTGTTATGAGCCAATTGAACGATACGATCACTAAGCTGATGGATATCGAGACGGTAGAATTATACACCTCTGATAAATCCAACCATAAGGACCTCGGCATAACCGAAGAAGATGCGGAAATGGTAGTCAAATTCTTTACAGCGGATTCTGAACTGCTGACCGGTGTTGTAGTTGGCAGGAATAAAGAGGCAGGTCTGGGCAGTTATGTAAGACGCGTTACCGATGACGAGGTTTATGTCACTCTCAATAAGCCTTGGCTAAGAACCGATGCGACCGACTATATCGACCAACAGCTCATTTCGATAAATCGTCAGGATATCGCCGCGGTTACTGTAACTTCGCCAAACGATGCTTATGTTCTCAAGGCCGACCCGAATGGTGGGCGTGTTGTTCTTGAAAATGCAGGAGTCGATGAAAAACTCAAAGCCAGCGAAAGCGATCAGGTCTTTAACGCTTTGGCTTCTCTGCAATTTGAAGATGTAAGCAGTGCTGCGTCAATGGTGAACAAGTTGAACTTTGACCGCAGGTTTGTCTGCACGTTAAAGGATTCGACAGTTTATACTTTAGAAGTCGCAAAAGACCAAGTCGGCACATACGTTAGTTGCCGTGCCGAGTATTTCGACCAGGCCCTTGTCACTCAGCAGGATGTAAAAGACTCCAACGAGGCTCAGTTAAAAGCTAAAGAGGCTAAATTCCTTGCTCGTGATAAGGCAAATCAATTTACCGCAAAGCATAAAGGGTGGGCTTACAATATCCCCGAGAACAAGGCAAAGTCCCTAACGACAGAACTTACAGAACTGTTCGAGGTGCCGGTTGAAACACAAACGCCGACTACCGCTAAGTAAGACCTGTAAAGAGTGGTTTGATCGGTCGAGATCGTATATAAGTAATTTAGCTTATTGATTGACTTAGGCCCTTTTTTATGTTACTATCCGCGTTTATATAAGGTCGCCAAAAAAGCGGATGGTAGTATAGATGGAAAATCAAAAAAAACTGAATCAATCTTTTTCTCCTAAAGCTCAAGAGCAGAAATCCTTGAAATTATGGCTTCCCCGGACGGAAAGCCTGGTTTTATTTGTAGGCTTGGCTTTTACGATCTGGGGTAAATTTATAGTTGTACAGTCCTATGGGCCCGCAAATCTGTTTTTGGAACTGGCGTACGTGGTTTTTCCCGATCTGGTTTTCTTTTCGATAATTGCGTTGGTGATAAGATGTTTGTATATACTTAGACCAACCCCTTTTATCGCTCGAAGCGTACTTTTGGTCGCTTGTGTAGTAGTTATGTGGTCGATATTGAACGCGATTTGGTTAGTCAAAAGCAGTGTTCAACTTCAACCTGGAATTCTGATTTTGTTTGCCAATGATTTTCCAGAGCTTTGGCCGCTCGTACAAAGCTATCTGGCACATGGCCTTATAGAGATTGTTTTTATTGGAATTACAGGTATTGTGTTATGTGCATTTTTTTTGTGGAGATTTATCAGGCCTGCAAAAGTAGTTGATGTTCGCACTTACCATCTTCGGTGGGCCGTAGGTATGATAGTAGTAATTATAATCATTCCTCTGCTGAGGCCTGGGTATTCTGTTTCCAGCACCAATTCGAGTTTTGCCGGTGAAGTGTTGGGTTTTAGTAGTCATTGGTACGCTTTGGTTTCAACAGTATCGAACGGTTATCGACATAAGTCTTCTATTGAGCGAAGTCAAAACATATGTTTGTCAGGCAATCGGCAAATCGAAATTCCCACGACTAATTCTGCCGATCTGCCCAATGTAGTTTTAGTATTGTTGGAGAGCATATCCTATTCAGTAACTTCCCTGGCGGATCCGCAGAGCCAAACAACTCCATATCTGGGCCGCCTGGCAGATGAGGGAGTTGAATTTAAAGTTACACGCGTTCCAGTGCCTTATACAACCAAGGCATTTTGGCCCGGATTTCCCAGATGAACTCGTGCAAATAAATTGGATTTTGTTAGAATAGACTCTATGGATGCTGTTCAATAAAGTTTTGCTGTTCTGATTTGGAGAACCTGATGGGTGAAAGCAAAAAGGATGCCCTGAGAGTCAATTTTGACCGAAAATTGAAGCTCGAATTTCACGGAGTGAAAGTCACCAGCGATGCGGGCTTGTTAGCATACAGAGAGATTGATGACGTGTTTGGATTGATGGATATGGCAGCTTACGAACTAACAGACAATCGAACAGGAAAGAATACCCAGCATAGTATCACTGCGTTGTTGCGTCAGTCGATTTACAGTCGTCTTGCAGGGTATGAAGATACTAACGATGCCGAACGATTATCTGTTGATCCTGCCATGCGTCAAGTTGTTGGAGAACGGGCTAAAGATAAAACGGCAGCTTCTGTCAGCCAGATGGGACGGTTTGAAACCGAGATTCTCACACAACCACAAAACCTGAAAGTCCTCATGAACCAGCCTGGTCAATGGGTAGATAGAGTTCATAATCGCAAGCCCATCAAAAAGATTATTCTGGATATGGACAGTTCTGACAGTCCTACGTTCGGAAGACAGGAAGGCTCAGCTTATAACGGTCACTTCGGATACACTTGTTATCATCCGTTGTTTGTCTTTAATCAGTTCGGTGATGTAGAGAGAGCCTTTCTTCGCGATGGAAATGTTCATAGTGCCGATAACTGGCAGAGCGTTCTGGAACCAATCGTAAGTCGTTATCGAGACTTTAATATCGCCCGGTTTTTCCGAGGCGATGCCGCTTTCGCTAATCCTAACATATACCGCTATCTTGAAGTCGAAGACTATTTCTATGCCATACGCCTGATAGGCAATCCAATACTACATGACAAGATTGAGCATTTATTGACTCGACCTGTAGGTCGCCCACCAAAGAAGCCGATTGTTCTGTACCACAGTTTTCGGTATCAAGCTTCCAGCTGGGACATACCTCGCAGAGTGGTCGCTAAGATTGAATGGTATGCGGGAGAACTATTTCCAAAGATAGGATTCATCGTTACCAACCTTCGATGGAAATCGAGCAATGTGGTTAAGTTTTACAACAAGCGTGGCACAGCCGAGCAATGGATCAAAGAAGGCAAGTATGCATTGAACTGGACACGGTTTTCATGTCATGATTTCAATGATAATCAGGTTCGGCTCCAACTATTTTCCCTGGCTTATAACCTCGGCAATTTCCTGAGACGTTTGGCTTTACCAAAGAGAGTAAAGGAATGGTCACTGCGAACACTCAGAGTTAAATTGATTAAGATCGGAGCTAAAGTTGTCAAGCATGCTCGATATGTAATTTTTCAGATGGCAGAGGTGTTGGTTTCAAAAAGGTTGTTTGAGGAAATCCTTGAACGTATCCATCGATTGAAACCTGTGGGCATTGGGTACGGTTAATGCCAAAAATTGCTGAAAAACTTGGATTTATAAAGGTGCAAGCGGTCAGGGTCTGTGCAAAATCAAGTGTTGGGAGAAAGACGAGTCTAAAAATCTGGCTTTTCGTATGAATTTGCAGGAAAAATGCCTCAGAAAAGGAAACTCTTGACAGTTCAGGTAGATTGTTGTAGAATTATTGGTATCGTGCGGAGAAAAACATGCTTTTTAACCGTGTATATGGGAAATGTCAGATAAAACCGTATCGAAAACGAAAATCCTTGACCGTTCAAGGTGATTATTGTAAAAATATTGAAGTCGAAAGGAGAGAATTATGTTTTGTGAGAGTTTAAATGGGAAATGTCAGTTTATGAGATACGGAAGATACTCACTTTTAGTTTTCGTTGCAATCTTGTGTTTCGGCAACACTGCTTCAATAAGTCCCGCCGCCACCGACAATACCGGGTTCAAAGCGGGGGCTGCTCAACGAGATGTTACACCACCGGTTGGATTTACGATCACCCATTATGATCGTAAGAGCATCGGTGTGCACGATCCACTGTTCGCTCGGGCGCTAGTCATAGAGGACCAGATGGGTAGTTCGGTGGCAATTGTCTGCATAGATTTTATCGGTGCAGGCCATGAAGCCTGTGATCAGTTGCGCAGCACGATCCGCAGACAGTTGGGCATCGACCAAACACTGATCAACTTCAGCCACTCACATTCCTCGGTCAGACTTCTCCCTAAGAGACGCCTTTCCGATCCGCAGGAGCCGGCGGCCAAGTGGAACAACGGCGTGCATCAGACTATCTTGGAAATCGTTGCTCAAGCCAAAGCTGCCCTCGCCCCCGTGACGCTGAAGGTCTCTCGTGCCCCTGCGCAGGTAGGTTTTAACCGTCGCAAAGTCATGTCAGACGGCTCGGTCACCATGAAAGTCAACAGGACAGGTCCGGATATACCCTGGGTCAACGTCCTTATAGCAGAAAATAAGAAATCGCACAAACCTGTGGCTGTGCTCTTCGAGGCCGCCGCACATCCTGTGATAGTACCGCATACAAGCGGCTTGACAAGCGCAGACTTCCCGGGAGCTGCCGTGGCGAGAATACATGAAAAGATGGGTGACAACTTCATCGCGATGTTCGCACAAGGCTGTGGCGGAAATATCAATGGCTTTCCCCTTCGCAGTTCACATGCCCTTGCAGATAAAGCAGGCCGAGAACTCGGCGACGCCGTTATAAAGGCGATCGAAAAGTCTGTACCGATAAAGGCAAACAAGCTTCGTCTGCGTTCAGCCAGTACCCAGCTGCCCTCCGGCAAAGTACCAACGATGGAAATCTGGCAAAGATGGGCCGACAGCAGTAAAAACGACCCGAATAAAATGGCACTACTCAACAAACTCAAGACCTTGATCGAGCGAGGCCAGGCACCGCCGACGCTGCGATTCGACGTTTACTCCGTTATGATCGGATCCGAGTTGTGCATGGTCACAATGCCGGCCAATATGTTCTGCCAGTACGAGCTTTGGATCGATGACAAGGCTCCGTTTGAGCATTCGATGACCTTCGCGTTCACCAACGGATGTGATGGCTACTTCGCTGTGGACAAGGACTACGCCTTAGGTCTCAAGGGCGGCTACGAAGTCAACACACAATACCTACCAAACTGGGGCAGCTGGCATACCCTTTGCCCCGAATTTGCAAAACACTTCGGCACTCCCCTAATCGGCACCGAAGAGATCATAAAGAACACTGTCTCGTCTTTATGGTCGCACGATTAGCTCCCCCGCAAAGTTAACTTCGACGATCATAAACTTGTGCCCACGAAGGGCCTCCACCCGCGAAGGCGTGTGCGGACATCGTTTAATAAGCTTATTAATAATGAAAGTTGCTTGGACAATTCATCTCTAAAACAATTAACTCGATTACAAGAGCTATCCATGAAAAATCGTCCATTAGGTACGGGGAATATTGTGCTTGCTGAAGCTGTATCTTCGCTGGCTAACGGTCTGTTTTTTCAAGCTGTGGCAGAAGCAGAATTGTCAGACTTGAATAAGTTTTCGCTTGTAACACAGCAAAATTCGTTTAAAAAGCATCTTACTAAAGAGATAGTGAAAGAAATACTTAATCATAAGGCCGGTCATCATGCTGTGGAAGTCAATTCAGTAGATGGTCTATTAACGTTTGGACGACTTTGACTTCGACTAGTCCGATCATTCAAACGGATTGTGTCGAAACGGTACCTGCCGAGAAACCTTATGAAAGTTTAGCCTCAATACTGACAAGGGCAGGATATCGAAGTGGATTTTTCGAGATGTCAAAAGGAAATTTCGAGTGTGCTCCCGGACTTTTCAGCAACCTTGGGTTTGACTGGGCGTGGTTTAGAGAAAATCTACAGGATCCTTCTGCGTATATAGGTTATATGGGCGGTGATGACTGCCG
The DNA here is from genome assembly GCA_042569785.1 of Planctomycetota bacterium. Taxonomy (GTDB): domain Bacteria; phylum Planctomycetota; class Phycisphaerae; order Sedimentisphaerales; family Anaerobacaceae; genus JBHPGW01. Next base: position 21,011 of record JBHPGW010000027.1, on the reverse strand, counting down.
GTTAATAAAACCCGCTCTTGATTGGATCGGTGAAAAAGACCAGCCGTTTTTGTTGATGGTGATCACATCAATAGCTCACGATCCTTTCGAGGTCCCGGACTGGTTCGAAAAGCCCAAAGAAAATTTAAATGACAGATACCTTCAAACTGTCCGCTATACCGATCATTTCCTGGAACAACTTTGCCAAAAGCTAAAAGAAAATGGTCTTGATAAAAATACGATACTTTGTGTTTTGGGTGATCACGGCACGAGTTTTCGGGCACAAAAGAGCAAAGGCCGTTGGGTTCCCTATGAAGAAGTAATTCGTGTTCCATGGGTTATTCGCTGGCCTGGTCATCTTGATGCCGGGTATACTGTCGAGTGGCCATGTTCGCAAATAGACGTTACACCGACTATACTTAAGTTGATTGGATTCGACATTACAAATGCCGGCTTTGAGGGCTTCGACGCAATGGTTAAGCCAGTAGACAAGCGCAGGTTTTATTTTTCATCTTTACTTTCAGAGAGTCCGACAGGATTCGTGGAAGACAATATGAAAATTGTTTATTGGCCATACCTGGATAAGGTTTTCCAATACGATCTTAATATCGATCCGAATGAAGAAAATCCCAGGGTGGTTTCGGTAGAGCAGGCGAAAAAGATAAAAGATGATATTATGAATTGGCAGGAGAAAACACAGATAGTAATTGATGCCCGCAGGCAAACCAGACAGCTTATGTATTCTCATTGGAAGACGTTTAGTGCCGGTTCGTCTGCCTGGGCATATTATGTGCCGTAATATTTGTAATGGCACAAAAGAGTTTATTGTGGCGGTGAGGATATATGCTGAAACAAGATAAAGCGACGCTCGGTGAAATTGTCGGGTCCGTGACCCAACTTGTGCTCCTGATCGGTCTTTGCAGTTGGATGTTCTGGTCTGAAGCGAGCCATATGCGGTCAGGAGTACTGACATCGAGTAAGCGGGTATATGTCTTAATTGTTCCGCTGGCGATATCTTTGTTGCTATTTCATCGCCGAGTCGAGTTAGCTCAAAGCCTGACTAAAGGCTCTATATGGGGTTGCTTGTTTATACTTATAGGGTTGTTTTTGTATGCGGTAACAACCTGGCCTTTTAGCTTTGGTTATATACGTGAACTGGCAATGATACCGGTGCTGATAGGGGTGGTTTTGGTTACCTGCGGATGGCGAGTATTAAAATTATCTCTGCCAATGATATTGTTGGTAATGCTTTCGATCCCGATCGGCAGTCGCATTTACGCACGTTTAATTATCGCTCCAGAGACTTATACTTTAGCGTTTGCCGCAAATTTTCTGGACCAATTGCCGGGTGTAGATGTCGTGACCAAAGGAGTCGATCTGTTGTTTAGGACCGAGGATAACTCTGGTGTGATCGCTCTTGGCGAATCCAATCGTGGAGCAAGGTTGTTGTTTGCTTTTTCGATGCTTGGAATATTTGTGGTTTTCTCCCGGATACGTTCTTTTGGGCGACTTGTTGTTGTAGCAATGGCGACTATACCGATAATTCTCTTTTGCAATTTCTTACGTTTTCTATGTTGGGCGGTCCTGGCAGTTTATCTCGGATTCGAGCCTGTAAGTGTACTGCCGCGAAATATTTCAGCTGTATTTTCCTTGTTCCTGGCGTATGGTCTTTTTTATTTTATCTGCACTGCCAAAATAAATCTTTTTGTCGAAGACGACAGCGACAAGGAAAGCCTCGATACAGGAGAGAGTTCAAATGCATAATGACAAAAAGACGGCTGTTGTGACAAGGTCTATATTGTCCGCTAAATTCTTGTTGGCGGTAGTTATAATTGTTATTGCTGCGGCGGCACTTAGGCCCGGTATGATTTTTTTATCCGCTTATTATGCTAAAGAGGCAATAGATATTCAGCGGCCATTGAGTGAATTCGACATGACCCGTTTGCCCTCCTTTCAAGGTGACTGGGAATATGTTTTTACAACTTCAAAAGATGATATTGAAACAGATGAGTATGCCAGAATTCATTTAGGACGAAAAGGAGCGGTTGAAGACGAAAGAGCATGGCTGTTTGTAACCTATTACAGTGATCCAAACAGCAAAATCCCTCACACTCCCGAAGTGTGTTACCGTCAGAAAGGTTCCATAATTAAAAAGTTATCGACGATCCTGATCGACACGCCGCTATTGGCTCCGAAGCAGCCTCAGGTTAAAGCTAAATTGCTGATAATGGAAGACTCAGGCCTGGTAATAGTCCTTATTTATTGCTTCAGTGTAGAGGCTCAGATCGAGGACAGCCGAGAACAAGCCAGATGGATCGTTGGCAAACCCGGGAATCGCTATACATATTTTAGCAAAGTTGAAACTAGTGTTTACTACTCAAAGGGTGACGCTTCTTCCAGTGACGATAAACTTACTAAATCTGTCGAAATGTGCAAAAAGCTTTTCCAGGAAGTTTTTCCAATACTGGTTAAGGAATATTTCCCAACGTCAGAACAAGTTAGACGGAATTAGCGGCAGTTTTTTTTAGTCGTCGTTTTTTTCGAATGATAAGACAGCTATGGAGCAGTACAATAAATAAAATCACCCCTGCAACTAATGTGATATAAGCTCGTGGCTCTGGAACCGGTACCCAGATATTCGGTAGAATAATAGTTTCGCCTGATCTGAGTTTTAGTTTTGCAGGTGCAAGGCCAAGGACGGCTCCGCTACTGCTGACACGCAATGAAAATTCTTTGGTCCTGTTTGGCTTGATACCCTTTAGGGGATCGTTCGTCCATGCATGAAAAGTCTTTGGCGAAATATCCATCTGCCAGCCGTCCGGGACCATGAAATTATAACTAACATGTTGAGCTGTCTCAAAACTGACTACCGGTGAGCTGTTGTGGTTGGTTAATTTATAAGTATAAACATTGGACCTAATATTCACGCTGATATTTACATCATTAGCCTCGAACTCAGCTTGTCCAGGGGCAATCGCGATATATGCAAAAACTAAATAGAATAACATGAAATTTCCTTGAAATTACGAGTTTTGAAAGTTAGAGGTTTTTTATTGTTGCTGCGGTGTGTATCGCGATGAACATCAGGTAATCGAGATCGCTTAGGCTGTAGTGGTTCTGTATCATCGCGTTGTCTATATATAAGACGCCGTAACATCCGTCGGAAAGCAGAATAGCGGCTATCAAGGCTGAACGTATCTGCTCGGCAGCCTGCAACTGTGCGGTGACACGGGGCAGTACGAGTGACTGCCCCTTCTCGACAGCCTGGGTTACCTTTTCAGCAAGTTTTATCTCTTCGAGTCCTATAGCCTGGCCGTTTCGTTTTTTTCCAGCGTGGCAGGTCATAGGCCCGCCCGGTTGAGGCCTTAAAGCGCACCAGACATGAAAGGCGTCGAACTGCTTTAAGGTGACATCGAGCAAAGTTATCACCAGTTCGTCAAGATCAGTTGCTGCTGAGATGGCCTCGGTTGCTTGTGAGAATTCTGTCAATCTTCTTGCGGCCAGTCTCATAGCCGGTGCATGAGCGGCGTCTGGTTTTCTTACTACGGTTTCGTGTTTGGGCGTTGTCAAGGTAGCTTCGATCTGGAGCGTGTCCTCCATTTGAGCTGGACTGTCGGCTTTTTCTTCGAGATCGATCTCGATAGCAAAATCGGAAATGTGTATAGTATCGCCTGTCTGTATCTGCGACTGGTGAATCGCCTTATCGTTGAGATATGTCTTGTTGGCGGAATCCATATCTTCAATGGCCCATTTGCCGTCTTGATCGCAGGAGATCACCGCATGCTTTTTTGAGACGGCTTTGTCTGAGAGTACGATCTGGTTCTCGGCGACTCTGCCGATAGAGACTGGGCCGGCTTCGAATTGAAACTCGCTTATGACGCGATCGTTTTGTTTTACAATCAGACGCATTATCCTCTCCGCATATATCTGACACATAAAACACTTGCGATAACCAATGTGACTGATTATCGTCAATCAGCCAGGCTTGTCAACTAATTTTATATGTTGTAGATCAGTGACTTCTTCAGATTAGAACCATGAAGTTGTCGAGAGCCAATTCTCTACCATCAGGGCAATGTCGGCAAAATCAACAGTTCCATTTCTGTCTAAATCGCCTGGCTGCTGGACATCGGTTACATGCCATTGTGAGGCAGTATGCGCGAAGTCCTCGAAATCTACTGTTCCGTCGTTTGTCAAATCGCCTAAAAGTGCCCAGTCATAAGGCGGCATCGAAGCCTTAACTGTCCCGCCGTAAGTACCCATATTGATACGCAAATTCTCTCCGAAAATGTTGGTGGGGTCATCGGGTATAGTAAGCAGTTCCTGTGCCAGTGGTGTTCCTGGATTGCCGGCGTCCATGCACGGACTGTTTATATCGTCCTGAACCCAATTATCTCCATACGAATCCCATCGCCAACCTCCGCTTGCTAAATGGAAGTCGTAATGGTACTTAAAGCTGTTCCATGCCGGCCCGTTCTGGAAATATTGCTGAATCTGCTGCTGGGTCAAAGCGATATCGTACATCGCCACCTCGTCGATCTGTCCATTGAAATAACCACTTCCAAACAAATCTCGGCCTATTAAGAGTGGGAAAAGGTCATCGGTGTCTATCAGGAAGTCTAAATTATTTGAAGCACATATATCAGTAAGTAATGTGCCGTCCTGATAGATACTGACGTCACTTAATTGAACACCAGGGACATCGGGTACTACAAATGCATAATGATGCCAGTTGCTATCGGCGACAGTTGCTGAGTATGTTACAACTCCATCATAACCGACATCCAGCGTAATACCTTCGCAGCCGCCGTAAGCGGATAGACCAGCCATAAAGCTCGGTCCTGAGATACCATCCCAAAATCCTGTCCCGCCATAGGTTAAAAGATACTGAGGTGAATTGGAATCTGTTTTTGCCCAGACACAAATAGTTCTTGGTGAATTCCCTAACGGGCCTACCGCACCTGTAAATGATACGAAATCACTAACGCCATTAAAATCCAAAGCGTAATCAAGATCAAATGGGCTGGAAGTCCATTGCGGCCCCTGGATAGTTCCATCATCTAATCCAATAGAATCGTAAACAGTGTCGCCGGCATTTTCGTCGAACATCCAGTAGGAAGAAACCATACCATGGTATGCCCCGACAAAGTATGGGTTCTTGTCGATATTTCCGAGTCCGCCCAGTGAGCCTGTCAGGCCCTGGATACAGTTGTAGTTTACCAGAGAGTTTGCACCTGTGATCTGTGCTGCCTGGGTGTTGCCGCTGATGTCATTATTGTCGTACAAAATAGAGTTGGTGATCGTTGAGTTGCTGTCGTTGGTATTGAAGATTCCGCCGCAATTGCTATCAGCGTAGTTATATGCAAAAGTGCAGTTTGTTATTACCGGCGAGCTGGTCCAGTTGTACATTGCTCCGCCGTCTTTGTCAGAGTAATTCCAGCAGAACAGTGAATTGCTCACAGTCGGATTGCTGCCAACGTTATACATAGCAGCGCCGTAATCCTTCGCGTTATTGGCGAAAAAGGTGCAGTTCATTACCGTAGGATCGCTGTTGTAATTGATCATCGCTCCACCGTTAGTCGCGTCTTCTGTCGTGCCGTTAGCGTCGCTTGCCGTGATCATAAAGCCATCCAGAACAGCATTGGCATCGTTGTCTGTACTGGAGACAACATGAAGGCTATTGTAATCACCAATGTCGCCGCTTAACACGGATTCATGCAGTGCGAAATTACGGCTATTAGGATCGATCTGTCCCTGGCCTGCATAGCTGCCTTTAATTGATTTACCGTTGATCAACTCGAAGGAAACGTTGCGGTCACCGGGGGTAATCGTGATTCCATTGTCGGGGGTATAAATGCCTTGTGCGACATGAACCTCTTCGATATTCGAATTATTACGTGTGGCAGTTAGAGCATCCTGAAGAGAATCAAAAGCCAGTTCCCAGCTTGATCCGTCACCATCAGATGCCGCGTCATCATCGACGTAAAATACGGTTCCTGAATATTGGCCTTGTGATATGATCAGAGCTACAGGCACATAAGGTATGACCATCGTCGCAGCCGCAGGAGATTGCTTCATAACGTCACCAGCCGGAACAATAGAGCTATATCGAAGCTGGATTTGACCTACTGTTAGATTGGCGTCTACGATCGTGGTTTCGGCTTGTGCCTGTGACATAGAAACGACATCGGGTACCGAAATCTCGGTTCCTGTAAGAAACTCATAAGCGCCCATATCCACGATCGTGTTCATAATTCGCGGGTTACCGTCAAGGTCCGTACTCTCAAGCGGGGTTGAAGGCGAATTATGTCCTGCATCTATACACGGTGAAGACAGGAAAAATCGAAGGTTGTCGTCTTCTGTGCCGGCAATATTATCGGTGCCGTCATGGTCCAGCAATAATGGATCATCGTCAATGTTACTGTTGACATCGCCGTCGAAAGGAATATATAAGTCGTTGGCATCATCATCCTGTATGCAGCTGAAACTAACATCGGCTGATTCAGCTATAATCTGTGACAACTCATCTGTGCCAAAACTGTCGCTATTGCCCCAGAGAATAGAATTACTGATCGTTGGGATACTGTCATAATTATAAATTCCACCACAATCGCCATCAGCCTGATTGCCGCTGAAAGTACAGTTGTTGATCGTTATGTCACTGCCGTTTAAACTGCATACTCCGCCGCCATCGTAGCCTGCCCAGTTGCCGGTGAAGGAACAATTGTTCAGTACGCCCGTGCTGTCGGTGTCGTTATAAACCGCTCCGCCATCCAGTGCCGCTGCATTGCCAATGAATTTGCAGCTGATCACTTCACCGTCGGCCTGGTAGTTGTAGATCGCTCCGCCTAAGTCAGCGACATTTGCGTAAAAGATAGAATTTGTAATATTCGGGTCGCAGTTATAGTAGTTGAAAATCGCACCGCCGTAATCGGCTGAATTTGTGACAAATCTGCAGTCGGTGACAATTGGCGAACCATTGTAGTTATAAATCCCGCCTCCACAGTAGTACGGATAAGACCCGTTAGCATTGCCGCCGATAATACTAAAACCATCGAGTTCGGCGGTAGCGTCTGTCAGGCTCGCAGTTACCACCGAGTAGCTGTTCTCGCCATTATTAACAAAATTAACATCGTCGCCATCGAGGTCGCCGCTGAGAGTTGTCTCGTAAAGGCTGATGTCCCTGGCGTTCGGGTCCGGCTCGCCGAAGCCTGCATAACCGCCATAAATAGATACGCCGCTGATAAGGGTGAATGTAGCTGTTCGGTCGCCGGTGTGAGTTTCGGTTACAACGTTGTAGTCAGGCAGATATGTGCCATTAGCAACCCATATCTGGTCGCCGTATATTGCTGCATCCAAGGCTGACTGCAGCTCAGCATAGGCCTTGGCCCAACTCGACCCATCATTGCTGTCGGGAGTGTTGACATCAACATATATAGTCTGTCCCAAAGCGCAGGGAACCACTAACAGCAGAGATACCATTATTGTCGTTAAAGTTTTGATCGTACCATCCTCCATTAAAAATTTGACATAGCAATATTGCCTATTTTACCAAAAAACAAGGGGTAATTCAAGTACAAAAACGAAGTATTTTGGCTGTTCGGACAAAATTTTATTAGTCAGTGGGGACAAAAAGCCCATTTGCATCGATTAAAAGCTTTGCTGCGGGTCCAAATTCAGGCAGTATCGAAGAAATTTTAATTGGCCTGGGAGCGGATAATATGCTAAGATTCTGCTCAAATGTGCATATATAGTCAAAGGAGTTGATCATGCCAGCTAAGAAATCAGAATTGCCATGGCAGGATAAAGTATGTAACAACGCTCAGATCGGCGGTATCGAGACATCTGTCCTTGATGACGGGCTGGCTAGGGGTAATCGGATCGCCTGGATCAATACCGGCAGCGGCTTGCGGTATAAAGTGGTCATTGACCGCTGTCTCGATATTTCGGAAGCTTTTTTTAATCAGCACAGCCTGGCGTTCTTAACTCACTCTGGCTTTACCGCACCAAGGCCCGATGCCAACAGGGGGCTTGAATGGCTGCGGTCTTTTGGCGGCGGACTCTTGACGACCTGCGGACTGACGCATATCGGCGGGCCGGAATCCGATGACAGCGAAGAAAGAGGGCTGCACGGAAGAGTAAGTAATATCCCTGCACAGATCGAATCGATAATTCAGCCCGACCCGGCCGCTGGCAAACTCGATATGAGTATAACCGCGGTCATTAAACAAACCTCAATGTTCGGGCCCAACCTTGAGATGAGAAGGACGATATCGGGCCGCTTAGGCGAAGCTGCGATAACAATTACCGACTGCGTTACAAATCGCGGCAATACTACGGCCCCGCACATGATACTGTATCATTGCAATTTCGGCTGGCCTCTGGTCGATGAGGGGACTGATATTGTCTGGGATGGCAGATACACAAATTTTGGCTCTGAGCAGGGCAAAGATATTTTCAACGAAAAGGGCGATTATAAAAAATGCAAAAAGCCCCTGGAAAGTCACCGAGGATTTGGTGAGGCGTGCGCATCTATCGATGTCACCCCAGACAAAAAAGGTTTTTGCACGGTCGGGCTTGTCAATAGCAAACTCAATCTGGCATTAATGATGAGCTATAAAAAGAAACAGCTTCCATGCCTGACGAACTGGCAGCACTGGGGTTTCGGCGAATATGTAACCGCACTCGAACCGGGCACAAATCCACCGACCGGACAGAACCTGGCAAGAGAACAAAATAAATTGATAGAACTCGAACCAGGTGAGAGCAGAAGTTATAAAGTGAAACTCTCTGTCCTGACAGATAGCTGCGAAATCAAGAAGCTCATTTGCTGATAAGGCTTGATCTATATATCGGCCGCTATCTTATTCATAATCGCCTACCTTTGCTCTTTGCTTTTTGAGAGCACTTCTTTGCCTTTTTCCTTCGAGGCGTTTTTGCCTGGCGGCGTATGGTACTCTCGTTTTTTTGCGCACAGGTTTTTTCCACAGAGCGTTTCTCAATAACTCTTCGAGTCTTTCAACCGCTGCCTGGCGGTTTGCTTTTTGTGTGCGGTGACGTTGTGAGACGACCCTTACCACGCCATTTTTATCAACTCGTGTCGCCAGGCGTCTGAGTATCGTACGTCTCTGTGTATCGGAAAACGCCGGGCAAGTAGCAACGTCGAAGTAGGCGGTAACGCGGGTGTTGACCTTGTTGACGTTTTGACCGCCTGGGCCGGAACTGCGAGAGAATGTAAATGTTATCGAATCCGGACTGATCGAAATGTTATTTGTTATCTTGAGCATCAGTTTGCTAACCGTATGCGAAAATGAAAAATGGAGATGAAGGGAATCGAACCCTCATTTCCGCGATGCGACCGCGGTGTGCTCCCGTTACACCACATCCCCGGGACTTATTAACTAATTTTTTTTGACAGGATTAACAAGATTAACTTGATTTTTTAGTCCTGTCAATCACATTAAAATTATATCGCGGTTCTTTTTTTAATCCTGTAAAATCCTGTTATCCTGTCTAAAAAAAGAACAATTCAAAACTGCCATTTTTCGTAGCAGAGTATGTTTTCTATCGGCTTGCGTTTCAGATAGTTCGGTTCGTCGGCTGGATAGCCCAGTGACATCAATTCTATTATCTCTATATTTTTCGGTATGCCCAATATTGCCCTGACCTTGTCAGAAAAGAACGACCCGATCCAGCATGTTGCCAGGCCCAGCTCTGTCGCCTGAAGACAGATATGCTCCAGGGCAATGGAGACATCGATTTGCGCTATCGGCTGGCCGCAAGTCATTACCATCTCGCTATTGCTGCATGCGACAATGATCGCGGATGCCTTAGCGAGAAACATCTGATTGTTAGCTGCCTTTGCCAGTTGGAGTTTTGTTTTGCTGTCGGTGACGACTACAAAACGCCAGTCCTGTAAATTTTTAGCTGACGGAGCCAGCCTGGCTGCCTCGAATACTTGCGCCAGTTTATCTGCTTCTATCGCTTTTTCCTGATACGCTCTGCACGAATATCTTTTCCGAATTGTTTCAAGTAATGCCATAATACACCTCGACTTTTCGTCTGTATTTACTTTTTTAAACTGAATTTTCGGCTTTTCTTAAATATATCGCATGAAAAATATTGACGCAAGGATTAAAAAACAGTATTATCACGTGTCTAACTGGGGCGATTAGCTCAGTTGGCTAGAGCGCCTGCTTTACACGCAGGAAGTCACAGGTTCAAGTCCTGTATCGCCCAGTAAAAAATCCTTGTTTTTAGCTAAGAATGAGGGTTTTTCTTTTATACCTACTTCACTTATTCTCCTAATATTAGTTCCAGCGGCACCAGAGCGTCTAGGACATCCTTGTTTTAACTGTCGAATGAGTGCCCAATGAGTTGGGAATTTGGAGATATGAGAGCGTTTGATCAGCGACAATCATTCTTACCTTCCGGCGACAATTAGAATTTCCGGATGAATCTAAATTGGAATAGACTGTCTGAAACTCATTAAGTCAGGAGATTTCAGATGGTCACAGATCAACAGGTAAGGAGATTGTTTGCAATGCAGAATAAATATGAATACCAATATCAGGCTGCTGATGCCGCTGGTATTAGCAGTAAAACGGCCCGTAAGTACCTAAAAACAGGCAAACTACCCAGCCAAAGCAAGGTTGAGCACACTTGGCCGACACGCGAGGATCCGTTTGCCGATGAGTGGACGATTATCTAACTGCTGTATCTGTCTATCCCGCAGCCCATGAATTATTATCATACATACCTTTTTTTTGCCTTGACAATGGATTTTATATATGCCATTATAGTTTCATATCAGGAAACTTAAGGCGGAGTCTTAAAATGAGTATTAGTAGAAATATAAAACAGATACGTAAGACTCGAGGGCTAACTCTCGAAATGCTGGCAGCAAGATCAAATTTGACCAAAGGCTACTTATCAAAGGTTGAAAATGCTAAAAGCACTCCTCCTGTGTCTACTTTGCAGTCCCTGGCAGTGGCACTTGGAGTAGATATTTCGGAGTTGTTCGATAGTAAAAAAGGAGAGGAAGTTCTGCCAAGCGGGCTGGACCTGCTTAGGAAAAGTCTGAAAGCTCAAAAAGACGTAAAGGGTGATGGATACCTATATAAACCGTTGGTTCAAAATTTGAAAAACAAGTATATGTCCCCTTTTATGATGAAGGTTAGAAAGGGAAAAACGAACGTTTTTTCACATGATAGCGAAGAGTTTGGATACGTTCTGTCAGGCAGGATCAGTCTTGTGTATGACGGGAAATGTTTTGAACTTCGTGAAGGTGACAGCTTTTATTTTGACTCACGAAAACAGCACCAGGTAATTAATCGATGCCAGCAGGATGCTGTGATTTTGGCAATCAATTTTAACTACAGAAGATTTTAGGTTTTTTGGCCATATAGTTTCCTCATAGCTAACAAAATTGGTTGATTAGATTGTGTGGTATAAATATCTGAGAGTACAAAGATGAAGTTATTTTCCCTGGCTCCGAATAAGCGGAAAGTAGACAAAATATTGCAAAAATTTAAGGAAAGGGCATTGTTATGAAAAGAAAAGGTTTTACATTAGTCGAACTTCTGGTGGTGATCGCGATCATCGCGCTGCTGATGTCACTGCTGATGCCGGCTCTGAACAAGGCTAAAGAGCAGGCGAAGAAGGTTTGGTGCCTGGCGAATCAGCGGGGGACGGTGATATGTATACGTACATATACTCTGAGCAATGAAGACTACCTGCCACATGGACGCCCCGCCGGCCCTGGCCAGTGGAATGCGTATACAATTATGCTCGACTTGCCCGTTCTATTGATAGATGAGGGGCTTTCCCCAAAAAATCTGCATTGTCCAGGTGACATTAGGAAACCGGGCGCAGTTACAGCCTGGATGGAAATCTGGTATAATAACGAAGACGGTTTTGTTGCTGGTTGCTGGTTGAATGGTGTTATACCCAGCTGGACAACTAATCGTCCTGACTTTAGTTATGAATGGCCAAACAAGATGTTCACTGAGGTTGACCCTGAGACAAGAATGATACCTCATGGGGCGGAGGCCAGGACTACAAAAAACTTCAAGCTCGAGGATGTCAGACATCCATCGAGATTGTTCGCTTACGGTGACATTAACTATGTAATAGACAATTCGTATCAGTGGGCTCATTGCCCCTCGGGTCCGGGAATGAAAGGTATTGCAGGCGGTTTTGTTGATGGACACGCAAAGTTCCATTATACCTCTGAACTGGACAGGGAAAGATGGCAGGAATTTGACGGGTATAACATCACATATGAAGGTAGTTATGGTACGGACTATTATCATATAGGCAATGCAGTCGACAGTATCAAAGGTTATGACGTGAAGTAATGTTCGTCGCTGATCATCGGTAACAACTCTGTGCTTGCTGATCTTAGATCGAAGTGCAGCGTTTTTTCAACGATGGAAAATATTAACCGGATAACGAAACAGGATTTGACTCAGTTGCACTTGGGAGTTGAATCCGCCTTTTGAGCTAAATAACAGTAGTCATGATATTATCCGCATCGCTTTAGATAGAGAATTTTGAAAGGTTCAAAGGATGAAATTAAAAGAACATCAGTTTTTTGTGAGAGATTTGGAAAAAGATTACCCTGTAGCGGTTAAGGGAAAGGGTTGTTGGCTGTGGGATCAGGATGGCAAAAAATATCTGGATGCTTGTGCAGGAGCAAATGTGAGCGGTATAGGGCATGGTGTGGTCGAAGTAGCTGAGGCGATGGCCAGACAGGCCAGGCAAATAGCTTATGTTCCTCCGGCACATTTCCTAAATCAACCAACTCTTGATCTTTCAGAGAAGTTGCTCGCCTTGGCTCCGAAAGGTTATACCAGGGTAATGCTGCTCTCCGGCGGCTCCGAAGCGATGGAGAATGCTTTCAAAATAGCTCGGCAGTATCATGTATACAATGGAGAACCTTCTAGATATAGGATAATCTCACGGTGGCAGGGATTTCATGGAAATACTCTTGCCGCGGACGCAGTTTCGGGCAAAACCAACAGACGTGCCATACAAATGCCAATGCTGATGGGTGTTCCTCATATCGTACCTGCCTGCTGTTACCGATGTGAATTTGACGCAGAATATCCTGGATGCGGTTTGCTGTGCGCCAAGGATCTGGAACGGGTGATCATTCAAGAGGGGCCTGAATATATTTCTGCATTTACTGCTGAAACAATAGTAGGAGCGGCTGCGGCTGCGGTAACGCCAGTTGCTGAATATTATCCAAAAATCCGAGAGATATGTGACAGACACAACGTACTTTGGATCGCGGATGAGATAATGACCGGGCTTGGACGAACTGGAAAATTTGCCGCTATTGAGCATTGGGATGTTAAGCCTGATATGATCGTACTTGCCAAAGGACTTTCAAGTGGTTACGCTCCACTGGCAGCAATACTGATCACAGAAAAGGTCTGGGAGGCGTTTGCTAAATCCAAGTTACCGTATATTGGCGGACATACTTACAATGCGCATCCGGTCACAGCAACTGTAGGATTGGCGGTTCTGGATTACATTGAAAAGTATGAATTGATGGATCAGGCTCGACAAAAAGAACCTATCCTCAGTGCAGGTCTCAGGAGGATCGCGGATAAGATACCTATTGTTGGAGATGTCAGAGGTAAAGGTCTTATGTGGGGCATGGAATTTGTGAAAGATAAGCAAACAAAAGCTCCATTTGACACTTCCCAAAAAGTATTCAGTCGTGTGATTCATAAGGCGATGTCAAAGGGCCTTATTATTTATCCTGTTAATGGGTGTGCTGACGGAGAAAAGGGAGACGGAGTTCTAATATGTCCGCCTTTAATAATAAACAAAGCTGAAATCGATTTTCTTCTCGAAAAACTGGAAGAAACGTTATTTGAAGTAAGTAATGAAGTTGGAGTTTCAATATGATAATTTGCCATGAAAATAATGCTGTTGAAATGAAGGTGGCAGAACCTTTTAAACGTACGCTTAAGGTTCTTCTTTCACCCATACTCAATTCTGAGGTTACTTCTATAGCTGCAGGCTTGACTATTCTGCCGGCTGGAGGAAAATCTGATGATCATAAGCACCATGAAGGTGAGATGTTTTATGTGGTTTCCGGCTGCGGTCGTATCAGGGTCGGAGGAGAAGTAGAAGAATTAGTGCCGGGAACTATTGTCTGGGGACAACCTGGAATAGTACACCAACTTATCAATAATAGTAGTGAAATCTTAAAGGTACTCTGGGTATTGAGTCCTCCGGGAAGAGAAGCTGCAATTATTAAAAACAAGGATTAGCAGTATAACAACGAGGAAGGACTTTTGATTAGGGAAGTAATATGAAACCACAATATTTTGAAGTTCTATCTCAGGAAGAAATAAGCCTTATAGATCAGGAATCAAGGCGTATTTTAGACGAAGAGCGGCAGAAAAAGCAAAAGAAATTCTAAGCCAAGCACCAAAGCAACCTATTGAGCCGGAGATTGCCAATAAGATTTATGATATAGTCAAAAAAGTTGAGCACTAAAACGAAGCATAACTGTTAAATTAAGTTTAAGTTCAGAATTGTTATTTTTTATCAGGAGTTTAATATGGCAGAACAAAGTTATTTGCAATGGCTTGTTAGTGAAACGCCAACTACATGGTGGCACGACTCGGCTGACCCGGTCGAACTAAAACAGGGAATTTTTCACAAAGCATGTGGCGCTACTACCAATCCGGTGTTAGCCGCCAAAACAATAAGCAATTCCAGAGCTTTCTGGGGGGATAAACTGAGTTCAATACCACGGAATTTGGAACCTGAACAACAGGCCGAGGCTATTCTTGAACATATAGTTACTAATACGGCTGCCGAATTTGAATCTGTACACAAGGAGACAAAGGGAAAATCAGGTTATGTTTGTGCTCAGGTTAATCCTGCTATAGCTGCCGATACAGAGGCTATGATAGCTATGGGTAAACGCTTCAATTCCTGGGCACCCAATATTGCGGTTAAGTTCCCTGTAACTGCTGCGGGACTGGATGCCATGGAAGAATGTGTTGCCGATGGAATTACCGTTACCGGTACTGTCAGTTTTACGGTACCCCAGGTAATAGCTATAGCAAATCGCCACAAGAAAGGCATAGCAAGGGCAATCAAGGCTGGTAAAAAACCAGGAGAGTGTTTTGCTGTAATAATGATCGGCAGGATCGATGATTATCTCAGAGATGTTGCCAACGACAACAAAGCCAACATTAGCGAATCCGATATTCGACAGGCAGGTTTAGCTATCAGCAAGCGGGCGTATTCAATATATAAAGAAGAGGGTTATCCTGCTACATTGCTCGTCGCCGCTCTGCGAGGGACACACCACATGGAAGGATTAACCGGAGCAGAGCTGATCATGTCGATCCATCCAAAATATCAAGAGTTGCTGCTCCAGCCGGAAGTGCCAAGAGAACCAAATCAGATCGATGTTCCAATAGCACCTGACGTGATAAAAAGACTAAAAACAATCCCTGAATTTGTTCGTGCCTATGAGCCTGACGGTATGGAGCCTAATGAATTTGTTACGTTCGGAATCACACAGCGAACTCTCACACAGTTCAGCTTAGCAGGATGGTCTCAACTTGAGAGTTTTAAATTATAACAAAACAATTAAGAACAATGAAATTAGATTGGAGTGTATTATGAGTATGGTGGTTTTAAAGAATTATATCAACGGCAAGTGGGTCGAACCTGAAAATAATGGCTATATTGATGTGGAGAACCCGAGTACAGGCCAAATCATAGCTCAGTCTCCTTTTTCGACAACGGAAGAGACGAATCGTGCGATTGATGCAGCGGCAGAAGCGTACAAGACATGGGGGCCGACACCAGTAGCAAGAAGGATTGAGCCTCTGTATAAGCTTTCGACCATACTTCGTGAAAACGAAGATAATGTAGCAAGAGTTCTTGTAAGGGAGATGGGCAAATCTATTTCTGACGCAAGGGCGGAGATGAAAAGAATCTATGAAAATGTGGAAGTGGCCTGCGGAATGCCGGTCCTTCAGCAGGGTGATAAATTAATAGGAGCCTCTTTCGGTATCGATGGCGAAGTTATAAAACTTCCTATAGGTGTATTTGCGATGATAGCACCGTTTAACTTCCCTGCTATGGTGCCATTCTGGTTTTTGCCCTACGCATTAGCTACAGGCAATACTTATGTAGTAAAGGCCTCGAAGCAGGTACCGATGACAATGCAGCTTATTACCGAATTTATTGACCAGTGCGGATTTCCTCCGGGCGTATTTAATCTTGTCAATGGCGACAGGACTGTAGCGGATGCCTTTATGACCCATCCCAAGGTAAGAGGTGTGTCACTGGTGGGTTCAACGACTACGGTAAAGATTATCGCCGAAAAATGCGCAAAAGCCAACAAACGCTTCCAGGGAATGGGGGCCGCCAAAAATCATTTGGTTGCCATGCCGGATACCAAGATGGATGAGATGATACGCAATATGGTATCCTCATGCTATGGCTGTGCTGGGCAAAGATGTATGGCATCATCGGCTATCGTCGCTGTTGGCGATGAGATGTATAAAAAGGTCTGCAGGGACTTTGTAAAGGCCTCTAAGGAAGTAATCGTTGCGGACCCTTTGGATCCCAAGGTTGCCGATGAACAAATGGTTATGGGGCCGGTCATTTCAGCCAAAAGCAAAAAGTTCATCCTGGAGATGATAGAAACGGGCGTAAAGGAAGGGGCAACACTGGCACTTGACGGCAGAAATTTGGTCGTTGAAGGCTCCGAGAAAGGCCATTTTGTTGGCCCAACAGTTTTTACTGATGTTAAACCTGGTATGGAAATTCACAATACAGAGATATTCGGCCCGGTGGTTGTCATACTAAAGGCTGATACTCTTGATGAAGCTATTGAGATTATTAATAACCATCAGTACGGCAACGGCGCTTCAATTTATACTCAAAATGGTTACTGGGCACGAAAATTCAAGCTGGAAGCCGAATGTGGCATGATAGGCATTAATGTCGGCATCCCTGCACCGGTAGCCTACCTGCCTTTTGGTGGAATGAAAGAATCTCAGTATGCGGATATTAAGGCTCAGGGCAGAGCGATAATAGAATTTTTCACTGAGGACAAAACTATTACAGAACGCTACTGGCCTGAAGATTAACAAAATTTTTCTCTAAATATGGCTCAATCACTATGTTTTCTGAACTTGAGATAATTGCGAATGATAATAATTATACGGGTGAAGGACCTGTCTGGGACTCTCTTGAAGACAGGCTAATATGGGTAGATATAGACAACTCATTAGTATACCAGTTCTCCGTCCTCAAGAGTATAAAAAAGATAATCAGTCGAGATTTAGCCGTTTCAAGTGTTGCACTTAATCACGATGGAGGACTTATTTTCGCAGGAGAAAAAGGCTTGTTCCTATGGCACAATAAAGATAATTATAAAGCCATCGTTACTGAATATGATGGCGAATTACTTTGCTTCAACGATATGATTACCGGCCCGAAAGGACGTATCTATGCCGGTACTATGTACTGGGGCGCCAACGGCCTTGAAAAAACAGGCAGGCTCTACCTGATAGATACCGATTGTTCGATCCGTATCCTGGATGAGAATATAGAGCTTTCTAATGGCCTTGCCTTTAGCCCTGATAATCGCGTGCTATATTATACCGATTCAGCAAAACGTCGCATTTATGCCTATGACGCAGATGAGAAAACGGGTGATCTATCAAACAAAAGAATATTAGTAGAAGTTCCTGGCAATGAGGGAATTCCAGATGGTTTAACTGTTGACGCCAGGGGATATCTCTGGAGTGCTCAATGGTATGGTAGTCAAGTCGTGTGCTATGACACCAATGGAAAAGTCAGGCAAAGGATAGCAATGCCTGTCAAACAAGTCTCAAGTGTGATTTTCGGCGGAGCAAACCTCAACGAACTTTACATTACTACCGCCGGCGAATATTGGAATAGTGATCTTACACCGCCTGGTTTTGATTCGACCGCCCCAATGGGTGGACAACTCTACCGAATTCTATTGGACGTACAAGGCAGGCCCGAACATGTAGCAAATTTGAACCCCTCAAATAGCGAAGTATTGTGATAAATAAAGGAAATAATGACAGTCCCTAAAAGACAGGAGTTTTGAGATGGCTTCTAAATATAAAGCTGCCGTATGGACAGATATTAACAAAGTTCAAATCGAAGAAAGACCAATTCCACTACCCGGTGCGGGAAAGGTGCTTTTGGAAATTAAAGCAGCTGGTATATGCGGCACGGATTTGCATATTTTAGGCGGAAAACACCCAGAAGCAAAGCCTCCACTGGTTATTGGCCACGAATTTTCCGGACGGATCGTTGAAGTTGGCAAGGGTGTAGATAAGAAACTTATTGGCGATCGCGTGGGATGTGATTCGTATATTGGATGCAACGAATGCAAGTACTGTTTATCCGGACAACCACAACTTTGTGAGAAGGGAACTTGTGAATTGGGTGTCAATATTGACGGTGGCTGGGCTGAATATGTTGTGGCTCCTGTGGAAAACTTATACACACTACCCGAAACAGTGAACTTCTTAGAGGCGGGAGCCGGCTGTATATTGAATTGCCCTATGGCTGCCATAGAAGCAGTTAAAATAGAGGCAGGTGATATTGTATTAATTCTGGGTGACGGCCCATCAAGTCTAATTATGGTACAGCTTGCCATTCTCAAAGGTGCATCAAAGGTAATTGTCTCAGGACACAGAAAACGTCGTCTTGATCTTGCGATTGAGCTGGGCGCTGATAAAGTAATCAATACGCACACTGAAGATATGAACGAAGCAATCGCTTCCCTTGCGTCTGCGCCAAATGTGGTAATAGATGCTGTAGGTAAATCGGAAACATTTGCATCAGCATTGTCGTTAGCGGCAAAACGCGGAAGGATCCATATTTTTGGTCTGCCTGAAGGGCCTGTCAATAACATTCCTCTCGATCAATTCTTATGGAAGGAACTTACTTTAAAAAGTTCTACCGGAGCGCCCGCACTCTGGCCGGTAGCTATGAATTTGATGTCTAAAGGACTGTTAAAGGTAGAGCCTCTCATAACTCATAGATTCGCACTGGATAAGGCATCTGAGGCTCTGGAGTATATAAGGAACAATAGCAAGGAAATCATCAAAGCGGTATTTGATATGGATAAGTGAACCTGGTCAGGGTAAATATTAGAGGACTCCGTTATGAAACTAAGCTGTTTGCCGGTATCTTATTTTAGTTCTATAATTCAGAATAAAATGACCATTCCGCAGTGGGTTCAAGAAGCTAAAAGTTTAGAGCTTGATGGAATTGATTTAAGTGTATTACTGTTAAAATCAACTGAGTCTGAATATTTAAAAGGTATTAAAAAGAAAATAGAATCTTCTGATTTGGATTTGGCGGTGGTAAATACCTACCCCGATTTTACACATCCTGACAGCGATGAACGAAAAAGACAGCTTTCCAAAACTAAAAAAGAGATTATAGCCGCTTGTCAGCTCGGTGCTAAAATGGTTCGTATAACAGCGGGACAGGCTCATCCTGAGACAAGCCGTGATAAAGGTTTTGTCTGGGCAGTCGAGGCACTTAAGCGGCTTTCTGAAGAAACATCCTGTTGCGATATTAAACTTGCTTTTGAAAACCATTCAAAACCCGGTATTTGGGATTATCCGGATTTTTGTTTGCCTACAGAAATATTTCTTGAAATCGCTGAAAAGTTAAAAGATACATCCATCGGCATACTATTTGACACAGCAAATCCTCTTGTTTATGGCGACGATCCTATTCCTATTCTTGAGCAGGTTATAGGCAGGGTTATATGTGTTCATGTCGCTGATACAAAAGAGGTAAAAAAGCTTGCCCCTGTGATTATTGGTACAGGAATTGTTGATTTTAGTGCAATATTCTCGAAATTAAAACAATTTAATTATGGAGGTTGGTTTAGTGTCGAAGAGGCAAGCGATCAAGGCCAGGCAGGTGTGACAGAAGCAGTAAAGTTTGTCCGCAGAACTTGGAAAAATGCCTCAAGCCGGTAGTATTATCAGAAAGAATCCGCTGTGGATATCAAATCAACAAGATGAACTTTCCGATTTATGCTTATTCCCATGGATAGAATCGGCTCTACTTAGGGCTTGCTGAATAAAACTTAACTTCTTTATTTACAAATAGATACATTCTGTGTATAATGTGCCAAGTGAACGGATTTTACTTTAAATGAGCTAAAACGCTTGCACTTGGAGAACACGGATGTATCGAAAAAACGACACAAATCAGCTAAAGTTTGAGAATTTCTATTTGCCTTTCGGCGGAAAACTCAGAAGCGATAACCGATGGGTAATACTATCGAAACAAATTCCCTTCCAGCAAATAGAACAGCAGTATTCAGCCAATTTCTCTGACAACAAAGCTGGTTGTCCGGCCAAGTCGGCACGCATCGCACTCGGCTCACTTATTATCAAAGAACGCCTTGGCACAACAGATCGTGAGACGGTACTACAGATCGCAGAGAACCCTTATCTGCAATACTTTCTTGGTTTTTCAGAGTACAAAGATGAAGTACCTTTTGACCATTCATTAATGACGCATTTCAGAAAACGTTTTAACAAAAACACACTTGCCCAGATCAACGAGTCAATAGTTCGTAGTGCTTTAGAGACCAACGATGAATCACAAGATAAACGGTCTCCTGGCAACGATGACGAACAGCCTTCGAATAAAGGTAAATTGATCGTTGATGCAACATGTACCCCCGCAGATGTTGCGTATCCGACAGACTTGAATCTGCTTAACAAAGCCAGAGAACAAACCGAAGCGATAATCGACACGATGCACGCTCCTTTAGTTGGACAAACGACCAAGCCACGTACATATCGCCAGAAGGGACGCAAAGATTATCTTGTGGTTGCCAAACAGAAAAGGCCTGGTTACAAGAAAGTCCGCAAAGCAATTAGCAAACAACTCTGTTATCTCAGACGCAATCTGCGAAACATTGATATTATGGCTTGTAATGGCCTATTGCTACATTTGAGCAAAAG
>JBHPGW010000026.1:0-38776 GCA_042569785.1 Planctomycetota bacterium | reverse complement strand
CATTAAATCGCTGTGCAGTCGTATTGCTGTACTGGTTTCTAAATTTCCTGCTGGATGTGTCGATGAAAATTGTCTCGCCGGTTTCAGCATCAGCAAACTCAATCAGTCCTATACCCGGCAAAGTGATTTCAGCTTTGTCACGGACAGGAACAGCAATGACATCATGACGTTTATTAAGCAAGCTCAAAGGCTTTTTGAAATCAGTCTCTATAAAATCAGATACTAAAAATACCGTTGCCTTTTTTCGTACCACCTTTGCCAAATAATCCAAAGCGACACTGATGTTGGTTTTTCTTTTAGGCATTTTGAAATACATCAGTTCTCGAATCAGCCGTAACATATGGCTGATACCTTTTTTAGGTGGGATGTACAATTCTATCCGGTCAGTAAAAATCAGCAATCCAACCTTGTCATTATTCTTCGCCGCTGCAAAGGCCAACACCGCACAAAATTCGGCAGCCAACTCGTTTTTGGCTTTATTTACAGTGCCGAAATCACCGGATGCACTTAAATCAACGACGAACATTACTGTCATTTCGCGTTCTTCAACGAAACGTTTAATATAAGGCTTACCCGTACGAGCAGTAACGTTCCAGTCGATTGTACGGATGTCATCGCCAGGAGTGTATTCACGGACTTCGTCGAATTGCATACCCCTGCCTTTGAAAACGCTTTCATACTGGCCTGCAAAGCTGGCGTCTACCATCCGGGACGTGTAGATTTGAATCTGCTTAATTTTTTTTATTAATTCCTGAGGTATCATAGTATTTTTGAAAATAAGCTTAAGTGGTTTTGCCTATGGCACTTCGATATTATCAAAAATAGTTTTAATAACATCTTCACTGGTTTTGTCCTCAGCTTCGGCTTCATAACTGACAATAACTCTATGCCGCAAAACATCGGTACCGATACTCTTTACATCCTGTGGAGTAACATAGCCTCTCTGCTGAATAAACGCATGCGCTTTCGCTGCCAGTGCCAGATAAATTGTAGCTCGCGGCGAAGCCCCATAGTTTATGAAATTGGCCATTTCTATACCATATTTGCTCGGTTCCCTGGTGGCACAGACTATATCTACGATGTAATCTTTGATTTTTTCATCAATGTATATTTCATCCACTATGCTACGAACTTCGGCTATCTGGTCAGGACTGATAACGGGTTTAATATCAAAGTTAGGATTTGTTGAAGCCATCCTATCAAGTATTTTGCGTTCTTCGTCCTTGTTTGGATAGTCAATCTTGATCTTCAGCATAAAACGGTCTAATTGGGCTTCCGGCAGTGGATAAGTACCCTCCTGTTCGATGGGGTTTTGGGTCGCAAGCACCAGAAAGGGTTTAGGGACACCAAAGGTTTCGTCACCAATTGTCACCTGTCTTTCCTGCATAGCCTCCAACAGAGCACTTTGTACCTTGGCCGGGGCTCTGTTGATTTCATCAGCCAGTATGATATTGGCAAAGATCGGCCCTTTGCGTGTGAAAAATTCGCCGTCAGATTGCCGGTATATCTGGGTTCCGATCAGATCAGCCGGCAGCAGATCAGGCGTAAATTGTATCCTCTGAAAATCAGCGTCTATCGCTCGTGACAGGATTGTCACAGCCATAGTTTTAGCTAGACCTGGCACACCTTCCAGCAATATATGCCCATTAGCCAGAAGCCCGATAAGCATACGCTCCAGCATATATCGCTGGCCTACAATTACCTTGTCCATCTCCCCAAACAATGCCCGCACAAACTCACTTTTTTCCTGAACAAGGTTTCCGATTTGTTTCACATCTGTAGCCATAACTTATTTCTCCTACAAATTTTATCTATATCACAAAGTAAATCTCATAATTTGAGTTCAACCTGAGACACAAGCCAGTAAAAAATAATTATTTTTTTTACGCTTTACACCTGAAAATGTTCGTATTATGCAAAAAAAACAACAAAAGTCAAGTATTGAGCCCACCTGTATAGCTGTCACGTTACTGTTAAATTCAAAAGATAATTAAAAAGAGGCGGTAGTTGCAAGGAATTTACTGTTTGAACGATCTACGGATAAACTGTTACCGATTCCAGCTTCGTCTATGTCCAAACCGATGTTATCTGCTAACTATAATTTTTCAGTCATTAAAATCGTGTAAAGTCAAGACAAGTGAAAAAGCCACCAGTGCATAAGCAATGATGGCTTTGTGATGATTTGATATCATCGAGAGATTATTTTTTCTTCTTGGCTCGTTTCTTTTTCTTAGCTACTTTTTTCTTCTTAGGTGCCGTTTTCTTTTTGGTTACTTTTCTCTTCTTGGCGACCTTCTTCTTTGGTGCTTTTTTCGTTGTTGCTTTCTTTTTAGCTTTTTTCTTTGCCATTTTTAATGCCTCCATACAATTGAATAGAAACTCCTAACAGGCGGCTTAACCGTTAAGTCGCCTTAGTTTATATTTTAGTAATAACACAGTAGCCCTCAATCATTAACCCTCTCATTATATTTTTAAAACATATTGCGGAATCAACTTGGCAACAATCTCTAACAGCCCTACTTCTAAAGCACGCAAAACTACTTTTCGCCCCCTGTACTCATAGGGCAGCTCCCGCACTTCAGATATAATTTTTTTACCCCTGTCATTTTGCATCTCAGCTTCAAAATACCTCTCTCCATTAACTTCTATAACCTTATTTATAGTTAGGATATCTGGTAAAACATATCCTCCGCCATGAGGGAAAATGTTGGCATTTAAGAGCCTGTCATAAACGCCAAGACTTTTCGCTCTTTTTTCGAAACCTAATAATTCAATGCTTTCAGAACTTAGGTTGGGGCTGCCTTTCACCAGATATGCAGGCAAATCAGCTCTCAAAGTAAGCGGAAAAAGAGTGGCGTGGTCTTTTAAATGATGGCAACCTAACACTATTTCATTCATATTCACAAGCCCTTGATGGGTTTCGTTGGAAATTTCTACAAATTTCCCAAACAACAACTCCGCAGCTATTTTTCTTTTCTTCTTCGAAAAATTCTCAGCATACCGGTAGCGTTCAAAATATTCCCTGGCATTGCTGCCAGTAAGAATATGAAATTCGCCTAAAGGTGTTTTGATGCATTCGGCCATCTTCTGCAGTTGTTCACTTTCGTCATAATATATTCCGAAACCATCCTCATTATCCCTTTTAAATTCATCCGCAGAACCATGTATTATAAAAGCATATGGGGGCAGTTCCTGGTCTAATTTTGCAATAGGTTTTACCCGAAACAGGTCTATAAAATGATTGCTTTTGTAAAACTCCCAACTTACCTTAATACCTTCTATCTCCATTTCACTTGCTTCAAGTTCATGCAATTTTTTAATTAAATTTACAATATCAGGTAGTTCCTTCAGCCCTCCTACCAACATTCCACATGCATTCGGCTTTGTATCAAGAACGATAAGGTCATCGTCTCCCGCCCCCCAGCTTATTTTTCCTCCGTAGCCAAACCCACTTTTCCATCGACCCGTATTTCGGGTAATAGTCATATCCGGAGTGGAAATAAAAGTAGCATTTGGGCTTACACCAAGTTGATTTTGGATACAATGGATACCAGCAATGCCATAGACGGTATTGGTTTTACATAATTCCGCACCACTGTCGTTTAGCCCTATAAAAAAACAGTGGTTTTTTGCATTTCGTAATATCTGTTCTTTATTCATAATTGTGAGATTGGTTCTTCATATTCTAACTGTCAAAAATTGCTATAGGCGCTTTAGCTTCTGACAAACTTTTCTATTGCTTGATTTAAGTTTTTTAGACTGTTTAGGAGCAAGTAAAATTTCTTTTAATTGGTTTATATCAGGCTCTGCACTGTTAAATACTGGCAAATCTGTGTGTGCAGAAAGTTCTCTTATATGTAAAGGTGAACTTGAGCATATTCCTGACAGAGCATCGGGCTTCAAGCCAAAATCTTTCAAGATATTTACCCCGCCAATTGCGCCAAAAGCGTCATTGGCACAAAATATCAATTTGTGGATTCGGGACCTTACATCGGGTGATTCAAGCAGCATAGCAGTTTCTCGCTGAATAACACCATCGGCAAGCTCAACTACCCAAAAATTCTTAGGGTTATTTGCATACTTCAAGTCAAGCTGATTGAAAATACAGAGGACGTCGTTTTCTTCTAAAAGATAAGTTGAAGGATAACCGAGATAAGTGAAATCAGCATAAGGATTGGCTCCGGCATCATTCATGTGAAGGATATCTTTAAGGCTGGCAGTGCCGGTGACTTTTGAGGCTCTGACCTTATGTCCAATTGATGTCAATGCCCAGCAGCACGCGGCAGCAGCCATACTCTTACCCGAGTTCATTGAAGTGCCGCAAACCAGGATCATTTTTGCTCGTGGCTCCTTTTTGGTTCTGATCCGAGGCTTTATCATGGGAAATTTCCGTGTATTCAGGATATTACCCGACTCATCACAAACATATCCCAGTACCTTTACTTTTGTTGGATCTTTCATCATTGAATTTTTGGTCTTGACAATGCCAATCATCCCTGAACGGGCAAGAAGATCAACTTCCTTTGCCATTGCTGCCGGCACTAATCCCTCGTAATAATCAGGAGCGTACCTGTTTCCAAATACGAAAATAGCTTTTGTGCCGTCATGGACCATATGAATTCGGCCCGATACATTTTCCAAAGATGAATGTTGTCCAATCAGACAAATTTGTCCATAAACAACATCTCCGATCTCCGGCGGTTTGTCATAAAACTTAAAATACTTTATCTGGCTGCGTTTAATGGTAAAAGCGGCACTTGGAAGAATAAAGTCTCTATTAATTTTTTTCACTCGACTTCCTTTCATAGCTGACAATACATTTTTAGGCGATTTATTTGACATAATTTCTACTTTAAACTCAAATTGATAATTCTCATAATATCTCCTGTATCAATCCAACAGTTAATTTGAGTCTTTCCGTTATCGGAATCAGATGTTCTGCTTGTACGTCTATGGCACGCAACCTTGGCCACAAACCTGCTTGGTTCGCAATCTGTATTGACAAGCCGGGACGAGCATTGAGTTCCAGAACCACTGGGCCCTGCTCAGAATCCAGAACGATATCCACACCGACATATTGCAATCCAATTGCATCGCTTAGTTTCATGGCCATTGCAAGCATATGGCTCCACTGGGGTATCACCAGACCGTGAGTATTCACTCCGGTATCAGGATGAATATCTGATAAACGATTATGCCGGACTCCACCGAAGGTTTGGCCTGTTTTCAGGTTTATGCCAACCCCCACCGCTCCCTGATGAAGATTGGCCCGGCCCCTTGAAGCCTTTGTTGGCAACCGGAGCATGCCCATCACAGGCACACCTTTATAAACTATGATTCGAATATCTGGTGTTCCATTTATTGTAAGACCCTTAAAAACAGGGTGCGGTGCGATGCGTTTTTCTATAATAGCAGCGTCTGGATGAGACCCGAGCGAATAAAGGCCGGAAAGTATTGTTGAAATATGATACCTTATGTGTGGCAACGAAAGCGATTCACCCTTTGAGGTTCCAAACTTATTGTCTTTTTTGCTAATGACCACAATAATGCCATGGCCGCCGGCTCCATGTGCAGGCTTGATTACAAACTCATCCAAGGTCTCTAAAAGCTCCAGGGATTTAGATATATCTCCAAACCGGTCAATAATTACGTAAGTTTCGGGAACAGGTATGTGATGCGAGTTGCAGATTTTTTTGGTTAGTACTTTATTGTCAACATAAGGGTATAAAGAACGCTTATGAGAACCAAGCAGAAAGTCTATATTACGGGCGTTTAGACCAAGTATACCGAACCGCTTTAACTCAGATGGTAAAGCAAAAGAACGCCTTTTAGTTAGCTGAACCATTTTTAATCCCTATCCTTGCAACTTGACAATATCACGGAACCGCCATAGCTCACTTAGCCGATATCCTGAATAACGACCAATCAAAACAAATACCGCTGCAATGAATAACTGTATCTCAGGGAAAGTCAAAACAACCTGACCAATTGGGGCTGAATGGAGCAGAATAAAACAACAAATAGCTGCGACTATAGTACCGCAGAGAACTTTCATAGCATCTTTGCAGCCATCTTCCTCCAGTGTGATGAAAAAACGCTCGATCATCATCGTCATAATCACTACCGGCAGCAGTATCGAGCGAGCGGTTGGCGCAAACCCGAAGTATTCGCAAACCGATACAGCAACTATAAGGCATATGACAACCACCGTCAGAATAATGCCAAGACGGGGAACTGCTAACAATCTGAGCCAGTTTAACAACACCCTGCAGAGCAGACCCACACCCAGGATTAGAAAAAATATTATTGCTCCAATTTTCCAATCCGAGTTTACTAAGCTCAGAGCAAGCAACGTCGGAGTGAAGGTTCCGAAAGTCCGAATGCCAATCAGGTTTCGGAAAAAGGCTGTAATCAAGGCTCCTGTCGGCAGCAAAAGAATCAAGGTAAGTGTTTTTTTCATACTGATAGGCAATCTTGTCAGGTCGAAGATGTTCCAAAACTTGATATTTGAGGACATTGCCGCCAACGGTGTTTTGTTTAACTGCTCAATCGTGTATGCAGAGGAACGTTTTGAACCATCAGAACTTTTTACGATCCTGCCTTCCCCACGTCTTATAGGCAAATAATTTGTCGG
The DNA here is from genome assembly GCA_042569785.1 of Planctomycetota bacterium. Taxonomy (GTDB): domain Bacteria; phylum Planctomycetota; class Phycisphaerae; order Sedimentisphaerales; family Anaerobacaceae; genus JBHPGW01. The sequence goes on along the minus strand of JBHPGW010000026.1, from coordinate 32,142 downwards.
CAATTCAAGAGAAAACGTATTATGCGGGTCGTATGGAATCCATCTTTTCTTATGATAAACTTCAACCCAGGTAAATGTTTTTGCTCGTGAGCTATTTTCCAATATGAATCCCGTAACCAATCTCGATGGTATTCGGCCAGCCCGGCATAAGGCAACCATAGCTCTGGCCCGGCCTAAAACGCCGCATTGACCTTGTTGAAGAACCGTTGCGGCATCAACGGGGCCATTCGATTGTAATTGAGCCAGATTTTCAGAACAATAATCAAATATATTCTCGATTAGTTTCGCTTTGGTTTTCTTACCATCGGAAAGGCTGCTTAAAATCTGGACAACGTTAGGGTCGTCTTTTTGAATAAATTTCTCGCTCCGTAAATATTTTAGTTTTTCAGGCGTTCCCAACAGTTTCTTTGATGAAGATGCCGGCTTTTTAGCATGGGTATTTATTTTCACATCAAACTGAGCGATGAATTTAACTGGTGTTGACGATTCTGAAGCAATTGCAATTGCTTCTCTGTCTTGGGTATCTTTATTGTGCAACATATCAACTACAAGTTTCTTATGGGAAAAACTCTCGCTTATGATATTAGCAGAAGCGGTGCCTGAAGGAATGCCAATATGGAGGCGTGCCCCTGGCTTGTTGGCCAGAAATTCAACATCATATGTTAATCGCCAGGTATCTCCACCTTGCGACAGAGTCGGCTTACTCATGCATTTTATCCGCAAGCCTACACAAACGGCACCTGTAACAATCAGCAATAAGACCGCCAATATAGCTGCTCGGTGGTGATTTACCATTTTAACTTCCTAAGATTTCTTAAATAGATTTCCAGCAATTTCAGTTTACGAACTGAAGAATAAACTCCTGTTCTTTTTTATCCTTTTCGGGGAAATAGAGTATATAGAGAAAACGTTCAAACGGATCTGCAAGAAACACTGCACGGTCGATTATCTCGTCTGGTGCCTTCAGATAAGTATATTGCAAAGGATCAAAACCTTTTGGCATCGGAATTCTGAAAAAGTAAAGCGGTGCTACCCGCCGTATGTCCTTGTTTTTTAATCTTTTCACGATACCGGCAACTTGGTCTCCAGGAAACATGCGTAGAAAATACTCTCTGGTCCTCGATGTAGGCAGTCGCTTTTTGGGTGTGATAATATGAATCTTGTCAGGGGCAATGAAAGTAGCTGAAACTGCCTGTCGTTTCGGACATTTCGGCAAAGAACTGAACAGCTTTGCTTCCGGGTCTCCCCACAAATGAAAGCTATAAGCTACCCTATTAACTTTGGCCTGCTGTTGATGTCCGCGTTTTGTTTTCAGTTCACTTACACACAAAAGATAGTTTCGAGCATCACGTAATGCCTCACCGACTGTATCGCTGCGGTATAATAAACCGTCGCAGAACGTCTTAATAAATGCACTTCCGGACGCACTATGAATGTTTGCCACGCTGCCCACAATACCGAGAGCATCGGAAGCTAAAATACCTAAAGACGTGTCATCTAACGAATGGCAGCTTTGCAGAACCACCAAAGGAAATCCGTCCAATTGGTTAGCATCTTGTGGTATTACAACCGGAATTGATTGGGGCTTGGTTAAACTATTGGTTTTTTGATAGCTTGTGCTTTTCCAGTCATTAGGCGCTTCCGGCGTTGTCTGCTCAGAATCAACCGTGTTGTACTCATCTGTTTCGTCTGCCTGGTAATAAATTAAATTCTCTGTTTCATCCTGGCCGTACCATTCTTCAGGGTATGCCTGTTGATCTTCTGTACCTCCGATAAAAATGGGCATATCAACTATATGGCCCTCGAATATAATTAACTGAGACTCACGAGCGCTAGTTTGCGTCGCCGGTTCATAAGAAGATGTGCCGTAAAATTCATCGATGTGAACCCCGAAGTTTTTAAACTCTCTTGCAGTAGCCCGGCTAACTGTCTCACAAAGCGGCAAGGGGCCATATTCGGTACTTGGATTGGCTATCATTAAAACTTTGGGTATTTCTTGTCCCAAAACAAATTCCCTCGCTATGTTTCGTGATACAAGCGTTGAAGAAGCCCATAGCTCAACAAATGGAATTCGACCGACCCCCAGTTCTACAGCCATGCCCTCTTTAGGACGAGAACAGGGCTCCAACAAAAGTTCGTAATCATCTAAATCAGTAGTGTATGTAGCAGAAATCATATTGATTGAGTCATAATCTGCTAATAGGGTTGCCGTCCGAGGTTTTAGTGAATATGTTTTAGTAAACGCTTCTGTGTTTTCTTCAGCGGCTAAAGGATCAGAAGAGTAGCACGGGATCAAAGGTGCCCTTCGCATCAGACTCAGGTATGGGGCCAGCCAGCAAGAATCTCCACTCTCTGTGAATTCATCAGGGACACGAAAAAGAATGATATTTCGTATGTTAGCTCTACCGAGCGTATCAACCAATTTCTGTTGGACCGCAGGTGTATCAAATATCTCGATTTTTTGTTTCGGGATATTAATCGATGTCAAACCATGCTCGGAGGTTATAAAATAGACACGTTTGGTGCTCAGAACTTTTAACTCTCTTGAAAGGACATTGGGGTCCTCATCACCGATAATCGGAATAAACGGCACGACCAGATGAGAAGCCAGAGTAGAACCAAGAATCATTGCCTCGGAATCTTCGATAACGGCCATGACTACCATATCTGTTTTGCCCCAAAAACTTTTGGCCAAATGCAAACCAAGTTCTGTAGGTTCGGAAGTTATTTGAATAGTGTTCTTCAGGTAATTTCCATGAATTTGGTTAGTATAAATATTTGGGTCAGAAGCCACTATCGTACATGAGCCTATAAAAGATTCTAATCTCTTCAATAATCTCGTTTGTTCCGGCACCGGCTCTGATGTAAGGGCTAAAAGAATTGGGGTCTTGTTTAGTTGGCGTATCTTTGCAGCTATCGGAGCAGCCGTTGTAAGTGACCATTGCTCATTTGCAGGCACAGTAACCAGTGCTAAAGGCTCATTCTGTTTTGCAACCACAAGCGACAGAGATACTATCGCATCTGTTTTTTCAGGCACTTGCTCAACCTGGCTCGCTTGTTCGGTTAGAAGCGGCGTTTCGTTAGGTTCTTGATATGGCAGAGCAGTAACAGCCTGGACCGTACTGTCTTCAGCCTGGTCGTTTGTGGATTTGATGAGTGGTTTCTGAACTGCATTATCTGATAAATTGGTATCTAAACGACAGCCAGATTGAACTATGCTGATTATGCATATTCCTAATGCTATTGCAGTAAATATCAGAATAAATCTTTTCAATATTTGATCCTTACCGTTCACCAGTTGTAGCCTTTGTAATTAACTTCGAGTTCGCTTGGGTCTGAGCGAAATTATTCATAATCTTCATCTTGCTCTTCATCAGGCGGGTCATTAAAAATCGATTCAATAAAAGAGTCTTTTTCCCTTACAAGGCCTTTCTCCAGCAACCGAGCATACTCCACACAATATCTCGCCCAGGGTATTGCTTCCAGTCGGGCTTTTGGGATTGATTTGCCGCTGCCCTCACAAATTCCGTATGTACAGTTCTCAATCCGATCCAGGGCCTCATCAATCTCCCTCATAAGCTTTCTTTCACTATCCACTAACCCCAAGGTATACTCAGTTTCGTAGTTATCCGTGCCTATATCAGCCATATGAATCGGCATATTTGACAAGTCACTCCTTTGCCTGTGAAGAGCTTCATCTTCCATAGAGATCACGTTGCCAAGTATCTCATTTCGCTTTGCCAAGAGCAAATCTTTGAACTTACCAATCTCTGCCTGAGTTAAACCCATGTTGTCGCCATTATTATTCTTCACTCGGCGAATCCTTTACTTTACTCTTTTCAATTTTCTGCTTCCTTGTGTACCTGCTTTTTCCGGCGTTCTTTGACAATTTCTGGTTCTTTTTGTTTGTTTTCCTGCTCATCTTTATACCTATGCATCTAAATTTTGCGATCTTAGATCAATATCAGTAACTTTTACCCTATCAGGAATGATGCTAATAATCGGAATTCTGCCAAGCGTTGTTTTTTCTTTTAGAGTCGATATGTTATCACTGAAACCATTTTCAGCGGCGATGCGTTCCTGGGCAGCTTCGATTATCATCTTAAGTAAATCTGCATATCGTAGGCCTTCATAGCCGGCCATATAATTAAGTTTGCCGTCCCAGCACCAACCCGGATTTGGATTAACTTCGAGAAGTTTTATTTCTCCATCACTATCAGTTCTAAAGTCGAAGCGTGCATAATCCCTGCAGCCGCATCTTTCAAATAGAAGGTTGGAGTAATCAAAAAGTTTTGCCCGGATATCATCGTTTACATTAGCCTCGTGATAAGAAATCTGAGTCCAGTAAGGTGAGTCGGGAATCCATTTCGACTCATAACCAAGAATATGCGGCAAACCTGGTTCGAGTGAACTGTAATCTACCTCTAGAGGAGGGAGGATATTATAAGACAAGCCGGGATTACCGATGATGCTGATGCTATATTCAGGGCCGGATAAAAATTCCTCAATAAGCACAGAGCGTCCAGGTAAAGTCTCTCGGATCTTAGTAAGATACTTTACAAGTTCGTCAGATGAGTAAACAACAGCATCCTGCGTTATGCCAATGCTCGAATCACCAAAATTAGGTTTAACTATTGCAGGGAATACCGATGGCAGAGTAGCCGAAGTGTCGTCCTGATTGAAATAAGTTTCCATAGGTACCGGTATATCCATAGATGCGGCTATGGCACGAACAACAAACTTATTGTAACAAAGTCCTAAGCAAGCCGGCCCCGCACCTGAATACGGTATACCAAGCAATTCCAGAAGGGATGGTATATGAAGCTCCTTGAAGGCGTCATTATCGAAGCCCTCATCACAAAAGTTGAGCACAAATCTGGGTAGGTCACTGCGAAGCCGACTAATTAGGGATGCATGGTTGTCAAAGTAAGTAAACTGGTAATCAGATAATTCTGATAGTGCTTCCTTAAGACGGTTAATTGTTTCAAAATCTTCGGGGTTGAATTGTCCACTTCGCTTAACCGAATCCGGTAGTGCAGGGTCGCCCATTAAAACAGTAACTTCAGGAAATATTGGGCCGCGTTTTGCCGACATCACGACTTTTGCAGGTGCTTTGGCAGTAATAAACATACGATGGGCCATCATCCCCAAATCCTGATTTCGGTCGGATTCAGCGGAAAGTCTGCCATGAAGTTCAATTCTGACAAAATCCCCTCTTTCCAGAAATTCCGCTATTCGCTCATATGAATAAAGCCGTTCCGCATAGAACTGGTCCGCAATCACACCTCGCTCTGAGTGTACTACTACCTCGCGAGAGATAATTTTTTCCTCATCAGAAGACAGGGATCGTTCTCTGCAAACAAAGTGATCTTTGTCTATCCACTCCCAGGAGCGAGGCTCAAAGTTATTTTGCATCCAGTCTCCATCTACCAGATCCATCACTAATGTTCCACTGGAAGTAAGGACTCTTTTTACAGCTTCCAAAACGGCAAAATCGTCGTCTTCTCTGTCGAAGTAACCAAAGGAATTGCCCATCAATGCAACACAATGACAGGAACCTTCGCTAAGTCTGAACTTGCGGGCATCACCTTCATGGAAGGCTATATTCAGATTAGCCTGTTTGGCACGTTTGCGGGCCAGGCGAATCAGATATCGCGAGCGGTCAATTCCTGTAAGATTTCGAAATCCTCTTCTGGCCAGTTCGAGACAATGGCGGCCCTGCCCGCAACAAAGGTCGAGAATCTTGTCATTTGGTTCAAGACAAGCGATGCGAATAAGCAGGTCTACTTCAGTGGTTGTATTTGCCTGGTTTTCAACCACATCGCCGTCGGTTTTCAGGTATAGAGAATTAAAAAGACTTTGCCACCAATCCGAAGGTAAGTGCCTCTCGAGATCTGAAATTGGCCCCAAAGTTTTTACCCCACCATTTGAAATATCCGTTTTTTTTGCCATAAGAATCCCATAAATTTTATACTTTTCTAATCTCAGAATTCACAGGGCCGGTTTTGTTAAGCAAAGGACTTACCTGCCCAGAAATGCACATAGACTCCTTACGAAAACCCGCCTTAGCGGTTTAACGCTTTTATCAATTTCGTCCTCAGTCATGCCGATCATGGCAAATGAGAAAAACCCGAAAACGAATCCTGCTACGGCACAAGCCAGGCGGCGAACTTTCAGCGGGTCTATCCGTGGGGAAAGGTAGGTTGAGAGTTGGTCTTCAATTTCTGCCAGATATCTTAAATATGGCTCTTCTAACTCATCCAAAGTATCAGACTGAAGCTTCAGCAGCAGTTTGCCCTGGAAGAGCAAAAGGAATTCTTCGCTGGAGTCAACAAAAAACTCATAGTGGGCATTCAATAAGTGTTCCAGCATATCTTCCAGGGTTTCGGGAGCAGATTCATACGATTGAATACGCTTAATTAAATGCTCGATGGCCTCTTCCGCCAGTATGACAACAATTTCTTCCTTATCGTCAAAATACTGGTAGAGAGTTCCCTTTCCTACGTCGGCTTTATCGGTAATTTCTTCGACCGTTGTAGCATCAATACCTCTTTCGCTAAAAGCGTCCAATGCTGCCTCTTTCAGCTTTTTTCGGGTTCTTTTGGCTCTTTTCTGAGCCCTGCTTTTTTTGGATTTTTTAGTTTCGTTCTTCATAATTTTGACTATTTAGTCAAAACTGACCAAATAGTCAAGAAAAATGTTGACTTTGCCGAAAAAAAGTAATATTTTTATTCGGCTTGATTATGGCAGGTTTTATAAGGAAATAAATGGCGTGGTGGATACAAGTAAAAAATCTGATTCTGAGCGTGCCGGGCTACATCTTAAAAATGGAGCCCATCTGGGCAAGTACCGCCTGAAAAAATGTCTTGGTACGGGTGGATTCTGCGAGGTGTGGGAGGCAAGAGACAGCGTAGAAGGTATATACGTTGCCCTGAAAATACCCCTGTCTGATGTTAATGGCAACCGTGATAATCAGGTACTATTTAGGGAGGTTCGGGCAGTTTCCAAGTTGCGTCATCCGAATATACTCTCAGTTAAAAATGCTGATATTATCGATGAGCATGTAATACTTGCAACCGAACTATCTACTGGCTGTTTAGCTGACTGCTCTAAGCCGATGTCGGTTAGGCGAATAACCTCGATTATTATTCAGGTTCTTGAAGGCCTTACCTATGCACACAGCCATCGTACTGTACACTGCGATGTAACCCCGGGTAACATATTTTTATTTCCTGATAAAAGAGCTGCATTAGGAGACTTTGGAATATCTTTGAAGTTAAAAGGCCGAATGAAAACCGTCGATGATTATGGCACTCCTGGATATGTTGCTCCCGAACAGGCTTATGGTCGTCCTACTTATCGCAGCGATTGTTTTTCTGTTGGCTTGATTCTCTACGAATATATTACAGGGGTGCTTCCTCGCTGGCCATTTGATTGGCCTTTTCGCGGAAACAAACGTCTGCAGGAAAGAACCTGTTCAACTTTTGTAAAGTTTATAAAGAAATCCGTAGCGGTAGACCCAAAGCTGCGTTTCGCAAACGCTGGTAAGATGTTAACAGCTATGATCGAGGCTTTGCCTAAAAGCCAACAAAAAATATTAGCCCCGAAGGCTGAAAAAAAGGAAACCGATTGGCGCAAGGTTCGACGTGAGCTTTTTGTAAATAAATACGGCAGGGTTTTTCCTGTAATATTTAGATGTATCGATTGTGATGAGCCAATAGCCGAGAGGATGCGGATTTGCCCTTGGTGTGGAAGCGGCAAAAACCGTTTTGATACCTGCAGTCAGTTTAGCCACATTTGCCATCGATGTCATAAAGGGGTTCTGCCTGAATGGCGATTCTGTCCATGGTGTTATGGGCCTGGATTTGAATCAAAAAACAAAACCAGCTCACCGAAGGTACGTTATCATTGCAGGTGTAAACACTGTGATGGAAAACTCATAAGATTTATGCATTACTGCCCCTGGTGCCATCGCAAGGCGAGACAGGCCTGGGATGTTCGACCATTTCCTGAAATATGCGGACGATGTCATTGGCCCGTTGATACAGATTTTTGGAATTATTGTCCCTGGTGTAAACAAAACTTAATGGTTTAATAATCAAACAATAGAATTATATGAGAAGCCAAATTTTAGGAGTGTTAAATGAACAATCTTGTACCCACAAAAATGTTTTTGACTAAGGGAGTTGGTCGAGATAAGTACAAACTGAAATCTTTTGAGCAGGCACTGAGACAAGCTGGCGTAGCCCAACAAAACCTGGTTCAGGTGTCATCAATTTTGCCATCGAAATGCAAAGTCATCAGCCGGGAAAAAGGTGTCAAGTTACTAACTCCTGGATCTATAAGTTTTTGTGTTATGGCCAGGGCAGACACAAATGAACACGGACGATTGGTGGCGTCTTCGATAGGAGTTGCGATTCCTAAAGATGGGGACAAGTGGGGATACCTCAGTGAGATACATGAACACGGCATGAATAGCCAACAGGCAGGAGACACAGCTGAAGACCTGGCTGCCGGCATGTTGGGTACAACATTAGGGATGGAATTTGACCCCGATAAAGCCTGGTCGGAAAAAGAACAGGCCTATAAATCCAGCGGGCTGTTTATTAAAACCACTAACATAACCCAAACGGCTAAAGGCAAGGAAGGACTATGGACAACAACAGTCGCCTTAGCAATGTTTTTGTTTGATTGATGGAGTTTACCAGCCATGAAAGATGCGATTAATTTTGGGTACTTGCCTGAAGAACATTCGAATCCGGAAAATTCCGAAATAGTGATATTGCCGGTTGCTTATGATGGCACGAGTACCTGGGTAAAAGGTGCTGACAAAGGGCCTGAAGCGATAATTGAAGCCTCGGCTAATATGGAACTATATGACATAGAAACAGATTCAGAGGTCTATAAACGCGGCATCTTCACAGAAAGTGTTATTGGTGGAGAGATTTCGACCATCGAGATGGTTGAGGCAGTTGTTGATAACGTCAAGTATTATCTTGGCAAAGACAAATTCACCATAGTAATCGGAGGTGAACATTCGGTAAGCATTGGATCTGTTAAGGCGCACGCTGAAAAATATGATGATCTTACCATTCTCCAATTAGATGCTCACGCTGATCTAAGGGACGAGTACAGTGGTTCGAAGTATAACCATGCCTGTGTTATGGCCAGGGCAAAAGAAATTTCTCCAATTGTCCAGGTTGGCATCAGAAGTATGGATATAAGTGAAAAAGACTCTGTCGATCCATCAAAAATATTTTTTGCGAAAGATATACACAACAACACAGATTGGATCAACAAAGTCATCCCCATGCTTTCGGATAATGTTTACATAACAATAGACCTGGATGTTTTTGATCCTTCAATAATGCCCTCAACAGGCACACCTGAGCCGGGCGGATTGCTTTGGTACGATGTTTTGACATTGCTAAAGACTGTTTCTAACAAAAAAAATATTGTTGGTTTTGATGTTGTCGAACTGTGTCCGGAAAGCAGCAACAAAGCCCCGGATTTTATGGCTGCAAAGCTTGTTTACAAATTATTGAGTTACAAATTCGGAGAATAGAATGGATAAGAATGATTATTTGAAAGAGCCTATCAAACACATCGATATAAAATCCTTTAACTCAATAGAAATAATCGAGGCCATGAAAGATATGTCTTTTACTGCCAGAGATACTGCAAGAGTAGCAGAGATTTTCGATATGATGATAAAGGATCAGGAGTGTACGATTATTCTGTGTATTGCAGGAAGCACAAGTGCGGCAGGCTGTATGCAGATTTACTCTGATATGGTCAGATATAATATGGTCGATGCGATAGTCGCCACCGGAGCTGCCATTGTTGATATGGATTTCTTCGAGGCCCTTGGTTTCAAACATTACAAAGGCAGCCCGTTTGTTGATGATCAGAAACTAAGAGAATTATATATTGACAGAATTTATGACACTTTCATTGATGAAGAGCAATTGCAGGTTTGTGATAACACTATCAAGGAGATAGCTGACTCGCTTGATCCCAGGCCTTATTCTTCAAGGGAATTTATCCGAGCGATGGGTAAGTACCTGGTTGACAACGCAGAAAAACCAGATTCCTTAATTCAAGTTGCATACGAAAATGATGTTCCTATATTTTGCCCGGCTTTTTCGGATTCCAGTGCAGGCTTTGGTTTGGTAAAGCATCAGGCAGAAAACGAAGAACGTCATGTTTCCATTGATTCTGTAAAGGATTTCAGAGAACTGACAGAGATTAAGATCAGGTCTAACATATCCGGCTTATTTATGATCGGGGGCGGTGTGCCGAAAAATTTTGCTCAGGATACCGTTGTTTGTGCCGAGGTTTTGGGCAAATCAGTTGATATGCACAAATACGCAGTTCAGATTACAGTAGCTGATGTTCGAGATGGGGCCTGCTCAAGTTCTACTCTGAAGGAAGCGGCCTCCTGGGGCAAAGTTGACACGGTTTACGAACAAATGGTTTATGCCGAAGCTACCAGTGTTTTGCCTTTGATAGCCAGCTATGTTTATCATATGCGAAGCTGGGAAGGCAGAGGCGAAAGAAAATGGAATAGGATATTCGAATAAATCGTTACAGGAAGAATCTAAAGGAGCAAATAAATGAATGAGAGAAAAACAACTGTAAAATTTCTGTGCTTGCTGGTTTGCATGCTGGTTTTAACAGGTTGTGACCGCGGTGCCGAAGAAAGAGACAAGGCTGTTGCGGAAGCAGAGCAGGCCAAGGCTGAATTGGCAAAGGTTAAAACCACCCTGGAGGAAACTCAAAGCGAAAGGGATGAGCTAAAAGAAACTATAGCCGAAATTTCTGAAGAGATGGAAAAAACAAAGTCAGAACTTGCCGCTGCTATGCAAACCCAGGAAGAACTGGAAACCCAACTCAACGAACTAATCAACCAGCGAGATTCAGCAATTGAGCAGACAAAAGACACTAAAGCACAAGCAGAACAATTAAGCAGGCAATTGAAAGAGAAAACCAAAGAAGTCGGCGAATACGAGCAGTGGGTTAAAGAATTGCAGGCAAGCATAGAAGATCTTGAGGGCCAAATTAGCCAAATGAGCGAACAATCTACCGAAGAATCAGACGAGGAGATAGCCGATGGAAATAATGTTTGATGATTTAACTCCCGAAGCACAAGAAAGACTGCTCAGAGAAGCAGGTGTTTCAAAACCTGAAGATATGCATTGGGACACTTCCCCTGTGGCAGTTGTCGACCTTAGAGAAGATAACCATGAACTTGATGAAGATTTTACCGAAGATATTTATGATTATGGTTATGAAGAGGATGAACTTTAATTTTACCTTTGTCCAAATTTTACGGAAAATGCCTGGATATACAAAAAGACAAATGGCACGGCATATTTATGGCCTTTTTGCAGAACGGCCTGAAACTGTCAGGGCGACACGGTGGGCATGTGTAATCAAAGACGGTAAGCTGGTTGTAGTAAGGCGTCTTATGGTAATGCCAACAGACATAGTAGTAACCGAGAGTGTACTTGAGCCTGATCGATCTCCATCATTGCTCTCAATTTATTGCGGCGTATGGAGAAACTGGGGCAAACTGGCCGCAATCAAGATTTAACATAATAGGAAAAAAAGAATGAACGCAGAAACACTGTTTGAAATGGCGGAAAAAGAAGTTAAGGCTATTCAGCCCTGGATGGCCGGCTGTTTCCATATTTGTCGATGGGAAGGTAAATTCAGGTGTTTGCCTGAGTCTCACACTACAAAGCCCCATGACATATTTGGCACATATAGCAGAAAAGACTTGTTCCGAGGATTATCCCCAAAACAGTTGGGAGAACTACGGAAGATACTGGCTGATTATTGGGAGGAAAACAAGATATGAGGAAAATATGAAATTTAACTTATGTGCTCTTAGGATGCAAATCAATTAGCAAAGGACTGGATTTCAGAATAACTTTTTTATATTGGAGAAAATATTATGAAACGTTTAATCATCTCAATATTAATTTTATCAGTTCTCCCGTTAAGTTCTGTTGTTGCATTAGCAGACACAGAAATCAAAAAATCCCAGCACAGGACAGACAAACAGGAAGTTGTCCAAGTAAAAGATAAAGGCCACAAACAAACTACTGATGCAAACAATACTATCGACCCCAACAAGACTCAGATTGATGAAGAGGATGAGATGGAAAAAGCATTATTGCATATTGACCAGGAGAGCAAGAAAGAAGTGCGTGAGTGGTTGAATCGCAAGGTTGAAAACCGTATAGCCTTGGCAAAAGCCGTGCAAAAACAGGTTGATGCAGAGCTCAAGTTTTTGCGAGAGATAGCTGTTGGAGAAGGATCCGAAAAGACCGTACAGGCTGTTGACCAGTTGTTGGCTGCAAGGAACAAGCGATTTGAGAAAATTATTAAGAAGTTGCAGGTTGAGCGGAAAAGTGACCGCATGAAAACCCGAGAAGAAAGGAAAGATCGAAGGCAAGGCAAGGGTTCACGTCGAAGTCACAAACAAACACAATCAAGATAAGGTAGATGACATGTAAGCCTATACAATACTTTAGAAGAGGATAATTGGTAAACTCAAAGATTTTGAGATGAATTTTTGATTTTTCCTAAGGGATACCCATTGAAGATTTCAGTTTTCCCAGGCTCAAAAATATTGGTGACTTATAATGCAAAGAAAAAGCGAAGTTATCGTTACGACAAATAGAGTTTACAACCGAACAATACTAGGACCAATCGTTCGGTTTGTTAAGTACCATATACTGCATATTGATGATTCTGCCCACAGAATTGCCATGGGTGTTGCTATTGGTTTGTTTGTTGGCTGGACACCTCTTATAGGCTTGCATACGTTGATAGTGTTGCCCCTGGCCCTTCTGGTAAGGGCGAACAAATTTGTTGCGATTGCTTTTGTTTGGGTAACAAATGTCTTTACCGCCGTCCCTATCTACTATTTCAATTATCTGGTTGGAAGGATTCTTTTGGGATCTTTACGAGGAGAGCAACTGTTGACTCGTAGAGAAGTTGCTGGCTTGTTTAGAAAGTTTCTTTCGTTTGATAATATCGTGGCGTCCTTTTGCCGTGATGATTTTTTACGTCGACTTTGGACATTGCTTGTGAATATCAGAACCGAATTGTGGGTAGGAAGCTTGATTATAGGTAGTGCTGTTTCAGTTACGGCCTACTTTGTTTTTTATCGTCTTATTAAGTGGCACCGCAAAGCTTATGCGCATAATCGCTTTATTAAACATCAATAGAGAAAATCTAACCGTTTGCAGTTGTAAAGAATGTGCCGAAAAATATGGGTCGTTAATGGAAAACATGAAAAATGAGACAGAGATGTGAAACTTGTAAATATTTCAAATATGTTGAGAGTAACGTCTACGGTCGTTGCCAAAATAACACAGAAGGCTCCGTCTTGGAAGGTATACCAAGAGTACCATGGGCCACGGCTTGTGAATTTTATCAGGATAGAAGAATACCTGATAAAAACGATTTGAATGAGGGGTACAAAATGGATCTGGATATTAGTCAAGAACAGGCAAAAATAGTTCATAATGTACCTGCTCCTTGTGCCACAGCACCGAAATCGGACCGAATCAAACCATAAAAGTATCGTGATTGCATATTGAGAAGTGTTGAAAAATATTGTTCCTGTTACTGTAAAAATGTTATATGGCCAGAAAACTGAGAAACATTTTGAATCCTTGCAATGATTTGTTGATTAGGTTATCTTTTATAATCAGAGCAAAAGCTGAAATTTGGGGGCAATAAAAATGAGGCTTAAAGCTGAAGAAAGCCTTACGGATGACCAAGTCCGGTCAGGTCTGGAATATATTATCAAAGATGGTATAGCTTCTCAGGCCATGGGAGTACTAACCGGCGGGGCCTTCTTAATTGCCTTTGCGATTAAGCTGGGAGCTTCAAATTTTGTAATAGGGTTGCTTGCTGCTATTGGCCCTTTGTCACAATTACTGCAGCTGCCTTCAATATTCCTGGTAGAAAAGATACGCAACCGAAGACTGATTACAGTTATTGCTGCCGGATTGAGTCGAATATGCTGGTTGGTAATTGCTCTTAGCCCATTTATATTTCCTGCTAAAATTGCAATCGCAGTTTTGTTAATGTTACTGATAGCAGTTTCGGTTTTTGGGGCAGTTTCCGGATGCAGTTGGAACTCATGGATGAGAGATTTGATCCCTGAAAATATTATGGGTTCTTTCTTTTCCAAGAGAATGCGTATAGCCACGGGTGTTGGAATTGCTCTAAGTATACTTGCGGCAGTTTATCTTGACTTTTGGAAAAAACAATTTGCTGATCAGGAAATAGCTGGCTATTCAATCTTATTTATAGTTGGTTCTGTAGCAGGGTTGACCGGCCTTTTCTTTTTGGCAAAAACACCAGAGGTACGAATGCCCCAAGGTCAGGAAAAACTAAAGATTTTCAGGCTTCTGTCCCAGCCATTCAGGGATGAAAACTTCAGAAAGCTCATAGCTTTTATGTGCTCCTGGAACTTTGCTGTCAACCTAGCTGGGCCTTTCTTTATGGTTTATATGCTCAAACGATTAGGCCTGAGTATGTCATTTATCATAGGTCTTTCAATTTTAAGCCAGGTTTTTAACTTTTTGTTCCTTAAAATCTGGGGTAGATTCACTGATCGCTTCAGCAATAAATCCGTTTTAGCCATCAGCGGCCCTTTATTTATATTCTCAATACTTGCCTGGACTTTTACTACAATGCCGGAAAAATACGTTTTAACGATACCGTTATTGATTGTGATACACATGGTGATGGGGTTGGCTTCGGCAGGAGTTTCTCTTGCTTCCGGTAATATAAGTTTAAAACTCGCTCCAAAGGGACAGGCTACGGCTTATCTTGCCACCAATACAATAGCTAATTCGGTAGCCGCTGGCGTGGCTCCGATATTAGGCGGTAAATTCGCCGATTTCTTTGCTGGCCGGGAACTGGCATGGACACTTAAATATACCAGTCCAACAGGTGAATTCGCTTTGCCTACATTGAATCTCCAGCAGTGGGACTTCTTTTTCGCCTTCGCCTTTATCATTGGGTTATACGCACTTCACCGTTTAGCTATGGTCAAAGAAGTCGGCGAAGTGGAGGAGAAAATTGTCGCTCAGGAGCTTTTTACAGAGGTACGTACTCAGGTGCGTACACTTTCATCTGTTGAGGGGGTTAGGCAGATGATAAGCTTTCCGATAACATTTGTTAAAAATATTACAGAAAGGATTATACCCAATGCCAAAGAATAGACAGATTAAAAGACATTCTCGCAAGGCTGGGCTTCCACCCGGCACGCTTGTTCATATTGGTGAGAAAAAAGCCGATCAGATAAGAATTACTTTGATTGATTACAATGAGCAGAACATCCAGGAAAGAGTAGTTGAAAAAGTCGAGGAATGTTTTCCCTTTAAGGAAATGCCCACCGTCACATGGATAAACATAGATGGTCTGCATCGTATAGAAACGATTGAAAAAATTGGCAAGCATTTCGAGCTGCACCCTCTTATACTTGAAGACATCCTTAATACGGGGCAGCGTCCAAAGTGTGAAGATTATGAAAAATGTCTTTTTATGGTCCTTAAGATGCTCAGATACAATGATGAAAACAACTCTGTCCAGTCAGAGCAGGTAAGTTTAGTTTTGGGACAAAACTTCGTTATCTCTTTTCAGGAAGAAGTAGGCGATGTATTCGAACAGATTCGCGATAGAATACGCAATGCCAAAGGCAGAATTCGAAAGATGTCAGCTGACTATCTTGCTTATGCATTGATAGATGCAATTGTAGATAACTACTTTCTTATCCTGGAAAAAATGGGTGAACAGATTGAGTCTATGGAGGAAGAACTCATAGCCAAACCTTCAGATAAAACCGTCCGAAGAATTCACGCACTTAAAAGAGAGCTGATTTTTTTAAGAAAATCGGTCTGGCCATTAAGAGAACTGATAAACAGCATGGAGAAGACAGAATCTTCGCTCATAAGTGATTCCACCGGACCATATTTGAGGGATGTTTATGATCATACAATACAGGTAATTGATACAGTTGAAAGTTTCAGGGATATGGTTTCAGGAATGCTGGATATTTATCTATCAAGCATAAGTAACCGAATGAATGCTGTAATGAAGGTGCTGACTATTATAGCAACTATATTTATCCCACTTACATTTATTGCTGGTATATACGGCATGAATTTCAAGTTTATGCCGGAGCTTGAATGGAAATGGGGGTATTTTATCGTTCTAATAATTATGGCTATAGTGGCCGCAATCATGTTGATTTATTTTAAAAGAAAAAAATGGTTATAGGGGATTATTATGAGTGTCATGCTTTTTATAATCGTACTTGTTGCTTCATTTATTATCGTAAGAGTCGGTGCTATCGCATTTCAACTATCCGGCCTTGAATGGTCGTTAGCAAAATTCCAGGCATTGTCCTGTTTTAGTGGTACAGGCTTTACAACAAGAGAAGCAGAACTGGTAACGGGACATCCACAGAGAAGACGTATAGCCACAGTTCTAATTGTCTTAGGCAATGCTGGCTTAGTAACTATGATTGCGACCATCGCCAGTGCTTTAACTCCTCAACAGACACTATGGTCCAGGCTTTCTGAGTCTTTTCTGCCTTTTTCTGTACCACAGCTTCTTATACCGTGGGTAAACCTGCTATTTATTATTTTGGTGTTATATGTGGGCTACAGACTTTCTACGAATAGAAAATTTGTTAAAAAAATAACAGGTGTACTTCGCAGCAAAATCATCAAAAGAGAGATATTCAAGCCTGTGTCATTTGAAGAATTGCTTATGTTGGCGGGAGGATACGGCGTTTCAAAAATAGATGTTTCACCAGATAATCCGCTTGTGGGCAAAACACTCACACAATCTGAGCTACGTAAAAGCGATATCACGGTGTTGGCTATAGTAAGGGCAGAAGAGACAATTCCTAATCCACCGGCTGGAACAAAAATTCTTGCTGGTGATGAACTGATATCCTTCGGTCAACTGGAAAATATAAGAAAAAGATGTATTCCTAAAAAAGAAAGAATAGCAAAGTAAGCGTTTCGTTTTGTCTTTTGATAAAAATATTAATATGGAGCAAGCTTTAGATGGAAGATACGATTCTTTTGAATTCAGGTTTTTATGCGTGGTTGATTTTGCCACTCCTGATCTTTTTGGCGAGAGTTGCTGATGTCAGCATAGGAACTATTCGGCTTATATTTATCTCGCGAGGTTTGAAATATCTTGCACCACTTGTTGGATTCTTCGAAATACTCATCTGGCTTCTTGCTATAGGTCAGATCATGAAAAACCTTTCTAATCCTGCATGTTATGTCGCGTATGCGGGTGGGTTTGCGATGGGCAATTTTGTTGGTATGTGGATAGCAGAAAGACTTTCTCTGGGGGTTGTTCTTATAAGAGTTGTTACGAAAAAAGATGCAGCAGAACTGGTGGAGTATCTGAAATCTGCTGACTATGGTGTAACCAGTGTTGACGGCCATGGTGCAACTGGGCAGGTAAAAGTTGTTTTTACAATTGTGCCAAGACGTGAAGTGAAAAGAGTGGTCGATTTAATTAAAAAATTTAATCCAAACGCATTTTATACAATAGAAGAAGTTGGATTTGTGGAAAAGGGTGTATTGCCGCCTAGGCAGATAAGCGGTTTCACTGGTTTCCTGAAATTTTTTAGGCCGTTTCGAAAAGGGAAATAGAGCAAACAATGAATAGTAAGATTGCAGAAAAACTTTTTATTAAGAATGCAGCAGTCATTGTGGCACACCCAGACGATGAAACACTATGGGCTGGCGGCATTATCCTAATGCGTCCAGAAATAGATTGGACCATTTTAACACTTTGCAGGCTGAGCGACCCTGACAGGTCACCTAAATTCAACAAGGCCATGAGGGCATTGGGAGCTAAAGGTATAATGGGAGATTTAGATGATGGTCCTGAGCAAATTCCACTCGACTGTCACGAAGCCCAGTGTGCAATAACCGAACTACTTCCTTCTGACAATTTTGATCTTATAATAACCCATGGCCATTTAGGAGAATATACAAGACACCGAAGGCACGAGGAAGTAGGAAGATCAGTTATGGCTCTACTGGAAAATGAAAAGTTGTTTGCCAAAGACATCTGGAGATTTGCATATGAAGACGGTGATGGCAAATATCTTCCCAGAGCAGCTAAAGATGCAGATCTGAAAAAAAAGCTACCTAATAAAATCTGGCAGAAGAAATATGACATTATTACAAAAATTTATGGCTTTGTGCCTGATAGTTTTGAGGCTAAAACCACGCCACGAAAAGAAGCTTTTTGGTGCGTTGAAGCAAAGAAATGAATTAAAGGATAAATGATTATTTGGGGTTGAAAATGAAAGTTTTGATATTATATGACTACCCTCCTTCGCCGGCAGGTTTGGCTACACAGGGGAATTTAATGCACAAGGGACTGGAGGAATTGGGTATTGACGTTCATTCAGTCCATTTCGAATCTGCCCAGGAAAAGGAATGGTATTATCGATGGTTTAAGCCGGACATAGTGTTGGGTGTTGGTTATTGGGGGCATGCTCCTTTTCTCGTGTTGCATCCGCAGAGATATGGTGTCCAACCCATACCTTGGTTGGTTGCAGATGGTTATATGGCCAACTACCACGAAATACTTGAGGCTCTGCCTTTGATACTTGTAACTTCCAAATGGGTTAAGAATGTTTATAAACGTGATGGTCTAAGCGGGAAAAATATTGAAGTGCTTCCTGTTGGCTGTGATACCGATTCTTTTGTCCCACGTGATAAGAACGATCCGAAAATCGCAGCGGTAAGAGAAGCTTTGGGCGTTGCGCCAGATCAAATAATGATTTTAACCATTGGAGGTGATGCAACATCTAAAGGAGCACAGGAGGTGATGCAGGCATTGGCTATTAACGATACAAAGGCACCGGACTGGAAGTATGTATGTAAGGTTTGGCCTCAACCTCGAACGGAACAACAAAATTTAGCAGATTTGCAATTGGCTACTCAATTGGGTATCGAAAAAAACGTGGTTTATACGACTAATGTGATCAGCCGTAATTTTATGCCATACCTTTTGGCTGCCTGTGATATATATGCAGCACCATCACGCTTAGAAGGTTTCGGAATGATTCAGGTTGAAGCGGCTTCCTGTGGTAAGCCCGTCATCGGGATAAAAGCAATGGGAATGCTGGATACAATGGTACATGGTCAAAATGCCTTTTTAGCATCAGTTGCTCAGGAAGTCAGAATGAGAGAGACGACCTTGGGAGATGAATCCGGCTATGAACCTGGGCATAGGGTAGTTTTCAAAAAACCAAGGACTGTTGACTTTCGTGCCAGTGTCCATGATATCGCCAATTACTTAATGGATTTGATGCAGGATGCCGAATTGAGGAAAAAGATGGGCGAAGCTGGGCGTAAACGCGCTGTCGAGAAATATGATTATCGTGTTGTAGCTAAAAGATTCGCTGGGCTTGTGTCTGAAAAACTGGGAATTTCATAAAATGAATACGCAGGACGAAAAGCTTATCGAGCAGGCAAAAAAAGCTGCGATCAATGTGTTGCTTCATAATATGCATGGCCTATATCATGGACTTCCAAGAACAGCAGGATGGGGTTATCCTGAGCCTTATACTCGCGATCTGATGATAGCTTCTCTTGGAGTCTTGACATCAGGTAATAAGAAACTGATCGAATCGCTTAGGCGAGTGCTCGAAACCACTGCCAGCAATCAAAATAAACTTGGACATATACCTTCTTTGGTTCACGATCCTGATGATCGCGGCTCCAGTGACTGCACTCCATTATTCTTGATGGCGGTTGCTATTTTTAGGCAAATAATGAATGAGCCGGATTTCCTGGAAGATCAGATTTACAAAGCAATGGTATGGATGGAATACCAAAGCCCTGCCGGTGGAGTGCTTGTTGCTCAACTACCAACGACCGATTGGAGAGATGAACAGTGGGTTCTTGGCTATGGTTTATTTGTAAACACCATCGTATATACTTACCTAAAGCTTTTTGGCCAACATGAACATGCGGAAATATTACGAAACCAGATGGGACGATTTACAATAAAAGGGGAAAAGCAGAATCGGCATGTTCATGAAGGATTGGTTCTGAGAAATAAACCGTACTATGCTTTATGGTCGTATAAAGTTTACCGAAGCGAACGTTTTGACCTTTTAGGCAATAGCCTTGCAATTCTTTCAGGAATCGCCTCTCCCTCAAGAGCCAGAGAGCTTGTCACATGGGTTGAAAGTGAGTGTGATTCACTGCGTAAAAACAACGAACTGGCAGTTGACTTACCCCCAAATTTCTTCCCGTATATCAAACCAGGAGACCCTGATTGGCTGCCAAGATATGAGAAATATAATATGCCAGGTGAATATCATAATGGTGGGATATGGCCGTTCATCTGCGGGTTTTATATAGCTGCACTGGTATCTGCCCAAAGATATAAACTTGCTGAGAAAAAGTTAGTAGCCCTTTCAAAGCTAATTCAACTTACTCGAGAAGCAGATGTTGAGTTTGGTTTTAATGAATGGCATAGAGCCCAAGATGGAACACCTCAAGGCCAAGACTGGCAGACTTGGTCGGCAGCTATGTACTTGTATGCAGCGTATTGTGTTGAAAACGGTATAACACCATTTTTCAGCGAAATCAGATAACCTCTATTTCATTTCATCCGAAGAATTTACAACAATATAGACGCAGTCGCTACTATTCGTCGGCAAATTCGTATAAACCAAGGACAGACACACGGATCACGTGTCCGTAGGTCTTTTTTTAGTATCTGACCATCGGATTACTTGTCCGATGCTCCACGCCTATGCTGCCAACCATCGGATTGTCGAGTAGACGTAATATAGACCTTCCACTTAGGCATACTTCGTATTCCCTGTTGCTCCCCTCTTTCGATTGGGGAGTGTCACAATATTCTGCCATACAGAAGGACATCAACGCCCCTCACAGAACCGGACTTGTGGATTTCCCACATCCGGCTCTTCAGTAGAACTCACAAAACTAAACGGTTAATATAGCTTATATGCAATACGAGGTTTTGGCAATGGGTAGTGCCTCAAGTATCTGCGAAAATCCTTCCAGTTGAACGATATTTTCTGACTTCTTCTATTGAGCCATTTGAACACCATTTGCTCTGTATAATCGCGGTACCGCCATATAAGCCGGCCATTACCACTGATACCATAATACAAATAGTGCCCTCTCAATTTTGCCTGAAGTATCGGCCACCATTCCTTGAGTCTCGCAGAGCTTCTTACTGTCTTTAACCAAGATGTAAATTCTTTGCATGCTCTGCGATATCTCTTAGAACTCGTCTTACGCGTGAACAAAGGATTACCCTTTCGGCTTTTGCCCCAATAATGGGTAAAGCCAAGAAAATCGAATGATCTACTTTGATGACCCTTTCCCGATTTCCCTTTGTTGCCTCTACCGAATTCGATCACACGAGTTTTACCAGGATGCAACTCTAAGTTGAACTTCGCGAATCTTTCCCGTATTGCTCGCATTATGTTATCGGCGTCATTGGCAAATTGCACCATGCAGATAAAATCGTCTGCATATCTTACCAAATGACATACGCCTCTGACCTTTGGCTTGATTCTCTTCTCAAACCATAGATCGAGTACATAATGCAGGAAGATATTAGCCAGCACAGGACTCAGATTGCCGCCCTGAGGCGTCCCTTGTGTGGTCGGGACAAATTCGCCTGCATCAATATATCCAGCCTTCAGAAATCTCTTTACGAGTAACAGAAAACTTGGATCCTTGATGCGAACTTCGAGACATTTCACCAACCAATCATGCGAAACATTATCAAAGAAACCCTTGATATCTGCCTCTATGATATAATTGACATGGCTTCTCGCTACTGTCCTATCCACATCTTTGAGAGCCTTATGGCAGCTACGCTTTGGCCTGAATCCGTAAGAGAAATCCATAAAGTCCTGCTCGTATATTGCCTCTAATATTCTGGCAACGCCCTTCTGCACAATCTTATCTTCTAATGCAGGCAGGCCAAGGGGTCTTTCGGAATGTTCATCCTTCGGAATATAGACACGCATCGACGGTTGCGGCTTGTACCGCTTGGCCTTTAAACATGTCACCAAATCTCTGATATTTTCATCCAACTGCTCGCCATATTCTTCCCAGCTTACACCATCAACTCCACTTGCTCGGTCCCTGCCGAGACTAAAGTAGCATTCTCTCAGAAACTCTTCACTCAGTAAATGAGCTAAGCTCGTAAACTGGAGTTTAGGTTCCTTTTGAGCCCGTTCTGATATGAGGGCCAATTTTGTTTGCGTCATGTTATCCATCTCAGTGTATGGCATACGCATCCTCATCCCTCTGCATTCTACTGCTAACCCCTTCGAGTGAGCTTGGGCTCTCGATAGGCATTACCCCATCTACTCCTCTACTATGAGTTAGTCCGACTGCCATATTGCCATACTTCCGCCTCGCCTCTTCAGCTCGTTGGAAGCTTCTGTTGAGAGCAATATGGCTCTCCCAAGTTCCGACACAAACAATTCGATTACTTACTGTGGACTCAGACCCCGGCACGTCACTAACACACTCACCATTGGCGCATGCAGCAATGCTGGCTTCGGGAATGGTCAATCCCTCGCCCAATGCAATAACCATCATTTCGGGGCTCAATACCTTCACTTGCGTTACGGTCAATAATCTGCCATCCTTTTGGCTCCACATATTTTGTTACCTCCATATGTGCAAAATTCTGTTCTGGCCTGCTGGTTAGGCTTTGACCAGGCTGGATTGTCCAGCTTGTTTGTGCCAGCTTTGCTTGGCGCACGGCCATCCGATGCTCTCTATACCCAAATGACCAACGGATTGATTGCCCATTGGTCTATCTTATCCCTATTTTGAACCTAAAAACGCTTGTTGTTTTTTGACCATAAGATCGCTGGTTCAACAGCCCAATTTTTAACAGACATATGGATTAGTTGTCCGTATGTCTTACATTCGCTGTAAAATGGCCATCGGATTAGTTGTCCGTGTGTCTTATATTCAGCCAACTACTGTTGGATTAGTGAAATTCCTGAATTATCGTGTGCCTATTAGTTTATGATAATCTGATCTTCCTGAAACAATGATTTCTCAATCAGAATGTTTTTAGTGCCTTCAGGATCAGCCGTAAATAGAAGGATACGAAGGTTTTCAACAGCTCTTGAAAAGGAAACGTAAGCAAGCCTAGTCGACCTGTCAAGCTGGCCTTCTGTTGGGCTTCCAGCTATCTCTGGTACAAGCATTTTTGTGAAACTATAAAGATTCCACGCGGCTTCAATATCATCATAAACCACAACTACATTTTTATATTCTTCACCTTTCACACCGTGTTGAGTACTATATGGCGTGTTTTCATTTATGAAGTCAACGTATGGTTCGATTTCACCAGTACGCATTTTAAAATATTCATCAACTAGCCAGTCTTCTTTATCTATTTCATGTAAATCCTTGTTATATTCTTCATCACGTGGTGATCTTCCAAGATGTCGAAAAAGTCGCTCTGAGACCTCAATGATTTCATTTTGCTGACAAAACAACAAAATTTCCTGGAGGGTATTGCTTGACCATTTTTCCAATAGTTCCTCAATAAGGCCTTTAGCCAAATCCCTCATTTTTCGAAGTGATTTGTTAGCATTTTTACCTTTGGGATTAAATGTCGGGCTTGAATTTCTCAGGATATCCAGGACTTCCTTTTGATTGTTTGTCCTGTGCGCAATCAGCAAAGGGGATATCACTTTAATAAATGGTTTTAACAAAAAGTGATCACCAGACTCATAATCATCTTGAGCGCGTGTTGAAGCGTATAAACCTGTAAATAATTTTTGGAGTGTTTCAAATCCAAGACGTTTAGCAATCATTTGTCTGACTAAGAATAAATATTTAGTTTCCTCATTCTCATGAAGGTTCCAGATTTTAAGAATTTCGTTGAACTTAGCGGAGGCTCTTTCAATTTGTTCATCCGTGTACCGCCTTCTTGGGCCTTCCGGTTCCTCTGCAGTAATAAGCCTGAGCTTCACACTCCCCTCAAGCTTTGATGCTTCACCTGCAGATACCTGTTGAATGTCCGTTCTAAATGCGTTCAGAAGATTAACTACAGCCTTAGAACACCTAAAATTTTCTTGCTTTTTTATTAACTTGAATCCTTCTGGGCCTGAAAAATCTCCAGCACGTTTATCGTAAATTTGCTGAACAGGATCACCAAAATATCCAACAATAGGAAGGCCGTTTCCCGAACATAGGGTATTAAGTGCCGTTACAATCTCAGTGAAAGTATCCTGCGCTTCATCAACAAAAACATAGGGGTACTTTTGGGCCATTATTTTTTGAAGGATCGCGTTATTGGTGATTAGATGTCCGGCTATGGCTATAATGTCATCATGGCTGAGCTGCCCTTCACTATAGTTACTGAATGTTGAATTGTCGCTGTAAGAAAAACCTGATACCTCTTTTAAAGCTTTGATTTCCTCTTGCAGAGAGGTAATCTTTTCCCTTGCGGCAACAGCTTTCTTACTGCTTCCTCCATTATCATCTTCTTGTTTCTTCGCGATTTGAGCCGGGATGTGATGATCAATGAGGGTCTTTTTAATATCGGTGGAAAACCTATTAATGACGGTCCATAAAAAACTATGAAGGGTTGAAACATAAAATATTTCATCGAAGTTGAGACGACTGGATATTACCCCAACCGCACGCTTTGTGTATGTGATACAGAGTATCTTTTGATCTTTTCTCCTGAGTTCATCAGCTTTTGAATCCCGTATGTAAGAAAGAGCTGTTAATAGAGATTGAGTTTTTCCAGAACCTGCGCCTGAAATAACAGAAAAGCTCCGGTTTTCATCAATACAGTCCTTGATCTGTGTATCCGCTTTGGTAGGGATTAGATTGGGGCTCATTAGATAAGTGCCTCCTGAATAGTATCAAGCTGAGTCCCCATCTTTGATTGGAGCCAAATTAATCCGGACTTGATATAATGGGGCACTCTCCAATCTTCTTCTGAAAAAACAATATCTAATGCGAATTCCGCTTTTTTAAAATTAGCTGATTTTACCAGGTTGTAAATCTGCTCATAATCTTTATCGTGATTGCCTTCGAGTGTTATAGAAGTTGTAACCTTTCCGTCTTTAAACAGGCCCAGATTTTCGTAGATAAAAGCTTCCTCGAAGGTTCTACCATGCATTTTTTCATCTGCCTGATATCCATCTACAGACAATGGTTTTTGGAAGGTCAGATAACAACAGCCATCTTCAAGAATCTGATCTGCTTCTTCTTTATTATTTAGCTGTTCAATAGTAATGTCCTTATCATAGAAGAACTTAATGCAGGCGTTAGATGTCTTAGCGCCTGGTGTATCTGCTCTGCATGATTTTCTGGAGTCATCAGGGTCGATAGAATCACAATCCGTTATAATAAGGTAGGGTATTCCGATAAACTTAAAGATTTCCGCAAAACGATGAGCGTAAGCGCCACCAACTTCGAGAACTGTTAGGTAACAGATTTTAAGTTCCTTAGCTTCCTTTTCAATCATCTTTGGAAGCAAGAGCTTTTCAGCAATCCCCTCAACAAGGACAGCAGCATCGGCAAAAAACAGATCGCAATGGGTAAGCTTCAGGTATTGTTTAAGAAATTTCAGAGTTTCTTCTCTGTTGTCCTCTTCATCTGGAGCTGAAGTGTCTTTGGGTTGAAAATCCTGTAGGCTTATGACAGTTGATGCGTGAAGAGCTTTTACTCCTTCAGGACATTCCCCCTTAATCTGGCATCGTTTAAAATACCTAACCTTATGAAATTCAACAGCGTCTAATATATGAGAAGAGTGTGTTGTGACGCAAAGTTGCGGTACCAGGTTTCCTTCTCCTGCTTCTTTGGCATTTTCCTTAAGGATATTCCAAATGTTGGTAATAAAGGTTTGCTGAACTTGTGCATGAAGGTGAACTTCTGGCTCTTCGATAAATATCAAATGACAAATCGGCCTATTCACTTTCGTATTGATCCATTGCAAATGATAATGAGTCACTTGAATAGCAATATAAATCAGATTCTTGAAACCAAGGCCATTATAGGCCTCTGGTAATTCGTGATTAAGTAACGGATCAATATATAAAAGCTCAGTATTACCCTTGAGGGCAACTTCTGGATTTAGAGTGGATACAATTTTCAAACTGCGATCATTAACGGAAGGAACGCCTAATCTGGAAATAACTCCCATTAAATCCTTAAAAGTCATCTCATAATGATCTGAAAGGTTCTTATTATTTTCGTCAATCACCTGGCTGGCAGCCTCGTTGATTTCCGGCTCTTCTAGATTATGCTTATAAAAAGTTGCGAAAGCCGACGACAGACGATTGCTACGACTGGCTTCCTGATCATCAATATTTCGTTGTGCATCCACAAAGTCTATTCGGATAAGAGAGGAAAGAACGTGTTCCGCTTCAGACGGTTCAAGGGCTGAGATAATTGAATCGGTGTCACCTTTTTCAAGAACAAAATAATGAAGACGAAAATATTTTTTTAGATTTCCTTGGATATTTAGAAATTTTGAAAGTGTAAATGCATCACGTGCATCCCCTTCCTTTTTTAAGGATTTGGCTTCACCGTAAGCAGAGACAAGACTATCAATGTTATCTTGTTTTACAGCAAAGCTTATTCTGATGCCCACTTCATCTAAATCAGATAAAGTGTTGGGTAAAAGCGAAAAAACTCTACCAAATTCAATGTCGGGATCAATTGTGAACCAAAGATCTAAATCAATTGATGGCAGAGTTAAGTCTTCCTTGTCATTTACACTACCGAAATGATTTATTTCCCGAATCCTCGATACAGAAAAGTCATGGATTCTAAATTCGTTTCCTTTTAGAAAATACCTGAAGATCGCTGTTGCTGATGTCTTGCCGCTGTTGTTGGGACCAACAAAAACGGTTTCGCCATCATCAAGGTCTATATGCAGGTCTTCCAATCGGCGAAAGTTCTTGATATGAATTATTTTTAGTTTCATTTAATTAATCCTATATTTATAGAGGATGACTATCTCCCAGCCATTAATGGCTATCCTACCATCGGATTAACTGTCCGAAGGTGCCTTTGGTCTGTTTTTTATAAATCCTCACATAACCAGTTAATCAATAACCCATGAAGATCGGCCTGCAAATTCTTAGCTGGCTGACTCTCAATTGCAAGTAATTCGTTTTCTCTGCCAGCTAGTGAAAAAGTATGCCCATCAATATTCTGTTTTCCCATTAGATGCTTCATAGAATATTTCTTAGATGGGTTACACGCTAATTGCCATTTAGTTTTTAAAATACGAATAAGGCAGTAATCTACGTCATGATGCTCAAAAACCTTATGGCCCAGATATATGCCCTTGCTTGTAGAAGTATCATAAACAGCCATGGCTTTATTGCCTTTGGTTTCTATGGTTTGCGGTTTATTGTTTAGGATTTCACCAGCTTTTAGCTCATCCTCTTTCTTTTGTTCTATTCTTTGCAAATCATCTTCTGTGAAATCCTGGTCATATGCCAATCGTTCTAGGACATCCTGTTTTGAATTGCCGATGTAGCTTGATAAAAGCCGAAACCAACTTCTTTCCCAGTCAGTGCCTTTTTCATATGCATAGCAAATATTGCCGATTTTCTCATAATAAAGATCTTCATCTTTTAGCCATCGGCCCATTAGGACTCCAGCAGGGGTTTGCAAGCTTTCATTATAAACGATTTCAGAACAGTAGTTTTCTAAATCCTCTTTCACTCCAGCTTCCCAAGGATGGTGGTCTATCCAGAACACGTCTGAGCTGTTTTCGGATAAGGCGGAAATGATTTTAATGATATTTGAATTTGCAGGGACATCAGAAATATAAATTCGGTGGGGCATTTGGGAAGACCGTAGGATGCGAGCTAATGCAGATTTAATGTATTTAGCATTTGAGAAGCGAAGATCACATTGCGAATTTTCTCGGCGGATAAGCTGTGCGGCACACACCATCCCATCAACATCGCCATGAGTTATGATTACTGCATCAGGATTTCCCACTTAAATGTGTCCTTTCAAAGCTTTTCAAAAATCAATCAACATCATAGATATCCGCAAGAAGTATGCTAATACAATACAGGTTTAAATTTTTGGTCTTCATCATATTCATATACTTCCAAATTAGACAAGAAAGAATTGACTTTTAATTCCTCTCTGCATATTTCCAGTACGTTGCGAAATGAATCAAGAGCAGAACTTCTTGGATTGTATTTAGCAATGATCAGCAAGGGTACAATTTCTCCGCTTGGCGTTACTTCAGGAAAGTCCTGAGAAATCATCTTTAAATCCTTTTTTTGTTTTATCATTTCGCCAATATCATCTATGAAATTCTGTTTATAGTGATGAATATAATCCTGAAATATGCTATAATATAGCCCGATTTGTATTGGTGACAAATAAATCCCCTTGGTACTGGAACCATGTTTAAACTCAATTAACAGAACCTTTCCGTCTCTGTTCACTGCTAAGAAATCAAGCTCGTTCCCCAGAGCCTCCTTACCTATATTGCTTCCATATCTTTTGGCATCAAATTCACTCAAATGTTGCTTAATAGCTTTGAACTTTTCTCGTTGCTTATCAAAATAGTTGGCTTTTACCTGCATGTTTTTATAACCAACCACTGCTTCTTTGTCTATTACAACAAAATCTTCGCTACCATTGCTTAGAATGCCGAATTGCCTGGAAAACAAGTTTTGAAAATATCCCTCTTTTTTATTGCCGTAATGCCTTTTCAGATGATTATTCTGATGTAAAAATGATAGGAACTGAACAAAATCATCCTCGAAATTTAAATTTGCTGTTTCTTTGGAACCGTATATATTCAGACTGTTATTTTGTGCCAAATTAATGTATTTCTTGTGAGCTGAAATACGCACTAATCTACTTGTAAAAGTAATCTCCAAAAGACTGGTCGTGCCACAATACACTGATATCCACTGTTTGGAATTATTAGTTCCAATCAAAAAATCCAACTCATCTCTACCTTTGACCAAATTAAACAACCAATGAAGTTCTCCTCCGTCTATCAACAAACATTTAAGTTCTTCAGAGATCAAACGTTTATAATACATTTCCTTAGACGACATATTTTCTACTCTTTGCTCAATACTGCTATTAACTTAAACACAATAAGATAGGCCTCAGTCGTGCCCTTGTGCAGTCGGGGGCAATATGATAAATTTCCTGCAAGCGTTTATTCCATTCTTCTCGTAATTCGATAACATCCGATTTATTAGTCTGTAGGGTTCTCTTAAGTGCACTGCATGTATCCGAATAAATGGAACTTATCACTACACAGACAAAGGCAAATTTTTTCACTCTCTCATTCTCTATGTTGTTTTGGCACACAATCGAAAACAAATGAGGCAATTGCCATGCCCATTTATTTTGTTTTTGCAATAGAATCTCAAGTAAAGAAGTAATTAATATATCAATTACATATTCGTTTTTCACTGTAGACAGTGTACTTGTTAACCATTCCTCATTACAGATTACATCCCATATTTCATTTCCCTTTTCCAGCGAATCTGTATATGCCATTACTCGCATTGCTACTGCTTCCAGTAATTGCTCTCCTTCAGATTGCTCATTAATACTTTTTACCTGATTTATAATATTACCCGAATCAGCCAAATTTCTAATCGCCGGCAAAACGGCAATGAATGGTCCTTTTGTTTCTACATCTTCAAGTTGTTTAGATAAATATTCTGCTACATCAATGCATGTTTTATCGTAAGCGTAAACACAATTGATTTCATCTGCACTTTTAAGTGGAAAACACCCAACAGTAAAGCCAAGAACACTCTTAAAGAATAGCTCTTTGTTTTGAAGGTTGGTCTTGCAGATATAATCAATAAATCCGTTATCGATCTGTGAAATAATAGATATTGCCCACAATGAACTTGTCATTAGCGTAGCGTATCGAAGCGAAGACGCTACGGTCCTGGCTCTCGACATCTGCCAGACAAGATTTGACATATCCTCTTCAGGTGAAATGGTGTATTTCCTAATAGACTCAATATCTTCAGGGTTATTGCCATACAGAGATGCAATCTTTTCTGCCATCCACCAGGCTTGGCTATAAATCCTCTCTGTATTTGCACCTGGCAATCTACTTTCGAGAAATTGCCCAAAGTGTTTAGCTAATTCGCATCGCAATCTCCAGGCTGAGGTCCATTGAAGCTCAGAACCATCTTTTGCTGGGATGTGGATAATATTAAGCAACTCATCAAATAAGACTTGAAGCTGTTCTTTGGGGGTTTTATTGCTACTACGAACAAAATAGCAACAAACATGGAAGCGAGATAAGGGACTGTTTTTCCTTTCAGCCCATCGCCATAATTTATTCCACTTTTCTTGATCATTACAAGGATGCTTTACAAAAAAGTCTTCAAGTGCAGTATATATAGAATTGTCATAACACAATGGAATATGACCGTATTTAATGTAGTATTCATCTAACAGGTCTTCCACCTCTGATATTTCTTCAGTGATTCTTAAGATGTCTTTGACATAGCTATCCCTTGCATATGAGGGCTGTAGCACCCCAATTCCAATTGACTCAGCTGATGCAATTGATGGCCTGAACACATTTGTGGCACATTCCTCAATTGCACTTTCATCTTTCATTTCAATAGCCTGTTTCAACCCCATTAAGTTGTACAACCAGTCTGCTTTTATTATGTCACAAAATGAAATTGCAGATTTAATCCAGTTGTCAGAAAGCAATTCTCCCTCAATTTTTCTTAATTTAGCCAGAGCATTGTGTCCAATTTGATGGCCAGGCTTCATTTTAAGAAAATATTCATACACAGCCTTTCGGAATTGCGAATTACTCGAAAACACCATATAAGCAATCTCGGCAGCAGTAGGTTTTCCATCTTCCTTGAAACAGAGCCAGATACCTTCGCTATGTGTTACTATTCTGTCTTTGTGCTCCTTATTGAAGAGTATTTCGTATATTTTATCATTGCCAATAGGATTCGGATCGGCAGATATTTTGTTCTTATTAAGAAAGCCCCAAGTACATAAATCAACTGTATCTTGATGTTTGAATGCCATCTTTGCAATAATCTTTTTTATCTCCAGCATTTCTTCAACTTTTTTAATATCAGATTGCATCTAATGTCTCCGACACTACTCGGTTATATTCTATGTCATTCAAATCCAACTTGTGCTTTAGTAACAGCAGCACTTTATTTCCAATATCGATGTCTCCAAAAGTCATTAACTGAGTGATTGCATGACCAAGCACCATCCTCTTCGTCATATTTGCGAGCCTGTATCCACCGTCAGCTATGTATTTCGGAACAGATGGCAAAAGATTTAATAATGCCCAGTCAGTAAATATGTCTGCAGATTTTTCGTTAGAATTCGGGTTGGTCCAACATTTAACAATAAAATCAGTAGTTAAATTCAACCAGTCTATATAAAGCTTTGCGGCAATTGGCAAAGGTAAATGAGCTGTTTTCTCAGGCCCACAGAATAGTCCCGGGTCACACATACATTTATGTGCATACATTGCTATCGTTCTTAACTCATCACCTGGTGGGCTTGCAAAATATTGTGCAGCCAGATATTCCAATACATCTGTCGGAGGAACTACAAATTTATATCGCCAACTAATAAACTGCAAATAGATGTTAGTCAATTCTTCAATACTAAGCTTTTTTTGGTAATAGAGGGTATCAATGAAAATATCTGTACTAAAGCCTTTGATCTGCGATTTATCGTTAAGTGTGGCGATCTGAATAACTCTATCATCAGAGTATAAAGGCAGTTTTTTTTCTATCGACAAAGTCAACGCTGCTAAAGAAAAATCGTCCCTGTTCTTCGCGTTGATGTTGATATCTTCTTTCTTAAAATCATCGCTTTTCAAAATCTCATGTAATTCTTTATTCCAGTCCTGTAATTTTTTCTGATTTTCAATAGTATTGAATTCTGAAAGCACCTGGTTTTGAGAATCTGGGGACAGGGCTATTTTAAAAGTATCACTAACTTTGGTAAATAAACCAAAATTACAAATGGTTTTTAATGTCGAAAGTTCAATGGCCACCTTGCCATT
>JBHPGW010000025.1:0-38833 GCA_042569785.1 Planctomycetota bacterium | reverse complement strand
CCAACTCAAATTTACGACATGCTGAGATTTGAAACGGCAGGCTGGATACATGATTTCAACTTTGACGCCGTGAACGACCAAATGTACGTTCAAGGCGCTAATTTCAGTTCAGATCTGCTCGGAGGCTGGTTCAAGAACATCAAGATAATGCACTAACCCAAACTGACCAAAGGTCAGTTTGAGCGTGAATCGTATCTCGTCAAGCGTGAATCGTTATTTGAAGCCGAGAGGATTGGAATCTCTATTAAGCCCGTGAAAACCGGGCTTTAGGATGGTTTTTGAGGCAATTTCGGGGGTGTTGCTAAAAATGGGAGAATATTTCCTTGACAAGTTAGCTGTTTTCAGCTATTCAGGGGGTTTTTAGAATCCACCATTACGTACGATTATGGAGTTTAATAATGCTGCCAGTAAAGAAAACAAGTAAGACAAGGACACGCACGCGGCGCAGTCATCATCGCCTCAAGGCTGTGAACTATTCGGTCTGTGAGAAGTGTAACCATGCTAAATTGCCTCACGCAGCCTGCGATAACTGTGGCTACGTCAATCCCAAAATAACATTGAAACTGGGCAAAGAGCAGAGCTAAGGATCGAAGCCATTATAGCGAATAGTTATTTTTTTCGCTATGCGCCAAAAGCTATTTACCAGAGGAAAACATGCGAATCGCAATTGATGCAATGGGCGGTGATAATGCTCCGGATGAGATAATAGCCGGTGCGCTTGAATCGCTGGAACTGCTCGATGAAAACGATGAACTTATCCTGGTTGGTCAACAGGAGTTGGTCGAGAAGAAAATCCCCTCTAAGGTGCTTGCCAAAAAAACTATCCGCATTGTCAATGCCCCTGATGTAATCGCGATGGACGACCCACCGATCGAGACACTTCGCAAAAAACCGAAAAGTTCGATATCCGCTATGGCCAAATTAGCCAAGCAGGGTCATGCCGATGCGGTAATTTCTGCCGGTAATACCGGCGCATGCATAGCGGCTTTTCAAATGAGAATGCGTAATCTGCCCGGGATTAACCGCCCTGGTATCGCGGTAGTGTTTCCCACTTTTGAAGGGCCGGTGACGATTTGTGATGTGGGTGCGAATATTGCCTGCAAACCTATAAATCTTTATCAGTATGCCGTGATGTCGAGCCTGTATTCAAAGAATGCTCTCGGGATCGATAATCCTCGCGTTGGACTTATGAGTATCGGCGCAGAAGACGCCAAGGGTAATGAAATTGTAAAAAAGAGCCTTGAGTTTATAAAAGCTGATCCCAATCTTAATTTCATCGGCAATATCGAAGGCAGGGATATTTTCAAAGGCGTTTGCGATGTCGCTGTTTGTGAAGGTTTTGTCGGTAACGTGATCTTAAAACTTACCGAAGGACTTGTTAACGGGCTGTTCAAGGCGATCAAACACGAGCTAATGCAGGAAAAAATCAGGCTCGCGATGAAGTTCAAGCCTGTAATGACACGGATTTACAAGAAGTATGACTATAACGAATACGGGGGCGCACCATTGTTAGGTATTAACGGAACGGCGATGATATGTCACGGATCAAGTAAGAGCCGAACGATAAAGAACGCGATCCTGGCCTCTAAAAAATCCAGCGCCGAAAAAATAAATGATAAGATCGTTGAGTATATAGCAAAGACAAATGTAAGGATGACAGATGAACAGGGAAGTTGATTCACAGCGGCGCGAATATCGTGCGGTTATCACCGGTTACGGTTCGTTCGCACCGAAAAAAAAACTGACAAACGACGAACTGGCTAAAATGGTAGATACCTCCGATGAATGGATCACCACGAGAACCGGTATCAAAACAAGGCACATCGCTACAGAAACAGAAACTACCGCCTACCTGGCAACAGAAGCGGCAAAAATAGCGATTGACCAGGCAAAGTTAAAACCTGGCGAAGTTGAAATTATTATCGTCGCAACTATTACTCCTGAGATGGTGTTCCCCTCGACGGCTTCATTTGTTCAGCAGTCGCTGGGCGCCAAAAAAGCCTGGGTATTCGATCTGGCGGCAGCGTGCAGCGGGTTTATTTACGGATTATCTATAGTTCAGCAGTTTCTTGAAAGCGGTCGCTATAAAAACGCACTTGTAATAGGAGCAGAGACCCTCAGCAAGATCACAAACTGGAAAGATAGATCCAGCTGCATTCTTTTCGGCGATGGAGCCGGCGCTGTGGTACTGGAGAGCAAACCAAACAACGGCAAAGGGATCATTTACAGCACAATGTCTTCGGATGGAACGTCATGGAAGGCGTTGAACTGCCAGGCTTATGGGGCCCGGAACCCATCTAACAAACAATTAGATGATCCGAATAAAATCTACATGGAAATCCATGGCAGAGAGGTCTATCAGCAGGCTGTCAGGCGAATCGTTGAAACAGTTAATAAGTGCATGGACAAATGTGGTTTGACAATTGACGATGTCGGGATGGTTGTCTCTCACCAGATGAATGCCAGGATCATAGAGTCGGCTGCCAAACGTCTGAAAATACCAGATGAAAAGGTATTTATCAATATCGCAGAATACGGCAATACCTCAGCGGCATCGGTGCCGATCGCTTTTAACGAGTGTATAAGAGCCGGCAAGATCAAAGATGGAGATATTGTTATTCTCGTAGCCTTCGGAGCAGGTTTAACCTGGGGCGCAACTATAATTCAATTTTAATTAGCTAAACCAAGTCACGAAATCATGAAGACAGCTTTTTTATTTCCAGGACAGGGCGCACAGGTTGTTGGCATGGCCGCTGATATCGTTAAAGAATTTCCCCATGCCGCTGAGGTCTTCGAACAGGCCAATGAGATACTTGGCTATGACCTTAAGAGCTTATGCTTTGAAGGGCCAGAGGAAAAATTGAACAGCACAACGGTTTCGCAACCTGCGATCTTTACAACTTCGGCAGCGATCCTGGAAGTTCTAAAAACCGACCCGGCAACAAGCGGCATAAAACCCGATGTTACCGCCGGGCTCAGCTTAGGCGAATACAGCGCGATATATGCTGCGGGGTTGATCAACTTTGAAGATGGCCTTGTTCTTGTCCAGGAAAGAGGCCGGGCAATGCAGGCTGCCGCCGATGCCACCGAGGGGTCAATGGTCAGCATGATAGGCCTTGATGAAGAAAAAGTTAGTCAGCTTTGCGCCGAAGCCGCTGCCGGCGAGGTCCTTGCAGGGGTCAACTTCAACTGTCCTGGGCAGATAGTCGTTAGCGGTTCTAAAACCGCCTGCGATCGGGCCCAGCAGTTAGCGGAAAAATATGGCGCTATAAAAGCTGTCAGGCTGGCTGTGGCGGGCGCCTTCCATACGGAATTGATGTCATCAGCTGCCGAAAGACTTGGTCAGGCACTTGAAAATTGCGAGATCACCGAACCTTGCGAAACCAAAATAATCGCCAATGTTAACGCCAAATATTACCAAAGCAGCGAAAAAATTAAACAAGGGCTGATAAAGCAGTTGACTTGTCCGATCCTTTGGCAAAAATGTATGGAGAAATTGCTCGGCGAAGGTATAGAAAACTTTTACGAGATAGGCCCCGGCAGAGTACTGACAGGCCTGGCAAGAAGGATCAACAGGAAAACAAAAGTAATAAATATAAGCAGCCTTGATGCAATTCAAAAATTGTTAGAAAAGTAAAAATGGATTTTTTGGGAGATCTTAGCTATGTCAGAAAAGAGATTAGCTGTTGTTACTGGCGGAGCCAGAGGTATTGGCCGAGCGATCGTTCTTGAACTACTAAAGCAGGGACGGATCGTAGCGGGGCTCGACATTAACAGCGACCAACTTAAAAAGCTTGAAGAAGTGGTAAAAGAGGCCGGCTTTACAGTTATCACAAAGTGCTGCGATATTACCAATACCCAACAGCTAAAAGAAACGCTTGAATCGCTTGCCGATGAGCACGGCGGGATCGGTATCATGGTAAACAACGCTGGCATAACAAGAGATAAGCTGGCGATGCAGATGAAAGAAGAAGATTTCGATCCTGTGATCAATGTGAATCTGAAAGCAGCTTTTATGGCTACTAACATTTGCCTTAGATCGATGATCAGAAATAAATTCGGGCGTATAATAAACATGAGTTCTGTTGCAGGCGTCATGGGGCAGGCAGGCTCGAGCAATTACGCCGCCAGCAAGGCAGGGCTTATCGGAATGACAAAATCGGTCGCCAGAGAAGTTGGCAAAAAGAACGTAACCGCAAACTGTATCGCACCGGGATTTATCATGACAGAGATGACAGAAGTATTGCCTCAACCGGTAAAAGATGCCGCAAAACAGGTAATTCCGGTAAAAAGGTTCGGCCAGCCGGAAGATGTCGCAAAAGCCGTAGCATTCCTGTCAAACGATGATTCAGGCTATATTACCGGACAGGTACTCTGTGTAGACGGCGGAATGGCGATGTAGGTCAGGTTAATGCTGATTTATACGGAAAAAATTTAAAAAATATGGTTGTAGTTGTGCGGATTTACGGTTATATATTACCGCACGACTAAAAAATGTTTTTGTTTTGCTGAATTGTTTAGATAAAGAAATTAAATTCCTATTTGACTTAAGGAGAAGAACAAGTGGCTGATGAAGTTGATATCAAAGCAATAGAAGAGAAAGTTACAGATATTATTTGTGAGCAAATGGGCGTGGAAAAAACTGAGATTACACGCGAAACTTCATTTATTAACGACTTGAACGCAGACTCACTGGACACGGTAGAGCTGGTCATGGAATTCGAGGACGAATTCGATGTCAGCATTCCGGATGAGGAAGCTGAAAAGATTCAAACCGTCGGGGCCGCTGTCGATTACGTCGCCAAGGTTGTACAATCCAAGAGCCAGGAATAACCAATAGATATATAATGATGAACAAGCGACGAGTAGTTATTACCGGCCTGGGATGTATTACCGCTATAGCTGAATCTGCCGATGAGCTTTTTTCTGCACTATGCCAGGGTAAAAGCGGCATTTCTTCGATCGAATCATTCGATGTAAGCCAATACCCCGTAAGATTCGGCGGCGAGATACGTAATTTCGTGGTAACCAAATACATCGATCAGCGTGAGAGCAAGCGGATGGACCGCTTTACGCAGTTCGCGGTTGCGGCATCGAAGCAGGCTGTAACTGACAGCGGTTTGGACCTTGCCAAAGAGGACATAACACGCATCGGCGTCATAACAGGCACCGGTATTGGCGGCATAAAAGAAATCGAGGAACAACATCTCAGGCTTCTCAAAAGAGGACCAAAAAAGGTTTCTCCTTTCTGTGTACCAAGGCTTATGGCCAACGCCGGCAGCGGAAATATAGCAATAGCTTTTGGCCTGCAGGGGCCTAATTTTAGTGTGGTCAGCGCATGTGCTTCCGGAAGTCACGCGATCGGAGAGGCTTATTACAATATCCTTTCGGGACGCAGTGACGTCGTTATCACCGGCGGCTCGGAAGCGGCTGTGACACCGATCGGATTGGCTTCGTTCTGCGCGGCCAAGTCTTTGAGTACGCGAAACGACAATCCAACCATAGCATCAAGGCCTTTCGATAGCGACAGGGATGGCTTTGTACTATCCGAGGGTGCCGGAATCCTTGTCATTGAAGAATACGAACACGCTAAAAAACGCGGCGCAAATATCTATGCCGAATTCCTCGGATACGGTGCGACAGACGATGGCTACCACATCACCGCCCCATTATCAGACGGAGCAGGAGCGGCAAGAGCTATGGAACTGGCATTAGCATCTATCGACAAAACCAAAGTCGATTATATCAACGCACACGGAACAGCGACAGAGCTTAACGATATGGCTGAAAGTGCCGCTATAAAAAGCGTTTTTGGTGACCATGCGTATAATCTGGCGGTCAGCTCGACAAAAAGCTGTATCGGCCATCTGCTCGGAGCGAGCGGTGCGGTCGAACTTCTGATTTGCTGCAAGGTTCTAAACGAATCAGTTATCCCCCCTACCATTAACCTGGAAAACCCGGACCCGCGATGCGATCTCAAGATGGACTATGTCCCGCTCGAAGCACGCAAGGCTGATGTAAAGATCGCCATAAGTAATTCGCTCGGATTCGGCGGGCACAACTCCTGCCTGGTAATCGGCAAAGTATAGTCAACCGGGTTTTAATTATCTTGAAATAGTTACCGATTTCCATTATTGTCCTGATTATGAATATTTTCTGGGCTATTGTGCTTTTGGTTGTTGGCTTGGTAATGCTCTGGAAATCCGCGGACTGGATGGTCGATGGAGCCATAGGGTTCGCTGAGCAGTTGGGTATCAGCGCACTTGTCATCGGGCTTACCATCGTAGCTATGGGGACATCGGCACCTGAGGTAGCTGCAAGTATTGCCGCGGCGATCCAGAACAAGGGTAACATGGCATTAGGCAATGTTTACGGGTCAAATATCGCAAATCTGGCACTTGTAGGCGGGCTGTGCGCCCTCATTCGGCCGATACAGGTTAAATCGTCAATGATAAGGCGTGAGATGCCTGCGATGATACTCGTAGGACTGTTGCTCTGGCCGTTACTTCTCAATAAAGAACTCTCCCGCCCGGAAGGCGCAGCTTTACTGACGATCTTTGCAGCATTGATCGGGGCAACTGTTTACCTGGCACGTAAAAATACTGAAAATCCCAAACTCACAGCAGAAGCTAAATCCCAAAACACAAAAAAACATCTCCTGCTTATCGTAGTCGGCTTGGCAGGCCTTGCGTTAGGCGCAAAAATTACCGTTGACGGTGCGGTCTTTATCGGCAGAGAAATAGGCCTAAACGAAGCGGTTATCGGGTTGACAATTATCGCGATCGGCACGTCACTTCCGGAACTTATAACGTCGCTGGTGGCAATAACAAAGGGCCAGCACGATATTTCCATCGGCAACCTGGTCGGGTCAAATATTTTTAACACCCTTCTTGTCACCGGCACCGCCGGCGTTGTCAGGCCATTCGTCGTAGCAGCACGATTAACAAAGATCGATTACTGGATCATGATAACTGTCACTATCGTATTTGTCGCAATGGCGATATTGACAAAAAGGATCGGACGGATATGCGGATTGATCTTATTTAGCGGATACGTAGCCTATATGATATATTTGTTAGCGTAAGAGAACTTGAGAACATAATGAAAAATGAAAAAATCTTGAAAACTTACAAAGTTATACTGCTGATAGAAACCTCCAGGCAATTTGGCCGCGGATTGTTGCGCGGAGTAAGTAAATATTCTAATCTGATAGGTTCATGGGAATGTTACACCATTACCGGCGGATTCCATACACCAATGCCTGGCTATCTGAAAAACTGGGGCGCTGATGGTATCATCATGCGTGAGCCGAAAAACTACAAAGAAGTAATTGCGATGAAAGTTCCGACAATTACCTGTTTTCATACCCATAGCAAGGTACTCATACCATCTTTGCCCCGTATTGTCACCGATGACGCCGCGATAACAAAAATGGGTGCTGAACATCTGCTTAATAGAGGCTTCAGACATTTTGCTTTTTGTGGTTCTAATGCTTACTGGTCAAAAGAAAGGGCAAAACACTTTAGCAAAACAATTGCCAAAGAAGGCTTCGAGACAAATATATTTATGTCAAGTGAATACCAATTGAAAAATTTCTGGCAACGCGAACGCCAGCGGCTCATCGATTGGTTGAAACTGCTGCCAAAACCGATAGGCCTGATGGCCGGCAATGACGATAACGGCCGAAATGCTATCGCGGCATGTAAAGCAGCTCAAATAAGTGTGCCAGAGGAAGTAGCTGTCCTGGGAGTTGACAATGATCAGTTGCTCTGCGAGCTTGGCGCAGTACCGCTATCGAGCATCGCAATTAGTACCGAAAAGGCAGGCTACGAAGCCGCTCAGTTGTTGGACGGTATAATGAAAGGCGAAGAAAAGCCCGAAAATCAGAAGATTATTGTTTACCCAACACAAGTTGTGACCAGGCAGTCAACCGACATTTTGGCAATTGAAGATCAGGCAGTAGCCGCTGCTTTAAACTTCATCAGAGAAAACGCCAAAAAGTCGATCGACGTCAATAACGTAGCAACAACAGTAACCATGTCACGCAGGAGCCTGGAAAGACGATTCCGATCAGTACTGGGACATTCGGTTCTCAGTGAGATCAAGCGAGTACGCACCACTCTTATCGCCAGGCTACTTGTGGAAACTACTCAGTCGGTCTCGCAGATCGGATTATCTTTAGACTTCTCCAACATAGACCACATCGCAAGATACTTCAAACGTGAAACCGGTATGACCCCAAAAGAGTACCGCGCCAAATACAGCTCAAAATAATGACAAGCAAACTTAACGATCTAAAACATCATCGAGTCAGCGTAAACAGAAGTAAAATCTTTTTCGTGAGCTATTTCTACGTACTCGATCTTCCGGGATAATTTGCGAGCCATATCCCTGGTCTGACTGCTCAAAAGAATTATCTGGGCACCGGAACTGGCGGCATTGCCAACGAAATGGATACACTCAGGCGGAACCCGCGGCGTCAAGCCTATACGCAGAGCACTTTCCCTGCGAATATAATTACCAAAGGCGCCAGCCAAAAGAATTCGCTCAACGCCATCGTCTTCTACGCCGAGCTTTTTCTGCATTAGCTTTATACCCGTCCGAATGGCGGCCTTGGCCAACTGAACTTCGCGAATATCTTTTTGTGTCAGCATTACCTGTCCATCGTCCCCGTTATCTGCCAATATAAAAGTAGGCTGAGAATCATAAGTTATAATTCGTGACAATATTTTGGGCGATAAGAATTCTTTAACTTTTTCCGGCTCAACGAAACGCCCGGTGCTATCGATAACACCCAGTTCCAGCAGTACCGCGACGGCATCTATCAGACCGCTGCCGCATATAGATCGAGCAGTGACAGAGTCTATCACGTCAAGGTCGATATCCTCGTCATTTATAACCACTGCCTCTATCGCCCCTGATACCGCCCTGGATCCCTGGCTTATCCGGGCACCTTCAAAAGCGGGACCAGCCGCACAGCTGGCGGCGTAGAGCTTATCTTTGCTGCCGAGCACGATTTCGCCGTTTGTCCCGATATCGATTATCAAAGTCATCTTTTCGGCTGAATCGATCTCGACGGCAAGTGCCGCGGCTATAGTATCAGAGCCCACAAAGCCGGCGATATTCTCAACAGTATGTACATTGCCAAGAGGATTTATTTCAAGCGGAAACTGTTCAACTGACGTATCTTTAGCGTCGAGACAATAAGCCTCATAAGGCGCCTGACCCAACTGTGTTACGGGCAGCTTCAGGAATAAGTGGTTCATCGTTGTATTCCCGACTGCGCATATTTCATATATCTGCGCAGAACTTATAGCGTTATCACTGCAAAGCCCCGCGATCAATTCATTGATACCACCTAATAAAACCTGCTGCAACTGGGCCAACTTTTCATCGCTGTCGGCGTAAGTTATTCTGCTGATCACGTCATCGCCGTAACGAACCTGCGGATTGAGGATTGCCCGTGTCGAAAGGCAACTTCCATCACTCATATCGATCAGCTTAGCGACAACAGTTGTCGTCCCTATATCGATCGCCAGGCCATATACCTGGTCAGCCCTGTGATATTTTTCGTGTATATCGAAATGTCCTTTTAGCTGGGTATCAACACCTTCGGTAAGAATTTTTTGCTGAAAAAACCTCGATGTTTCCGGAACCGTTACGGTAAGATCACTTTGGATGCGATATTGACATGACAAAACCCGCTGACCGGAGGGTTCTAAATTCACCGCGCATTTTTCACACGTACCCCGCTCGCCGCAATTGGTATTGAGAACGATCCCAACTAACCCGGCAGCCTCTAACAGTGTAGCACCGGCGTGGATAGATACCTGCTTACCATCAGGCTCAAAATTTACGTTGAAGTGTTTCATCCGAGCCAATTATAAAAACAATAATTTCTCCATGCCTTAAATACCGCAGCGAACCACGGCAAAAAATGAGCGATTACTCACCTGTTACACTGGCCCGCTTATTGCTGCCCCCTTTCTAAGCTGATGGCCCATCAGCTTATTTTATGTCGGATTTTCCAGCGGGCACGCCTTTTCTTACTGCCAACTTTGCGCCTGCGTCTTGGCTTTGCCATTTATTTCTCCTGATAACAATAAAATCTCTTGTCCTGAATCTGTCTAAACCCGTATAATACATGAAATTGCCGTATATTGCAAAAACAAAAATATTTTTTCTTACAAGACAGGGGTGTAAAGATGATCCAGTGCAAAGACTGTGAATTATGCCAGATCGGCCCGGATAACAGAAAAACATTCAAATGCGACCCATTTGACAATATCAAAGAACCCGAATGTATCGCGAAATGGCAGTTGATCAGGCTCGATATGCTGGTTGCCAGCTATCAATCGATGCTCGCGGTGCAAAATAAATTGGCACCAATGCAAAATAAGATCTTTAAGTATATGCAGCGGGAACTGGATGATATGAATGAGTCGGATCAGTGGAAAACCGACGATAATGAGGATGAAAACGAGGATATTGAGTAAAATATACAGCATGCAGGGTATGGGGGTAGTGGTTTTGAGCATAAAAAATGGGCAGATTTTTGCATTTTTTGCAATAAATGCGCTGCTTTTGCCGTCTTTATTTATGAAAAGTTCATGATTATGGCAAAAAATGAAGAATTATCGCAGATAATTGCCGGTTGTAAGGCTGGCAAATCAGAGAGCTTTTCACAGTTGCTTGATCTTTACGCAAAGCGATGTTACGGATATTTTTACCGGCTGACAGGTAATAGAGATGTCAGCGATGATCTGCTGAGTGAATTATTTGTCAAACTGGTCAAAAATATCAGCTCTTTTAAAAATGGATCATTCGACAGTTGGATATTCAGGATCGCGTCTAATGTTTTTTACGATTACCTGCGGACTCGGCAAAGGCAGAAAAAAATACTGGATGTTAAACGGTCGCTCGAAGAAACAAAGGTTTCTGCTGATCCAGGCGGCAATTATGACAGGGACGATGAATTGCAGAAGCAGCTTGGAAAACTCGACGAGAAGACAAGGGAACTGATAATGTTGCGATTTTACTCGGGGGCAACTTTTAGAGAACTGGCGGCTATGCGAAATGAACCGATAGGTTCGATACTCTCGAAAGTGCATCGTGGACTCAAGAAATTAAAGGAATTAATGGAAACGTAATGAATACTGATAATAATGAAAATTTGAATGAGTTGTTCGATATCCAGGAAGCTGAGCGGATACTGCGTGACAATCCGGCACCTGAGCCTGGGGCTGAACTGATCGCGAATATAAAGGCGGCGATTGACCAAAGCCTTGATAGCAGAAAAACAAATACTTTTAGGCGAACAGTTTATAAGGTAGCAGCTGTCGCTGCAATATTTTTTGCCACGCTATTGATAAACGTTAAGGTTCTTAATGAAAGAAAAATAGTACCTGATGAAGTAGTGTCAGTTGCCGCGGCAAGCTGGGAAAGCGATGAAGAAGTCATATTGCTGGCTGCAGAGATCGAGCAATTTGAAGCCGACCTAACAGCATTGCAGTTAGGCGAAAACGGTGATTACGAGTATCAGGAAATAATCGAATTGGAAACCGAATTGATCGATATCGATAACGATTTTTGGAAAGGGTAGAAAAATGAAAAACAGTTTCTTTAAAATCATGGTTTTGATAGCTGGTGCAATTGTCTTGTTAACTGCTTCGAGTCTGTGTGCGGAAACCAAGGATGGTAACAGAGATTTCTGGGGCAAGGGTAATCCAAAAAAAGGCGGCAGGATGGAACTGACTGAAGAAAGAATCGACCACATAATGGAACGTATAGCTGAAAGGAACCCCGAAGAAGCTGAAAAATTGACACAACTGCGAAAGGATGACCCTAATGAATTCAAGGAGTCGCTTCGCCGCAGAATGCGAGAGCTTAGAAATGGCCGCAGTTCTCGCCGAGGAAAAACCGGAAGCTCTAAGAAAACCGGTGATGGGCACAGGATGGGGCCAGAGAAACCCGGCGGGCCAGGTATGCCTAGTGCTGTCGGCGGCAGAGGACGCAAAATGGGTGGCGGCATAAGAGCGGAATTCATCGAACACATTGAA
Source organism: Planctomycetota bacterium (assembly GCA_042569785.1). Lineage (GTDB taxonomy): Bacteria > Planctomycetota > Phycisphaerae > Sedimentisphaerales > Anaerobacaceae > JBHPGW01. The sequence continues at coordinate 26,774 of JBHPGW010000025.1, read as the reverse complement.
TGGCTGGAAAAGAATTATCCCAAAAAAGCAAAGTGGTTAGAAAAGTTGAAAGAAAAGGATCCCAAGCAGTACAGGTCAAGGATAGCGGAGAGTTTTAAAGAGTATCGCGGGATTCGCGAAGCTGAAAAAGACAACCCTGAACTGGCAACAATACTCAAGAAAGACCTGGAACTTAAGAGAACCCGGGGCAAACTGACCAGGAAGATAAGGACTGCCAAGGGCGAGGAAAAAGATGGGTTGGTCAAAGAGCTTACAGAGGTGGTTAATTCCAGATACGACCTGATCGTAAAACGAAAATATCTCGAATACGAACAGCTTGCCAGGAAACTGGCAAAACTTCAGGAAAAGGTCAAGCAAAGCGAAGCTAAGGTCGATGAGTGGAAAAACCCTGAATTCAAAGAAAAGAACGTAAAGGATCGAGTAGTCGAACTGACCAAAGATAGCAAAAAATTTAAGTGGTAACTCAAACTGATCTACGATCAGTTTGAGCGTATCTCGTGAAGCGTGAAGTGTGAAGCGTAAATAGATGGCGGCAGCTTATAAAAAGCTGTCGCCTTTCAATTGATTATTGATAATTTGGTTGAGACTGCCACGTCGCTTCGCTCCTCGCAGTGACAGTGTGCTGGAACAAAAAAAGAGTGGTTTTGGGATGTTTTTTCTTTACTGCCGGGTTTTGATTAGCCATAATGGGACTATATGAAGAAATCATTAGCTCATTTACCCGAACATAAACAGGATGAACTAAAGCTCATTGTCGAAAAAATCCGCGACCGCGTTGAGCCTCAAATGTTGATTCTTTTTGGCTCGTATGCTCGTGACGAGTGGGTTGAAGACACCTATGTCGAAGATGGCGTCACCTACGAATACAAATCCGACTATGACATACTCGTTGTCGTCAAGTCCGTAAAAATTGCCAACAGTTCCGACCTTTGGCGAAAAGTCAAAAAAAGTATCAGGGACTTCCCCATAAGAACATGGACCAACATCATCGTCCACACAATAGAATATGTCAATACCCATCTCGAAAAAGGCCACTACTTCTTCACTGATATCAAAAAGGAAGGCTGTATGTTGTACGATGACGGCAACTTTGAATTAGCTCGTGAGAAAGAACATCTTCCAGCCGACAGAAAACACACAGCACAAGAACATTACGAACACTGGATACAAAACGCAACGAGTTCTTACCGCATGTATGAACAAGCTATTAAAATTGATGAACTCAAAAAAGCCGCCTTTGAACTCCATCAAACTGCTGAGGCTTTATATTCGACAATTGAGTTGGTCTTTAGCAATTACAAGCCCAAGAGTCACAACCTTGAGGACTGGTTGCACAGAGCAGGTGGGCATAATCCTGCCTTTATTACTATTTTTCCGCAGACTACAGACGATCAGAAGGAGTGTTTTGATTTATTAAACCGAGCCTATATTGATGCACGCTACAAAAAAAGATATAAGATCACAAAAGAGCAATTAGAATACCTCGCCCATCGCATAAAAAAACTACACGAGATAACGGAAAAGATTTGCAAAGACAAGATAGAAAGTTTTATATAGATTCGACGTGGGCAAACAAGTTGCTTATGCGTTTTTTTGTCATTTCGACCGAGCCGAAAGCGAGTGGAGAAATCTATTTTGATAGACCTCTCGACTGCGCTGATCGCAATGACATGGTGGACAAAACCCCGGCCAATACTACTCTGCGAAGTATCGCTACGTAGCACGAGAGACCGGGGCTAGATATGGTTTAGATGGGTAGTTGAATAAACGATTGCAACTGTGTTTTTTTTCTATCTGTTTTTTTCTTCGTGTTAATGATTCGTGTTTCGTGGTTGAGATTTGTACAAAACGAAACATAGGTAACATTTTACAATTTTATGCGAGGCAGAACTGGTTCGTTTCGTATGCTGAGGCGAGAATTTGGATGATGTTGGTGTTTGTGATAATTCCGCGGATTTTTTTGGCTTTAGTGACAACGGGCAGGCAGTTGACTCGCAACTCTCGCATTATTTTAGCCGCTTCATGAATACTACAATTGGTTGGGATGTGTCTTATTTTCTTTGTCATAATTTGTCCCAGAGGCATATCCAGTACCGGCTCTTCCGGGGCAACGCTAAAAAGATGCTCGCGGAACTGCTGCGATGGTATCGGAGAGCGTCTTCCGGCAAATGGGAGCTGGCGTAAAACGTCCCTGTCTGAAACGATACCGATCAATTTCTGCCCAGAGTCGGTAATTGGTAAGTGTCTAAATCGCTTCTGCTTCATGATCTCTATCGCGGTTCTAATGGTCTCGTTTTGTTCAAGCGAAATTACCTGCTCGGGCATTATCTGTTTTACGCTTTGCCAAACCCAGGCCGAGAGAAGTTTTTTCCCCGGCGAACGAAAGCTTCGCGATTTGCCTGGCCTTGCTTTATTTTTTAGGTCGGGATATATTTTGTAGATCATGTCACAGAACTCGATAAAAACTTTCAGCAGGTCCGCGGTTGTGATAACCCCGACCGGCTTTGACCCACTAATCACCGGCAGCATATCAAAGTGATTGCCAAGCAATATTGAGATTATATCCTGCAGGGCCGTTTCCGGAGAAACGTATTTGGGCTTTCTGACTACGATCTGTGTAAGCAGTTGTTTTAATGCCCTTCTGTCAATTCTTCTTTTTGTTTCCACGTATCTGGCCTGTGGCGAGGTTAGCCTTAACACATCTCTTTCTGAAACCACCCCAACAAAAAACGCCTCTCTCTCTCCTTCATTCGGACTGTCGACTATCAGTGCATGTCGAACGTTGTACTCTTTCATTAACCGAAGAAATGCAGCCGTGGTATGGTCGAGTGTCAACAATTTGACATCGGTTGTCATAATGTCTTCTGCTGAAACTGCCGGCTTAAAAGGTATCTTCTTTTCAGCGCAGAGTTCTCCTATGAGATCGCCGATTCCAAAATATCCATCTGTGATGGCGTCGATTTCCCGGTCTACCTGATATATATTTCCTCTGCCCACAACAATTCGCTCCCTAACCATCATTTTCAGCACTGACAAAGCTAAATCGCATGACAATAATATCGGCAAATTCCAAGACAACCTTAACCAGTTTTTTAATCCTGGAGAGAGTTGGTAGAGCGAAAAATGTGTGAGATTTTTTTTGCCAGAAAAAAAAATCTCACACACGCCAGTTTGGGTAGTTAAATAAACGATTGCAAGGGCGGGTTTAATTGCTTACAATGTCTCGACGATGAGTGAGGAATTGAAAAATATACTGATAATAAAGCCGAGTTCGCTGGGCGATATTGTTCAGGCTTTGCCTGCCCTTTCAGCGATGCGCCGGCAGTACCCCCATGCGAAGATCAGTTGGCTTGTCCGCCCGGAGTTTGCCGAGCTTCTTAAAGGGCATCCGCATCTCGATGAAATCATTTTGTTCGACCGGAAACTGCTCGGTAAAGTATGGCACAACTGGTACGCTTTGAAGGCTTTGCTATCACTAATATCGAAGCTGCGCCAATGCAGATTCGATACGGTACTTGATCTGCAGGGTCTTTTTAGAACAGCAGGTTTGGCGTTACTTAGCGGCTGTAAAGATCGCTACGGTATGCGAAACACTCGAGAGTTCGGCAGTATCCTATACTCGCACCGAGTTACACAGGACCAGGAGAGTATTCATGTAGCCGATTACTATATGAAGATAGCCCAGGCAGCCGGTGCCGAAGATATCGAAGTCAAGTTTATATTACCTCAATATCCGGCTTCGGGTGAATCAGCGAAAAGCTTATTAGAAAAAAACAATGTCACTGGCAATAATTACGCGGTCTTTGTACCAAGTTCACTGCACAGAACAAAGTGCTGGCCTGCCGAGCGTTTCGCGTCCCTTGCCGAGAAAATTACAACTCAATTCGGCCTTTCGGTAATCGCAACCGGAACTGCTAACGAGAAAATTCTTATCGATGACATTCAAAAAGTTTGTAATGTCGATATCGTCAACCTGGCCGGCCAGACAAGTCTTAGTGAACTGATAGCTGTGCAAAGAAGCGCAAAACTTGTAGTAAGCAACGATACAGGCCCGGGGCATATAGCGGCGGCTCTGGGAATACCGTTGGTAATGATATTCGGGCTGTCCAATCCTGTAAGAGTTTTGCCGTATGCAAGGCCCGAAACAGTAGCGGGCGTAGATATCTTTACCAGAGGGACAAGCCCTTACAACAATAACCCGGCATACAGTATCGATTCTGTGACATTTGAACAGGTTTATGAAAAAGTCCGTGAGCAGCTTAGGTCAAACTGACCAAAGGTCACTTTGCGTTATTAAACGTTTTTTATGGTAATAAACAAGCATATCCAAACTGCTACAGAGCGATTTGTTAATTTTGTCAAGCGGCATGTTCTGCACGCTGACGATTCGGCTCATCGGTTAGCACTTGGTGCAGCTTTAGGGCTGTTCGTCGCGTGGACGCCATTTCTCGGACTTCATATACTTATTGTTTTGGGACTGGCTCTCGTGTTGCGGGCGAACAAATTCCTGGCTTTAATCTGCGTCTGGGTATGCAACGCCTTTACACTGGTCGCGATTTACTATCCTTCATATTTACTGGGCCAAACGGTGTTGAGTTTTTTTCGTACCGAGCCTTATCTTGGCCCAAACAAAATCGCTGAATTATTCAAAGAATCCCTGTCGCTAAAGCATATCCACACAAATTTCCTTACATCGCAGTTCTGGGAGCAGCTGGGCATTTTTATAGTTCAGATCGGACTGGAACTTTTGATAGGCGGACTGATCATAGGCTCAGTCGTAGCGACGATCGCATACTTCACGATTCGCAGACTGATCATATCTTACCGAAAAAAACACATGCAGCCTATTTGCTCATACTAACCGGAAACGGCAGTTGCGCAGCGTTGGCATAGATCAGGCTTATCGATATCGGCTCCGACGCTTGGCCAGTAGTTCCAGCATCGCTGACATTTTTGGTAAGCGCACTTTTGTGCGGCAACTTCCGCAGGGCCTTCGATAGTTTCCAGAGTGACCTGACTGACAATGCAAAGGGCAGCGAAGTTTTCCGTGCCGAGGCCATTGATGATCTCGGCCAGTTCTTTGTCACAGCGGATCTTAACGTCGGCCTCCTGATTGCTGGCGATTTTCTTGTCCTGACGCAGGGCTTCGAGGGTGCGTAAGACTTCGTCACGCAGAGCCATTATCTTATCCCACTTATCAGCCTGGCCCTGGTAGTCGATGGACTTATCAATCTGCGGCATAGAAGCCAGATGAACGCTGTCGACATCCTGCGGCTTGAAATTCAGGCAGTCCCAGGCTTCTTCAGCGGTATGTGCCAATATCGGAGCGAGCATACGGATCATCGTTTCAAGGATACTGTACATTGCCGTCTGACTGCTCCTTCGGGACAAGCTATCCGCTACATCGCAGTAGAGCCTATCCTTCAAAACGTCCATGTAGATATTGCTCATTTGTACGGTGCAGAAATTATAGATTAGCGTAAAGGCTTTATGGAACGTAAAGGCCTCGTAGTTTTCCAGGACATCGGCGAGGAGTTTTTGCAGTTGCTGCATCGCCCATTTATCGATCTCGAGCATTTTATCGTAACTAACGCTATGCTGGTTCGGGTCGAAGTCGTTGGTATTGCCGAACAGATACCGCATTGTATTTCTGATCTTGCGGTAGGCGTCCTGTGCCCTGCCTATCAGTTCATCATTGCACCGCATGTCTTCCTGATAATTAACGCTTGCAACCCAAAGCCTTAAAATGTCAGCACCATATTTTTCAACCTCGTCCTGAGCGTTAACATAATTGCCCAGCGACTTGGACTGCTTCATGCCCTTTTCGTCGACGGTAAAGCCATGTGTCAGGACAGCTTTGAATGGTTCTTTGCCGGTCGCTCCCAGACAAGGCAAAAGCGACAACTGGAACCAGCCTCTATGCTGATCGGAACCTTCGAGATAAAGGTCGACCGGAACGGGCCAACCAGCTTTAGCAGCGACACTGTACCAACTGCAGCCCGACTCGAACCAGACGTCGAATATATTTTCCTCTTTCCGCAGATCATCATAATCGAAACCTTCCGGCAAAACAAAATCTTCACCGAGTATCTCACGCGGACTATCGGAGAACCAACTATCAGAACCCTTTTCGCCGATATGAACGGCAACCGCCAAAACAGATTCTTTCGTCAGCAGAGTCTGTTCAGCAGAATTTATAAATACCGGTATCGGCAGCCCCCAACTCCTCTGCCTGCTAATGCACCAGTCGGGCCTTGATTCGAGCATACCCTCGATCCGCTTCTGCCCCCAGGCTGGTATCCACTTAACGTGCTTGACTCGTTCGAGTGACAATTCGCGAAGGTTCTTGCCGGCTTGAGGTATTTCCTTATCGACACCGATAAACCACTGCTCGGTGGCTCTGAAGATCACCGGCATCTTACTCCGCCAGCAATGCGGATAACTGTGCATAATTTCTTTCTCAACCAAAAGCAACCCCCTGTCCTTAAGGGCCTGGTTGACAACCTTATCGACCTCCAAAACATTTAGCCCGCGCAGCCAATCCGGGACGGTCTCGTCATAACAGCCGTCATTTTTCACGGGCGAATAGATCGCCAAACCATACTTCTGCCCTGCCATATAGTCCTCAACGCCGTGACCGGGGGCGATGTGTACCATGCCGGTACCGTCCTCGGTAGTAACATAATCAGCGGTAATAACCATGTAAGCGTCCTTGTCGGTTGGGTTGACTTCCACGAACGGATGAGTATATCGAAGCGATTCGAGGTCACTACCCTTAACCGATGTTTGGCTTATACTGTATTGACCGTCCTGCAAGCCAGCCGCTTCCACTACCGCTTCGATACGCGCGGCCGCTAAGATCGACACCATTTTTTGGCCATCAATCTCGTATTTTAAAGTTTTATATTCCAGCTCCGGATGGACCGCGACTGCCAGATTAGCCGCCAACGTCCAGGGCGTAGTCGTCCAGATCGCAAAGCAGACCTTATCTGACCTTTCAGCCAAACCCAACTCTACCAGCTTATCGAGACTGTCAACTGCGACGGGGAAATTGACGAAGATGCTCGGCGATGAAATGTCCTGGTATTCCAGTTCCGCCTCCGCCAATGCAGTCTGACAGCCGATCGACCAGTGGATAGGCTTTAGCTGTTTGTGCACAAGTCCTTTGGCGACCAGTTCAGCGAAGACCTCTATAATGCCGGCTTCGTATTGGGGCTTGAAAGTCAAATATGGATTCGCGAAATCACCGAAGATACCTAACTGCTTGAACTGCCTGGTTTGCAGCTTGACATATTTGCTGGCGTATTTCTTACACTGCTTGCGGATTTCCAGCTTACTCATCCGCTGAGCCTTATCGCCCAGTTCCGCCATAACTTTCACTTCGATCGGCAGCCCGTGACAGTCCCACCCGGGAACGTACGGCGCATCGAAGCCGGACATCGTCTTATACTTAACGACAAAATCCTTAAGCACCTTATTGATGACATGGCCCATATGGATATCACCGTTAGCGTATGGCGGCCCATCGTGAAGAATATACTGCTCACACCCGCCGCGAATATCCTGAATCCTGTTATAAATATCCGTCTTATCCCAGTTCTTTCGGCATTGCGGCTCACGCTGAACAAGATTAGCCTTCATAGAAAAGCTCGTCTTAGGCAAATTCAACGTATCCCGATAACCCTTCTTCTTGTCTGACATCAAATAAACCCTTAAATCAAGTAAAGTAAAACGGATATGATAAAAGCGATAGCCCCCCCTGTCAAGAAATCAATTTGAACGTTTACCCCCCTCACATAGCCCCGACCATGAGGGAGGGGGAACTTCGACATTCGTTATTCCTTGTTCGAAATTCGATATTCTTCTTGTATTCCCACCACACCATTTTAACAACTGCAATTTACTTATTGTTTATCTCTAATATAATGCTTTGTTATAGTGGCAATAATAATACCAAGTACTGCCACTATGTTGAGTTGTACAAAAAGCAGTTTATGTGAGCTAAGGTCCCAACCAAGTTCTACACTAAATCTTAAGCCCATTGGCCAATGATAAAGTGAATAGAGTACATAACGAGAAAATTCAGCATCAAATTCTTTAATAACCACTGTGATTAACTGCGGTGTCCACCATAATATTTGCACAAACCCAACGTATGCTACTTTCTTAATTTGAGCAATAATCACAAATAAACCAATGACTGCTACAAAAACCCCTACGACAATATGAATCGTATAATACATATCTGTAGCAAAAATAAATTTTAATGAAGCCCGCAATGTTGAAAACACCAACATTATACTTATAACACCTATATAAGAAGTGTGAAGCACAGAAATAATCTTCATTGCCAGCTTGGACGCCTTAGGCCCTTGCTTTTGTGTGTCGCTTTCCATTTCACTCATAGCTTTGCCTTTTCATAATGTTATCACAGCACTATTTTAACGATTACCTGTCGCAATTCAACAAAAGTTTTTCAACAAATCTCTTTCTCTTTTCTTCGTTCTACTCGTGCTTTCTAAAAAAAACCTATATTACAATACGTGACGCCTTATTTGCCGGGATTTTATCTTTTTGGTTTATTTTTTCCTTGACAATTAATCCATAAAGCTATTAATATAATATTGTCGTTTTGATAGCCTGTGCGGCAAAAAAGAGGGTAATGGTGAGAGCGAGACAGAGCAATTCTTTTTCCCCGCGTAACAGATCTTTTAGTGGAAGTGCTTTATTTTTGGAGGAGAGAGTGATGAGAAGTACAAAATCAGCTAACAAGATGGGGGCATGTTTACTAACTTTAGCGGTTCTGCTGCTGGCTTCAACAAGTTGGGGCACATTTATCTATGACCCGATCCCCGAAGCTGATATAGTCTCTGCTACGTTCTCGGTGGATTTTGCGTCACTTGTTGCCCATCGCAGCGTCAGCGGCTTTGAAACCAACTTCGCAAAACTGCTGGATCTAAGTGCCGGCCTGCCGGAGTACGACTTTTCCGATGACCTTTTTGGTACTGCTGCCTATCCCGGCACACCAGAGATCAACATGGGATCGCTGGAAACAAACGTCTTTACCGCCGACATTGATCCGTCTTTCTTCCCGGCTTTGGCAACCGGTGAAGTGGGGATGCATTTGCTCTTTACCGACACTGACGATGGCTTGTTCGCTATCGATTTTATTTCGCTCACTATCGAGACCAGCACTGAGACAGTAGAAGCTTATCACGGCTGGCCTATCGGAGGCGAGAACGATGGTTTTGGGCTCGGTATTCCCGATGGTGGAAATCTGCCTAACCCGATGCCCGGTGCGTTGGAGCCGACCGGTACAGGTTTTGACGAGGAGCTCACCAGCAAAGTATTCTATGAACCGGAACCAACATCGGTGCTCTTACTGGGCGTCGGAGCCTTGGCCCTGCTGCGCCGCAGACAACGCTCTGTTACACATAAGCCTGCACCAAAGACAACAACCAAAGTAACTAGGCAGGCCATGGCGTGTCCGCTTAGTTTCATTTTACTGATACTTATCACCATAACCTTCATGCAGAATGTGAGCATAGCCGGAGATAAAGACTGGACCGGTGAGGGTGTAGACACTAAATGGAATACTCCTGGAAACTGGGATCCAGCAGGTGTGCCCGGAAAGAGCGACAACGTAACCATACCCGAAAACTCTGGAATTATTTCTGTCGACGTCAAGGTCCATGTCAACAGCCTGACCATTGATAGTTCTGATCCCGGAATCCGCTCAACCACCTTAACGGGTGATGTTGCAACCGAGGGACTGTCCATTACAACCACTGGAAACCTTAGCGTAGGCGCGAATAGCATGCTAAGTGGCGATACAAATGCCAATAATAATCTCGAGGCCAAAGTTAATATCAACTGCAAAGGCGACCTTACAGTAGACGGGAAGATAAAGGGAGGAAAAGTCAAGACGGACAAAGGCAACCAAGGAACGGGTATGTCTCCGAAAGTCAAAATAAAAGCTGACAATCTCGATCTCAACGGTAATGGGAAAATAGATGGTGCCACCGGCCAGAGCAGTAACGGTGACACCGAAAAATACGAGAACAGTAAACACGATGCCAGTAACGGTGGAGATGTTGTGATCACGCTGTCAGGAAACTTGACGATGCAGGATGACACGTCCATCAATGGAGGCAAGCCCGGTGAGCCTGCTGTAAAATATCCATACAATGATGTAGCTGATCAGGGAACGATCACGGTAATAATAGATGGAAAAAAAGTCGTCAAAAACAGAGCTACGCTCAGTGGCAGGAGAGTGGTGACCAAAACAACAGGTGGCCTTGCACAGATGTCCCCGGCACCGGAAGATACCATCTTAGCGACTAATGATGTGTATGTGGTTGCCGACGATCCGGGGGGAGTGATAGATTTTACAGGTAACCCTGCAGGCATAGCTGTTATCCGTGCCGGTACTGCGATTAACGTCTACGCCAGCCAGGTGCTGCTTGACCCAGGCGTAACACTGGCAGACATCACAGATCCTCCTGCTGATGTACTTGATGAGACACCGTTCGAGGATCCGGATCAGGTACACATTATTGGCCCAGTTCCAAACATGATAGCCGCAGGTCGCCAGGCACCGATTCAGGCAAGCGTGCAAAACGGTTTTGTCGGAATACCTGGTGAAGAGGTTGTCTTCAAAAAAATTGCCGGAGACTTTAATTTCAACACCGCTTTCCTCTCACCTGACGGAACAGAGGCAACATTCACCACAGATGCGGATGGTATTGCGGAAGTCTGGATCGATGCAAACGGCGTCAGCGAGGCACTGGTTGAGGTGACTGTGATGGGACCTGAACTACCGCTATCGGCGTATTCATTTTTTGATATTGTCCCATGCCCGTTAGTGGCGGACATGGACGGTTATTGTGATGTAGACTTTGTTGATTTCTCTCTGTTTGCACTGCACTGGTTGGAAGCCGGCTGTGGTGATTGCGGCGGTGCTGACTTTACAGGCGATGGCAATGTTGATTTTGCCGATGTGAAAGTAATGGGCCTAAGCTGGCTTGAAGGCCTTGAATAATCTCATTGAAACTTAATTTCAACGCCAGAGAAAAACTCGTCTTAGACCAGGGTCCCCCCCCCCCAACTCCACAATTCACCTGATCCGCTGTTCCAATTTTGCTTCTTATTTTGTATTTTGTGCTTTGAATTTGTTTCGGATTTCGTGCTTCTAATTTCGAGCTTCGTCTTTTGAATCACAAGTTGCGGGCTACAAAGATTTTGTTTTTGGTTTTGGTTGGTTTGTAGTACTTGTCTCGTCTGATGTAGACTGTAAAGCCGATATCGTATTCTTTTCTTTCCCAGAGCTGTTCGTCGTAATCCTGTTCCGGCCATTTGGTTTTTGCGATCCTAAGCAGGACAAATTCTATATCCCTGGAAGGTGAGCTCAAAATCACAATTGAAGGCGGAGAATCGTGCAACTGCTGCTTTAGTTTTTTAGGTGTGATTATATTTGCGGTATCGATCTGGTCGGGCGACATAGCCGATGCGACCTTGTAAGCGAATGGCCCTGCTGCCAGTTCGGTATAAATATTACGTCCGGCTTCCAGCGCATAGATAGGTAACAGAGTAGCAACTGGTTTGTGGCTTGTACTTTTGCGCGCAATGCCAAGAGCTATCCTGTGCACTTTTACGGGTATCCAGCTTTGCGGTTTCAATACAGTCGAAACTCTGGTCAGCATATCAAAACGACAGCCGACAGCGCTGGCAACGCAGGCGATCATTATAATACTCGCAGTCCTGAATATCTTTGACTTGGTATCGACGTCAGCTATTGCTCGAAGATAAACAAGAGGATACGCAAAGCTGATTATTAAAAAAGGTACCAGCCTGCCAAAATAATTCAATCGCAATTGAGGAAATATCAGGATCAGCAAAACAGATACCAGAACCAATAACACCGCAAGAACGGCATTTACAGCATCTGTTATGGCCAGCTTACCTCGATAACGGAAGATCGCTATGCACAGAAAAACTGTGATCGCCGCAAGGATAATGCCGCCTGGTATCGCCAGTGAAACAAGGCAAAGCTCGAATTTACCGAAAACCGCCTTGGCATTATACATCACCTGAGCATAACGTACAGGTATTGAGAAGTTGTTTATATAAAATGCTTTCGGGGAGGCAATCAGCGTCCAGACAGGCCAAATCAAAGCGACAGCCATCGCAAGTAAAAAAGGTAAGATATTTTTTAGTCTGTTCTTTAGAGTCCCTTTGAAACGGATCAGCAGCATTACAAAAAACAGGCCCAGCATTACCACCATTTTTAACTGCGTACACACTGCCAGGGTAAGCAAAAAACCGATACCAGCAGCAAGAAAATATCTTGAGCTTTGGCTCAGATCAATAGAAACAAACAACCAAAAAGCTGTGACAATACAAGCAACTACAAAATCGTGATTGCCTGCAAAACCGCTGATGTTATAGACAAACGGATTAAAGACATACAACACAGCACCAGCGATGCCGAGCAGTGTGCCGGCAAATCTATAATTAGCAAAGACTCGCCGAAAAATCGCCACAATACAGAGAACTGTAACGATATTGCAAAAAACCGAAAACGCCCTGCCTGTAAACAGGTAGTGCGTCGTCGGCAACACCTTAAAAAGCCCGGCGTAGAGTAACGGCAGATATGGCGGCTGAGCGGGATAAGAAAAGTCCCTGTAAACCATCTGCCCCTTTGACTGCAGGACGCCGGCGGCGCAGTGCATATGTTCTTCGTCACGGACAGACTTGTCCATAGCTCCGGCAAAGATCACAAGCGAAAGAACAATTAACGCCAATACCGCTAACATAACGCTCGTCTTTTTATATTTATGCATAACAATGTATCTCCTTAATCAGTTATCCTACCGCCAAATTGTTTGCTCAAGCCAGTCAACTGCAAACAACATAACATCAGTCATATCTACTGTACCATCCCTATTTAGGTCGCCGCTCTGTGTGTCTTTGGTTTCCTGCCAATCAGATGCCGCCGCTGCGAAATCATTATAATTTACTATACCATCATTCGTCAGATCCGGCAATATCGCCCAGTCGTATGGGGGTATAGAAGCTTTGGGCGTACAACCATAAGCACCCATATTGATCCGCAGATTCTGCCCCCAGTCATTATCAGGGTCATCCGGAACAGTCAATAACTCACCGCCTAAAGGATCCCCCGGCTTACCCGCATCAATACATCTACTCGTAACATCATCATAATCCCATCGCTGACGTCCCGCATCCCACCGCCAGCCTTGGCTCTTTAAATGATAATCGCCTTTGATTATTGTCTCATTATAGTAGCGTCCAGGCTCAACAAAACACGGATCTATATCAATGTTACCTGGTCCCCAATTTACCGTACCACTTCCCGTACCACAAATCAAAATCCCATTCAGGCCACCTTTAATATTACTATACGAAACATCTAAAATCCCTCCAAAAATCCAAGCGATGTCCTGATTAGTATAAGGATAAATAATACAATTTCTTATTGTTGTTGTTCCTCCTTCTGAAACACGGATAGCTGCAATATCATTTGTTGCTATTGTACAATTTTCAATCAAACCGAAACAATCAAAAATCGCCTCATTTTCCATCCAAATGGACCAATACCGACTCTGACTTATTATGCAATTGCGGATTGTGCCATCACAAGCGTGAATTACCATACCGTTGATTCCGTCGTTGTCCTGAAGCAGACAATAGCTAATTGTAGCATGAGTATGGTTCTCACCATAGGGGTCGACTGAGCTATCAAAGCCTTTAATGTAGCCGTTAATATTAAAGCCCGTAAGTAAACAATTTGAATCTTCTGTTCCATTAAAAACCACAGTTCCATTAATAGTTGTTGCAATTGCAACACTTGAATCACTCGGATTAACGCTCGTCAACGTGATATTTTTGCCCAGGAAGTTGACATCTTCCTCATACACCCCTGGCTGAACAACAACAGTATCTCCATGCACCGCTACGTCAACCGCCATTTGAATGGTGTTATATTCCGATGGTACTTGTAATTGCCAACCACCAATATTTAAGACCACATCCACTGTTTGAGGGCTATTGACTACACTATCACCCGTTATCGTTAATTCGCAGCTGTGGCAACCCCAACCAAGCCCGGAAGTATCCACACTCAAAACAACATTATTGACTTGGTCCACAGATTCTCCTGTATTGGGGACAACTTGCAGCCATGAACAATCCTCAATAATCTCCCAGTTCAGTGTGCCAAGTCCATTATTCCAAATAGATAGATTCTGTGGTTCCGGCGCAGGGCTGGTTATGAGTGTGTTAAATTCTAATACTCTGGGTGATACACCTATCAACGGTCTTTCGTAATCGACCTCGTCTACACCGATATCAATACGTCTATTGATAATCCGTGGGTCACCATCGATATCAGTTTCTCCTGAAACACCGCTATAGCACGGATCACCTGCATTAAGGCATGGTGAATTAGGCGAAATGTGGTAAATCCCTGTCCCAGAATCAAAAAACAAAGGGTCTTTGTCGATATTTCCAACGCCAAGCCAACCACCTTCCACATCGCAGTAGGAAATAAAGTGAATTCCGAATATCTGTGAATATCTTTGAGCATAGTTGCCCCATAAGATGCAATGGCTGACAACTGCATTGTTATCGTCATAAGCAAAGTAAATACCACTACCAATACTATCTGTCGAATTATCTGCAATTGTACAGTGACTTATAATTGGGTTGCTGTAACTATATGTACAGTAAATACCACCACCAGTACCATACATGCCCTCTGTCGAATTATTTGTTATAATACAATGATTAATCTTTGGACTACTTTTGTGACAATATATAGCGGCCCCCTTGCTATACGAGCCCCAGGTTGAATTATCACGGATAACACACTTACTAATTGTCGGACTTGATTCTTCACAGTAGATGGCCCCTCCGACTGAACGCAATTGGTCATAAATTATAATACCCGGGCCACAACCATTAGCAATAGTTAGACCGCTTAGAACAGAGTTTGAGTCTTCGTTATTGGTAAAATTAAAACCTCTGTGAGGCTCGGCTTCTGTACCGTTACAGTCAATAATCGTCGCTGCCACAATATTCGGATCATTTGAATCAGTACCGCGAACGGTAATAGCCTTACCCAGAAAATCAATATCACGATTACCATCACCGGTATAAACCCCAGGCCAAACTTCAACAACATCACCTTCATTGGCATCATCGATGGCAGCCTGGATATTATTAAAATCGGCTGAACCATTATCATCAACAGTGATCATTCGCCCGCTGCAAAGAGTTGCAACGATAAGCACCACAAAAACAAGGCCTGTTTTTCTCTTTATCTTCATTTTTCAGTCCTTTCACAAAACAATATAAAAATATTAGGCCGAGATATAGACTTTTTTGCCTGTCCTGAAGAGATAATCCCGCAAAATCGATTTCGTTACAGAAAAAATTTGGATTTTTGGTTTTTTTTTCAATAATGCCCTGTGACGTTCCAAAATGGCTGATTTACTGTTCATTTGTCCTCGAAACTCTGCATTTATCAGCAGCGCAGCAACAAATTAGTAAAAAAAGGTATTTTGAAAGGTTGGCTCGGTATGATAACTTCGGTACGAATTATGATAGTGACAGATTTAAATATGATATTTTGAGCCTGCCTTCTCTATTCACTATCTATTCTACAACAATCTGCTCTGGTATTGCAAGAAAAATCTAATCTTTTTTTAATTTTTTTACGTTTTTACAGGTTTTTGGGGCAATTTGCGGATGTTTGTTTATAATAGTGACAGGTTTCTATGGATAACATTACGCAAAAGTTAGAACGGATCGATCGTGAACTTGCCGGCAGTGAGGATTGGTTTCCTCGGCTTGTCAGTATAGGGCCTTTGGTCTTTGCCGCGGTCGGACTCATAACGGGTATCGTTATCCAGCAGACTTTTGCGGTTGGTTTGTATTTGTGGCTGATACTATTGGCGGTGTCTTTCGTGTCAGCAGTGACTGTTTTTATTCTTCGAAGCAAAAATCCCTCAATGGCTTTGAGCATTTGCGCTATTCTGAGCTTTGTCAGTCTGGGCGGGATTCGGCTGGTAGATTTTAATAAGGCAGGGGTTAACGATATTCGCAACATGGTGACAATGGATCGTCAGCCGGCCACTATAAGAGGGCTGGTCGTTACTGAGCCTTTTATCAATAAAAATCGGCAATGGGCATTTGCCCGGTTCAAACACAGCGATCCCGGCAGCAGTTTCTATCTTAAGGTCAACGAAGTTGAGGCTACGGAGGGCTGGGTGCAGGCAGTTGGGACTATACGAGTGCGGGTTAATCAGCCGATACTTGACCTCAGGGCCAGCGATAATGTTGAGTTTTACTGCCTGCTCGGGAATTTCAAGGCTGCTACCAATCCGGGGCAATTCGATATTGCCAGGTACATGGCTCGAAAAAATGTTTTTATCGCGGCATCGGTCGGCTCGGCAGAGGCTGTCGAAATCCTATCGGGGACAAAAGCGGGACTCTTTACAAGGGTCAAAAGCAAATTCGGTGAACTGGCCAATAATGCTCTTTTAGAAGGGGTATCGGATGGGCAGCCCAGTCAAGGTCTTTTGCAGGCTTTGCTGCTTGGATACCGCGGCAATATTGATAGTGACACCTGGCGAGCGTTTCGCAGGACTGGGTTGCTGCACTTTATCAGCCTATCGGGAATGCACCTTGGCATTTTGATGTTTTCTGTATGGTGGCTGTGCAAAACGGCAGGGTTGGCCAAGCCGGCGAGAGCTGTTATCTGCATAATCGCTTTGACCGTCTTTCTGTTGATCGTCCCGCCGCGAGCACCGACACTTAGAGCGGCGATCATATGTTTTGTCTTCTGCGCATCTTTTTTCTTTCGCCGAAGCCCCAAGCCATACAACACATTGTCATTAGCAGCGATAATACTTTTACTCATAAGGCCGACACAATTATTCGAAGCGGGGTGGCAGCTATCCTTTGCCTGTGTGCTGGGGATATTACTGTTCACAAACAGGATTGAGTATTTTTTCAATGAGCATGTATTAAAATATATCGCCAATAAGTCGTTTTCCTGGCCAATCGTTAGGGTAATCAAATTTTCGACGAATATGTTTTCGGTTGGCCTTGGTGCCTGGCTCGGTGCGGCTGGTGTATTGCTGTACCACTTTTATATCATCAGCCCATTATCGGCTCTGTGGACCGTCATTGTATTTCCTCTGGTGGCAGTGACCCTGACTGCCGGGTATTTGAAAATAATACTGTCACTTTTACTTCCGAGTGTAGCAGTTCTATTGGGTTATATAGTCAACTTCCTTTCAGTTGTCATGATCTGGTTTGTAAAACTCATCGCGGAGATCGTACCTTCGGAGATTCTCATTGGGCATGTATCTATCGGGCTGATAATTTTCTATTATGGCTTGATAGTTTTTGGCGCTTTGGTTTATTTCAAAAAGTCAAACTTTAAAAAAGCGATCTGCACTATAGGGGCATTGGCGATAATAATTTTTCTCGGCGTTAGTAAATACCACAATACACATCGAGACAATTTAATCCTTACCTGTCTCGACGTTGGGCATGGCCAGGCTATCGTTGTACAACTGCCGGGCAAAAGTAATTTACTGTTCGATGCCGGCTCTTTGCATACAGGCAACGTCGGTGAGCGTATCATCAATCCATTTCTTAATTACAAGGGTATAAAAAGAATCGAAGCCTGTCTTATTAGCCATAACGATACCGACCATATTAACGGTATCCCGGAAATCGTTAGCAGCGGGAAGGTCGAGGCGATTTACGCTGACAATACGTTTTTTGCCAAAACCGACCGCTGGGGAACGGCAAAATTTCTTAGTAACTGCCTCAGCGAAAAAGGATTCCAAATAGAATCTATAAGCGATAATATCAGCTTTGACAGCCCTGCTAAAATAAAGTTTCTCTGGCCGCTCGGACAGGCTGAGGACAATGAACATCTGCGAGATAACGATAAATCGCTGGTAACTATGATAGAATTCGCGGGTAGA
Organism: Planctomycetota bacterium; assembly: GCA_042569785.1. Lineage (GTDB taxonomy): Bacteria > Planctomycetota > Phycisphaerae > Sedimentisphaerales > Anaerobacaceae > JBHPGW01. The sequence continues at coordinate 8,748 of JBHPGW010000025.1, read as the reverse complement.
AAAATCCTCTTGTGCTCGGATGTCGAAAAGTTTGCTCAAAGGCAGCTGCTGAAAATTTACCCATCACTAAAAGCGGACATCCTCGTCAGTCCCCATCACGGCTCGATTAACAGCCTTGAACCTGGCTTTCTCGAAAGAATAGCTCCTGAGATAGTGATAACAAGCTGTAATCGAAGACAATACGATAAGCTGAGTTCTGCGCAGAAAAAAGGCCTCTACACCGCCAGAGACGGCGCTGTTATAATCTCTATAAACAGCGACGGTAAAATGTCATTTGAGATGAACGACAATCTCTACTCTGCGGTTTTTGGCTTTGTTGCTCAATGAATCGTTTGGTTCGACCGGGACAGCGGCTCCTCGGCCTACGGCACGAATTTTACTATCGGTTATACCACCCTTAATCAGATAACGGGTCACCGTCAGGGCACGCTGAGCGGAAAGTTCCCAGTTGTCTTTCCATTTTGATTTTTTGATCGGATCGGAATCGGTATGGCCGACAACATCTATCAGTGATCTTTCATACTGGCTTTTCAAAACCGAGATAATGTGGTTAAGTTCAACACTGGTTCCCTTTTTCAGTGATGCAAAACCCGGGCTGAACAATATATCGTTTCGCAGTGTCACGGTAACGGTTCCAGCGGCCGTGTCGACGCGGACATCATAATCGGCGCCGAAACCGGTGGCTTCGCCGGGACTCTGATCTAACTCATCAATTTTCTTTTGGAGTTCATTAATTGTCTGCTGACCGGAGGCAAGCTCGCCGGAAAGGCGGGAAGCCTCGCCTCTTTCATATTCCATCAGCCCCTTTAAATTCTTGTGCTCAACATTAAGTGCCTGGTATTTTTTCTTCCAGTTGGTACAGCCGGAAAGAAATGTAGCTGCGATAAGAGAAACACATATCAAAACCATCTTTGTCTGGTGAAATTTTACGTTTGTACCTGTCATTTCTAATTCTCCTTAATTAAATTATCCGTTATTTTTTAGCCTTGTAAAACGTTAAACAAAAAACTGAAGATCCAGTCGTGTAAAATCATAACAGCAAATATGGCTAAACTCAAGAAAGGACCATAGGGAATTTGTCGAATTTTTTTAAAAAACATTACGCCCGAGGCCCAGATAAGCCCAAAAAATGGCGCGATAAAAAACGCAATGACTACAGAAACCGGGCCTATTATGACCCCTGCAGCGCCCATCAAGTGCACATCTCCAAGACCCATCGCCTCTTTGCCGAACCCCAGCGTTCCAAGTATGCGAGTAGCCCAGACAATACCACATCCAATAAAATAGCCCCACACCCCCCCCAAAAAGCCCGCCAAGGGCTGTATCTGCGAAACACTCGCCCAAAACTGACCAATAAGCTCAACCCTGCGATTGAGCAGGAAGAACACCGCAGAACATACAATGATCGGCAGCAGGAACAATATCTCCCTGCAGGCCTCGATACGATGATTTATCTGTGATTTGGTCTCGTTATCCGCCTGCTCTTCGGGGATGTCGGATTCGTAACTTCTTTTGATAAAACCCGTTGTCAAAAACAGCAATGACAATATTAAGCCAAGCCCCGCACCTGCGGCTGCCGAAGCTGTATCTGCCGAAGCTGAATATATAAGGTGATAGCCTTCAATCGTCTCGGTGTTAAGAACAAATGAGCAAACCGTTGCTCCCGCCAGGCCAACAACGGTAATGAACCAGCATACGCACAAAGGTATGATCCAAAATTCCATATCAATGCCGGATGCGGCTATCAGGGCAGCTAACAAAATGATGTGTAATAGATATATCAGCCAGCCTCCGTCGGCAACGGGCAGGATGCCGGCACGAAAGTGGCTGTAAAAATATAACGTGAACAGTCCGGTGAAAACTGCGCCGGTGAGCAGTTCTACAAGAAAATAACGGATAGATATCTTCGCTTTGCAATTGCGGCACTTACCGGCCAGCACAAGCCACGACAGCAACGGTATATTATCGTAGAACCGAATCCGCTTACCGCAAGCCGGACATGCCGAAGGCGGAGTAACCAATGACCTTTCACGAGGCAGACGATAGATGACGACATTCAAAAAACTGCCTATACAGCAACCGAAAGCAAAGATGAAACAGAGCCAAAACCAGTCAGGAACCAAAATAGCCACTCCCACTTGACAAGAACAATAGCGTTTACGACGGTCTACAGTATTGTTTTCGACAATATAGCTGGCTCAACTTGATATTTTATGCCCTCGGATGCGGACTTTACGGTCATTTTAGACGATGGGCATAGGACGCTATTTTTTCTTGTTCACAACGCCATTAACCTTCATCTGTAAACCGAAGAGCTTTATAAAGCCGGTCGCATCGGTCGGATCATATTCAGCTCCCATTTTAAAGCTGGCCAGATCTGTTTGGTAGAGACTCCTCGGGCTTTTTGTTCCAGCCAGAGTGCACCTGCCCTTGAACAGTTTGAGCTTGACGGTTCCGGTGACGTTTCGCTGGGTAACATTAACGAAGCTGTCGATCGCCTCGCGTAACGGGGTAAACCATTGGCCGTTGTAAACAAGTTCGGCGTACTTAAGCGCAACCTGTTTTTTGTAATGTGCCGTTTCGCGGTCCAGCGTTAAGGTCTCCAGGGCATCGTGGGCGGTCATAAGGATAGTTCCGCCTGGGGTTTCGTATACGCCGCGAGACTTTATCCCGACCAGACGATTCTCAACTAAGTCGATCTGGCCGACACCATGTTTGCCGCCTATCTTATTTAGAGTCTCGATCATCGGAACACCGCTGACCCTTTTGCCGTTTAGCTTGACTGGGATACCTTCTTTAAAACCAACCTCAACATAGTCAGCTTTGTTCGGGGTCTTGGATGTCGGCCTGGAAATCACGAACAGATTATCTTTAGGCTCATTTGCCGGGTCCTCAAGGTCGGCGCCTTCGTGGCTGATATGCCAGAGGTTGCGATCTCGCGAATAAATTTTCTTCTTACTCTGCTCGATCGGTATCTTGTGCTTTTTGGCGTAATCGACCGCTGCCTCACGCGAAGTCAGCTCAAAATTCGGGTCCTTCCAGGGCGCAATAATTTTCAATGACGGGTCAAGAGCCATGAACGTAAGCTCGAAGCGAACCTGGTCGTTACCTTTGCCGGTGGCTCCGTGGGCAACTGCCGTGGCGCCTTCGGCGTGAGCGACGTCAACTTGATACTTGGCGATCAAAGGCCTGGCGATACTTGTGCCGAGCAGGTAACCATTCTCGTAAACGGCGCCGGCTTTTAGCAGAGGCCAGATATAATCTTCGACAAATTCCTTTCGCAGGTCCTTGACGATACACTTGCTCGCACCGCTCTTTAGAGCCTTGCGTTTGATACCTTCAAGCTCATCGCCCTGACCGAGCTCAGCGGCAAAAGCAATCACATCATAACCATAAGTCTCTTTAAGCCAGGGCAGAATAACACTCGTATCCAACCCGCCGCTATAAGCCAAAACTACCTTTTCACTCTTAGACATTTTTACTCCTCAAAAATCGTTCATTGCAAAGCTAACATTGCATTATTCTTCCGGGGGCACAAGCGGTTCAAGACCTTGAATTAATCCGGGGATATCCCTGTCCACCACATCCCATATCCTTTTCGGAATGATGTGAAAATATTCATGTACAAGTCGATTGCGCATACCGATAATCCCGTGCCATGGAATCTGGGAATGGTCCTGCTGAAACTGAGCAGAAACTTTACTCGCAGCTTCTCCTATAATCTGAATCTGGTGCATAACGGCGTTTTGCGTTAATTCATCGTCTCGAAACCCCTGCCATGTTGAATCCTGCGTAAATTCGAGAATTTTCCTCGCCGCCAACAACATATCGAGCAAATACGCATCATCACGCCACATACACAGCCTCCAGCGATTCCAGGACGTGTCTGCGTCGGATGTAATTTTTGCTTTGCTCAACAGAACGACGCTCTACCATGTCCGCTTTGCGACCAAAAACTTCACTCAACTCATTCTCAATCGAAGCCAACTCCATCAAACTGGGGTTATACACTTCTTCAAATTCCACAAGCACATCAATATCGCTGTCAGGACTAAACTCATCTCTGAGTACCGAACCAAAAAACGCGAAACTGCAAATATGATTACGCTGACAAAATTCAACTATCTTGTCATTGGATATGTCAATGTGAACACTCATATTCTCACCTGTTCATTTTTCGATTATTACGATTTCTAATATATCAGCTATTGCCACTTAAAAGCAACCATTAAATAACACAAACTCAGGGCACTACTATTTTGCACCCCTGAAACTTAACTTTTCCAGTACGATATTTCTCATAAGAGCAGGGTCAGCTTGTTGGCCTGTAAACAGGCTGAACTGGGCGCAGGCCTGGTTGACGAACATTGTCAGGCCGTCGATCGTTTTTGCGCCGGCTTGTTTGGCCTTGCTGAGCAGTAAGGTTTTGACCGGATTATAAACCGTATCGAAAACCGTCATCCCCCCCTTTAGGCACGATGAAGGCACAGGAGAGGTCTGTATATCCGGATACATCCCTATACTTGTACAGTTTATCAAAAGCTCGGCATCGATTTCGAGTATCTGATCGGAGCCTGCAAATTCACAATCAAATTCTTCAGCGAGCATAGCCGCCTTTTCAACCGTTCGATTATATATCTTCACTTTTGCGCCAGCCCCTGATAGGCCTGCAACCACCGCTCTGCTTACACCGCCTGCGCCAACTACCGCTACCGACATGCCGGACAAAGCGTCATCGGCGATCTCCATCGCGTCGGTTATCGAATCCAGTGCACCGGCAAAATCGGTATTGCCTGCATACACGCCAGGCTTGTCGCTGATCAAGAGTGTATTGACCGCACCGATCCTTTCAGCTAAGAACTCAACGTCATAGCCCTTAGCCTTAGCGTAATCCAGGGCATTATGTTTATGCGGCAGCGTGACACTAAAGCCCTTGAACCCGAGCCAGGGCCTGCTCAAAACAGAGTTCATAAACTCATCGAATTCGTCCTTGCCGCCTTCGACGAGCAAAGGCAGATACAGTTTATTGGCTCCGATCTGCTCGAAGCATGCGTTATGGACCGCTGGGCTCATCGAATGCGCCACCGGAGAGGCTATCACGCCATAAAGCTCAGTGTCGGCATCGATCGTGTCATATCTGAACTGGCCCTTTAGCATCTCTATCGTCAACTGCCCCGGAGCCGTCGCTTTTTTCTCTTCCACGCTTGCAAATGTTAAAAAGTTGTCGAGTTTGCCGGCGATTATCCTGCTAATTAACCCAGCTTTGCCCATACACAAAATGATCCTGTCTGGGCCGGTACTATGAAGCAGATCGAACGCCTCGAAACAATCGTTAATATGATTAGCGGTGTAAACCAGTTTCGGGATCGCTGCTGAATATAATGTCTGAATATGACGATGCAGCCTGCTGATATTCTCGAATTTACCCTTGAAGTTATGCGCCGACAGTATTAATCTGCCCTTCAAACTCTCAGATAAGGCTACCTTGATCCTGCCCTGGTTCGTGGGGACAAGAAAATTCTCATATTCAAAATCGACGAACTCGACACCAGCCTTAAGTGCCGTCACCAATACATCGATCCGCAGTTCGACAGGGTAATCCCTGGCACCGCCCTGGCGTATATCGCGGCAGGTCACTATCAAAGGCAGAGCACCGCCTCCAGAGTTTTTGGCGTGTGCCGCTATTTTTTTTACCAGATCAACGTTTAACCGCTGAAGATAGTCAGTGCGTAATTCAAGCATCTCGGCTCCGGCAGATATTGCCGAATCTATCTGCCCGGATGCCTGCTCAAAATCCTTCGCCGCTATGGGGACCGCTAAATATGCCATAATGAAACTATATAACCGCAGGCCAATATAAAAGCAAGGCAAAATCCATCCATTTCATTAAGCAAACAGCCTGATTTTTAATTCATATCTGTCCCAAAAATATTTTTTAATTTATACGCTTCATAAGGTCTTTTTTCCTTGTCAAGTTACTGAGACTTGATATAAAATTAACGCTATAAGACTTATGCGTCCAAAAACGTGTTACAGAGGTATGTACTTATGAAAACCGAACAATTACAATACCGCAGGCAAAACGATCGAAACGGCTATGCGATGCTGCTTGGGCTTTTGGTTGTCGTAGTAATTGGAATGTTTATCTACTACACCAGAATGTATGGGCCGATCTATCAGATAGGCAGCGGAGAATCCAACATTAACCCACCCTGGCGTCAATGGGAACAGATGCAGAATCGTTTGCGTAAACAAGCCTTCGGCCCCCCTGCCAAAGACCAGCCGCAAATTCCTCAGGCTCTAATAGTAAAAACCATCCCGATCGAGAACGACAAAGATCGCGGCACAATAGATATGATCATACTCGCTAACGGCTCGATACAAGCCGATTGGAAGGGCCGGTTTTTCGTCGACGATAACAGGGACATCGAATTTGAGGTTATGACCTGCCGACCGAAAGGCAATATCGACCCGCAGCAGATCTATAACGACAGTAATGGCGATAATCAATCGAAGCTTTTCTTTTTAACCAAAGGCTCTTACGTAATACTTGAGACTAATAACGACACTATGAAAGTGCGAAACCTTATGGGCAGTGCGTACATAAGAGGATGGATAGACAAAAATTATGCTGTCACAGGAGAGCTGATCATCACTACCGACGAAAAACATTTCTACCTATATACGTTCGGTGGCTGGGCAGAAAAAAAATTATAGAACTCAATTAAAAAACAGGTTTCGGCGGGACTAACAGCCCCGCCGAAACCTTAAAAAATTTAACCATTGGTATTGGCAATTAACTGTTAAACTCAGTGAAATCATCTTTTTTATCAAGCGGAATAGCTTTTGCCGCTTGAGTATTGGCAGTTACTTTAGGCTCGGCACTTTTGGTTGAACCATTAGCTATGCTGTGATAAACATGATCTGAGCTACTCAGTTCACGAGTCTTTTTAACGGTCCTACTGGTACCGCTTTTTGAACTTGCTTGACTGGCACCGCCAACCATAGCTACCAGTTCACCAACCACGTCATTCATTTGCTCAGCCTGAGCACTTAGTTCCTCAGATGCACTTGCCGATTCTTCGGCATTGGCTGCATTCTGTTGTGTAACCTTATCCATCTGGGCCATCGCGGTATTGACCTGGTCGATACCCTGCGACTGTTCCTGCGAAGCAGCGGCAATCTCACTGACAAGGTCAGTTGTTTTGCCAATACCTTGAACTATCTCATCGAGAACCTTGGCGACCTCAGTTGCGATGTCGGCATCTATATCGATTACCTGACGGATACTGCCCAGCCTGTCGTGCATGTAGAAGTACAGATCGTTAGAGTCATTGCCGTCATGCTGAGCGATGATCTGGTCGTTAGCGAAAATATTGGTCTTGACGATAGCATCGCTGTTATTGGCATCGAGCACCAGTAAAATAGCGGGCAGATCGCCTGTCGAATCTACAACGTATTTGTGGTGATAATCATCCTGGTTCCAGTTGCGTATCTTGGCAATCCTTACCCCTTCAGGGTCATAAACAGCCTGCATAGTCTGATTGGACGAGCCGTACTGGCCTTTACGCAACTTGCCATCTCAGTCGTATTCGAGGAAGTAATTTACAGGATCATCGCTAAACGGCGTCACCTGCCTGCCATTAAGGTCCCAGCCGACTAAGTTACCATCATTATCGCCTGTCACCAAATGACCATAGTAACTAAGATCAGTCTGTTCACCTTGTTCAAGTTTCATGTTTATACTGCCGTTCTTCTGGTATTCATATATTCTTCTGGTATCCATACTGGGCAAGCCAGTTTTTTCTTGTAGAAATATCAATTTTTCAAAGAGCGTGATTTATGTGGCTTTATACATCAACACCCAATTTCTCTAAAAAAGCTTTCATCTCTGGTGTGTTCATGTCGTCTCCTTCTTTTTTTGCTGCTTTTAGCATCCTTTTTGCTGCTTTTTGAGCCTTTTTAAATTTACCAAGCTCAAAATGACAATGGGCTATTCGATGCCATAAATGTCCGAAGTTGTCAGGGAAATCAAAGGAACCTCTGAACATCTTAAGGGCTTCTTCATATCTTTCTTGTCTAAATAAAATTTCTCCTAATACTTCTTTAGCATAGCTGTTTTTGGGTGAGATGCGGAGTGCTTTTCGTGCAAGACCTTCTGCTTCATCAAGATTGCCACGTTTAGCAAGAACATACGCTTTGAATTGTAATCCATCTAAATTATTTGGGGCTTTCTCTAAAATACGATTAGATAGTTCAAGTTTTTCTGAATATTCTTCAGCTTTTTCTAGAGCACCAGCTAAAGCTACCATATTCACCAAAGTAGGCTCTAATTCCACTGCTTTTCTTAAACTTCTTATTCCTTCTTCATAGTGTCCAATGTCACACAATGCTGACCCTGTAAGACACATAATGCTATCTTGACGAACATTTCCATCTACAAGTTCTATAGCTTTATCTATAAAGCTACGATCTTTTGAGACTACTGCTTGCAGTATTCCAATTATAAGCACATTGAAACCTGGTGGAGTTTCTTTTTGTGCTTTTTTTCGATATCTTGCATAATAAAACCAAGCTATCTTCCGCCATTCACGAGGTAATTTTAAACATTCTCGCAAACCAAGTCGTTTGTAAACAATAAAATCTTTAATTAGTTCATTCATTGCCACTTCTCCTGCCAATTAAATCCTACTTAGGGCTTGCTGAATAATTCACTTCCAGCATTTTATTATTTCTGGACACGGCACT
>JBHPGW010000024.1:0-39212 GCA_042569785.1 Planctomycetota bacterium | reverse complement strand
CGCTCGTAAACCAATGGTCAAAGTGGTCTTGCGCAATTCGTTGTTGTTCGGCAGGTTTTAGTTTTCTTTTGCGGGCGAGTTTATAATTGCCGGAATCGTATAGCATACAACCTTCTTTTTTGATGTCGGCAAAGAAATATTGGCCTTCGGCAAGCTGTATGTTGAGGTATTGAATATCGTGAGCAATTATGCGACCGTGCGTTGAGAGATTCAGCTTGTCGCATTTTCTTGTAACATTGTTCCACAAGCTGGTATTGCTGGCGGTTTTCTTTTCGCTGGTTACAACGAGTATGTCGTAATCGGATACATGGCCACTCTTGCGATCAGGGGCAAGGTCTTTTTGTTCTTTGTAATCGCCACGCGCATAGCTGCCATACAGAATTATCATTTCCGGCTCGATGCGTTCACGGATTTTCTCGACAATGAGCTTGAGTTCACTGCGTTTATGTTTCGGCAAATGTGCTAATGAATCTTTCATAGGCGGCATTATGTCCGATTGACGACCGATAGTAAAGAAAAAAGGCAGGGAGCGGGTATCCAAGACCCAAAGACTGGATTCCTGCCTGCGCAGGAATGACAACTTTTCTATATTGGCAATTATTACAAATTCCTATGTTTTCGAGTTGTGCTTTCCATTGAAGAACAGCTTATTCCAAATCTTTGCACAGGCGTATGCTGCCCCTGCACCAACAGCTATTGGAGCAACAACTGTGCTTCCCAATACGAGGGTGGTTCCCGCGATAGCGCTGCCTGCGGCAACACCAAAACCGGCGGAGATTCCTAATCCTGAAGAACCAACTACTGTATCTCTGGTAGCTAAAGCTCCGGACTTTTCACCTTCGCCATACTTTACCATATTGGCTACCCCATAACAAACAACGGCCAATCCGCCAACAACGGCACCTACCGTCATTGGTGCAATCGCAGCTATTCCAGCAGCAGCCTTCTGAGTTATTGACGTACTGGTGGTAGTAATGGTTGTTAAAACGCTTGAAGAATTCGCAGACAGTGCACTTGAACCACCGCTTGCCAATGCGACAGGCACAGTACCACTGTTTGCGATAGCTTGTCCTGAAGACGGTTTATTTGACGATTCTTTCATATCGCAATCCTTTCTTCGATTAAGCTAACATTTGCCAAAAATGCATAGGCATTTGTTTGGCCATTTTCAATGCTCCATTTGAACCTGCAAATAAAGGCTCATCGACGCGAGTTACCTTGCCGCCGCCTAATTCTACCATCGCCTCTTCAATAAGGTTGGACAGGCCGACCATCTGGCTTCCGCCGCCGGCTAATATTACATTTGAACGAATATTTTCCTGAAACTCAGGGTCATAAGTTGCGATCAGTTCGGCAATCGAGTCAATCATACCGGGGACTATACTTTTGCAGGCCGTTCTCAATTCATCGGTAATATCAAATTCTTTTGGCCTACCCTTGACCGGAAACTTCGTTGTTATTCGGTCGGCACTTTTGGAAACGAAACCGTAGCGTTCCTTCAATTTTCTGACCATATTTATAGTGAATTGGGCATTTGGATATTTCTTGCGAATCATCTTTGATAGCTTATCATCAACAAAGTCGCCCGCTTCATCTAGGGTAATCTGATCCTGTTTTCCCGGAAGAGTTCCGTGCAGGCGACACAAATCAACAGTTCCAGCACCAATATCAATGACCAGAGCCTGGTCGAGAATTTCAAGTCCATAAGCAACGGCAAAGGGTTCGGAGACTATCATTACTGCATCGAGCACCCCACGGGCGGCATCAATGAGAATGCGTTTGCTGGAAATACTGGCACGTGCCGGCGCACCGATCACACCGTAGACAGGTTGGTCAGGTTTTGGGCGTGCTTTTTCCAAAAGGTGACGTACCAGTTGCTTAGCGGCCGTAAGATACATTTTGTTTTGCTCTTTGCTGCCGGTCTGAATAACACCATGTGCCAAAGGCCGGATAAGTTCCACGCTTAGGCGGTGTTTCAATGCCATATCTCCAAAGAGTGGTTGATTGCCCAACAATTCTTCAGAAATATTGTCCTTCGGATAGCCTACATAGGTCGGCACCACCTCACGAACGCCATTGCTGGCTGAGACCGATGCACAAGAAGTACCCAAATCAATACCGACGAACAAGGCATTATCTTTAGACGCAAAAGTAGCAGAGCTTTTGGAAATCGAAGATTTTTTCTTTGCCTTTTTCCTGACTTTCTTCTTGGTTTTCTTTTTAGCCATATTTTAATCCTTCCGTTGGAACACTAATCTTTAGGCGGTATTGGCAAGTTCAGGTTTCTGAAGGGCGACATTCTGTCTGAAAACATTTACCAATACCGTTCTTTCATCATTGGTAAGAGAGTCGGTGGTTTTAATTGAATCCATTGCTTCTAACATATCTGTTTGGCTGATATGGCCGCCGGCAACCATCTCGTCGAGTCTTTCCTGAAGGGCCAGTATGGTTTCAGCCATGACCTTGAGGCGTCGTTCGAGCTTGTCTTCAGCAAGTTCCTCGGTGCCCATCAAACGAGTTAGTTCCTCGGCTACGACAGTTCGAACCTTTGCGTTTGGGAATATGGAACGCAATTTCTCTATTGTCTTGCTCAAGGTACTACCTGGTAAGGACAGAACTTTACGAGTACCTCCTACCAGTTTGCCCACACCATGCCCGAAACCACGAGAAATGTCATTTAACCCCATATTGGTTCCTATGTAGAACTTAAACACCCAAAAGTATAAGGCGGCAGGATTGCGGCAGCTTAAGCGGCCCCGATTCAGCCTCGATCCTTGCTATCAAGGCCTCTGCTATTTTCTTGATGTCGCTTTTTATTGCCTCTCTTTTCTGTCCCGATGTTGTTTTCAGCCGAGCCACTAAGAAAAGAAATTTTGTTATCTCAGCCGAAGTGGCTGCCTGGCATATCTTTTCGACAGTTTCGGCTATAACCGCATCAACATCCTTAATCTTGCTTAATCCCTTTGCGCACACAGATTGAGGATCTAAAGCACTTATGTCCTTATGTGCGGCTTCGATTAAAAACGAGCTAAGCTTGTGTCTAACTGGATTCATTAATATAACCGGTTTACTGTTTATGTGTAAATTAAAGGCAATTGTTTAACTTGGGTTGGATTCGCCAGTCAGAGTCGATCTTTCTACAACAATCGCATCGACTACTTTTGACTTTTGGGCACCGACAATTTGGCCGAATAAAGTAACCAACAAAGCCTTTTCTTCTTCAGTCAGTTTTTTGGCTGCTTCAATCGAATTCATCACGTCCCACAACCTGGTTTCGCTGACCGGGCCGTGAGCAGCCAAAGCATTAATTTTCTCATAAAAGGGCCTGGCAACTTCATCTATTACTTCCATACGCTCTGAAAGTTTGCCCATCATAAACTCAGCTTGTTTGTATAGCGTGCGGGTGAGCTTCTCGTAGATAGCTTTTTGGATTCTTTCCGGCAGATTCTTCGGATTCAGTGCTTGAGCTGACTCTTTCAGTTTTTTTTGTGCTGACGATAACGCATTATGACTTTTTCCCGTGAACTCGCCAATCCGGCACGCAATACTACAACAAATATCTGCAAAACCCATTCTGACCTCTGATTTCTAATCTATGATTTCCCAAACCCTGATGCTACAGAGTACAAAGAATTGAACAAAATACAAGCGAAATTGTAACCATAAGCTTGATGAGTATATTCATGGCAGGGCCTGAAACGTCCTTAAATGGATCGCCTACCATATCTCCGACCACCGCGGCTTTATACGCCTCTTCGACATCCTCGCCTCTTTGTCGCTGAGCTTCAATAAATTTCTTGGCGTTATCCCAGGCACTGCCGCCAATCGTCATGCTCATACCCAAAACCGAACCTGTTATCATCGCCCCAACGAGAAAGCCGCCCAAAGCCTCTGAGCCCAACACAAAAGCAATGATAAACGGCGATGAAATTGCAATCGCCCCTGCTACGACTGTAGCCATAAGGGAGTCTCTAGCGATAATCGTTACACATCTGTCCGAATCCGGCTCCGCTTTGCCGGCCAACAAGCCCTTTATCTCCTTGAACTGCCGGCGAACTTCGATAACCAGTTTGTTTGCTATCCGAGTTACCGCCCCCATAGTCCATGCTGCGAAAAGAAGCGGCAGAGCTGCACCAATAAACAGCCCTACAAGAACCGCAGGTGCAAATAGCTTTGCATCGCCCAATTCTGTTCCACCGACATAAGCTGCGAATAATGCTACCGCTGTTATAGCGCCTGCACCGAGCGTAAAGCCTTTGCCGATAGCTGCGGTAATATTTCCAACTGTATCAAGGCGGTCTGTAATATTGCGAACCTTTGCGCTTGCCTTGCTCATTGTGGCAATACCGCCTGCATTATCAACAATAGGTCCATAAGCATCAATGGTCATAATAATTGCCATTGTACTTAACATGCCTACGGCTGAAAGCCCTATTCCGTAAAGCCCACCTGCAAGCAACGCTACAATGATCGTCGCACAAATTGTCAAAATAGGCAGAAGTGCTCCAAGAAATCCTATCGCCAGCCCTGCGATTACATTGGTTGCCGCCCCCGTTTCCGACATCTTTACAATATACCGGATAGGCAGTCCTGAGCCAAAATATTCTGTCTCAAGGCCTATTAAAAGGCCACATGCAACACCGGCTACAACCGTTATGAACAGGCTGAACTGGCCCGTCAGGGTAAGAACCGCCACTAACGCACCCGCAAGGAAAAGGCCGTTGGCAACGTAAATAATTTTCCGCAAAAAGTCCTGCGGGTCAGAATGCTTACTAAGAAATCTGCCAACAGACATAGTCCCCAGGCAACTGATAAAGCCAATTGTCAAAAGTACCAACGGAAGTACTATATATTTCATTTCCCCCGTTCTAATACCCATGATGATCGCCGCTACCGTAGAACTCATAGTGGACTCGAAAAGGTCCGAACCCATGCCGGAAACGTCACCGACATTATCGCCGACATTATCAGCGATTACAGCCGGATTGCGAGGATCATCTTCCGGCAGGTTAAGATCTATCTTGCCTGACATATCCGCCCCGATGTCAGCACTTTTTGTAAATATACCGCCACCTACTCTACCGAACAGTGCAAAGAAAGACGCACCAAGGCAGAAACCGGCGATGATATATGGCAAAGTATCGGGATTGTCGCCGTTAAGTACAAGAAGAGAATAAGTACCAAGGCCGATAAGACCAACGGACGCTACGGAAATTCCCATCACAGCACTACCCTGAAAGGCCGTATCCAATGCTTTACGCAGACCGCTGCTTTTGGCAGCCTGGCAGGTTCGTGAATTAGAAGCGGTAGCTGCTTTCATGCCGATCCAGCCGGGCAGCATCGAACAGGCTGAGCCTACCAGAAAAGCGATTGCCGTCGGCACACACAGAACTATGCAGATAACAAGAAACGCTCCGAACAGGAAAATCCCCGTTATTTTGTATTCCTGTTTCAAAAAGACGACCGTTCCCGAGCGAATCTTCTCGGCAATGGCCTGCATCTTTGCATTGCCCGGCGAATTCCGGAAAAGAGAAAAATAACCGACTATGGCAATAATTAAACCAACTACGCCAACTAATGGCACCGCCTTAAACAGATAGTCATAGGCGGGTAATTCAGCTACCGGGATCGGTTCGTCTGTGAGACATAATAAATCATCAGTCGCCAAAGACGCAATGGGTATATAGCGATATTGACCATGGCTGTAAATATCCAGTAATGCCGTATCATCTTCATCAGCCGCAACAGCGGCAAAAAACTCATCCATACTCGTTATGGTTGTACCATCAATAGCTGTGATTATATCACCAGGCTCAAGCCCTGCCTCATCGGCTACACCGCCGGGCACAACTGATAAAACCACAACACCATCTACGTTACCGGGAATGTTATATGTATCACGCAAATCTGTGGTAATCGCAGACAGTGATACACCCCAGTCGGAATCATCCGCAACGTCTGCATCCGTATCTGTGGTTGACGCTGTCAGCATGGTAGCTGGAAACTCGGTAAGTGTCGCATAGACCTTCGCCTTTTGGCTATCTCTTAAATACGTAATTCTGACGGTATCGCCCGGCTCTAACGTCGCCATAACCTCTTTGAAGATATCGACGTCTATCGTAGCAGTAGTGTTTATAACGGCAATGACATCGCCTCTTTGCAGACCGGCTTTTTCCGCTGGCGAATTCGGGACAACGCTGTTTACAAGAACACCGTGCCCATCTGGTATATCCAACTGCTCTGCAAGAACCTCATCTACAGAAAGGATCTCCACTCCGAGAAAAGCTTTTGATACAGCAGATGTATCTTGAACCGTAGCGGTCTGGACAATTGAACCCGAACTAACCGTTTCGCTGACATCTTCGACCAATTCGTTAATCGGCACATCAATATCAAAGCCCGTAATATGTGAATATGTAAGATAGGCGAAAAACGCAAATACCATTCCCGCCACAACTATTGTCCACTTAATGTAGTCCTTCGGACACTTATCAAATTGCTCTTTGTTATTATTCAAAACCTTAGCCTTAATTTATTTTCACGTTATGTTTTCCGGCATTTTACACCTTGGGCTCATCCTTCCACCATTCGCACCACCGGATAATCAGAAACTGAAGCGATTTTTCGTCTCTTGGAAATGCCCCCCCCCTTTTTTTGCCTGTAATTGTCTCTAAAGCAGAAATAATAGTTCTGCATACCGTCTTCTCAGAATCGCTCAAATGTTCAATAAGGGAAGAAACTACTTTTCTGCTACGCAGATTCCCCATTGCCTCGACTGCCGCAAGTCTGACCGAAACACTGCTGTCATCTAAGAGCGGCACCAGTTCGACAGCAAGTTCTTCTTTGCCCAACCAACCGATACAAGTAGCTGTCCTTCGGCGAACATCTGCGTCCTCATCGCAAAGCATGCGTATAAGTTTCGAAGCACTTGCCGCTCCACCAAGACGGTACAAGCCCCTTACAGCGGCTAAACGAACCAAAACCGCCTGTTCACTCAAAGCGTTTTCGATCGTCAGAACCCCTTCTTTCATATTCAGTTCTACCAAGGCCTTGATACACTCGGCCCGTATTTGTGCAGTCGATTCTTTTGCCATTTGCCCAACAAGAGTTCTGACCGATAATTTATGGCGGATGCCGGCCACTACTTTTACCGCATTTACACGCACTGCTCTATCCGGACTGGATATACCAGACAAAGCATTAATGAAGATTATTTTTTCGGTCGCGCTATCAAAGTCAGCTGCATTTACCTCTTCGATAGTTACATCAGCAGGAACCGAACTTGAAGTCTCAGTCTGTTCTTGTTCATCCGATTGAACATCGGTTGTTTCCATTGAAGGCTCAACTTCCTGTTCGGTTTGTACAGCCGCAAATTCCTTTTTATTCTGCACAGGCAAATCAGCCTGTTTTGCTTCTATGTCTTCGGTCTCTTCCGATACCGCAATGCCGGATTCGACAGTCACCGATTCGGGCTGTGGTTTTTCAATAACCGCTTCTACTTTTACGTCATCTTCAGGGGCGGTCATTTTTTCAGAAATATCCGGATTCTGTTCTATCAAGGCTGCATCAACTTCCGAGAGTAAAGGTTTGGCGTGTATCAGAGGACTGTATGGTTTTCCTGATTTACCCTTTGCCGCATCAAGTTCCGATTCCAATGCAATTACCCGTGCCCTCAATGTAGCTTCTATGTTCTTTGAGTCATTAACCTCTTTTGCCGCTTGTTCCAGATCGAAGATCAAAGAATCCTTTTCCGTTTGCAATGTATTGATTTGTGATGCAAACTCAGACTCCATCTGGGCTGATTGGCTCTGAGTCCTGGCAAGCTCAGCTTCCAGCCTGGCAACGGTACCAGCCGGCTCATTATCTCCTGTATCCTGACCTTGAGTTTCAGGTTTGGGTTCGCAGACAGATTTGCTTTGTTCGTCCGAATCAATGTCCAGTTCTTCATCAATAGGTCGAGTAAGCAAATTCTTTACACCAGCAGTTACTTTCGCTACCGTTCCAATACCAGCACCCGCGCATTTAGATGCAGTACCGAGGACTCCTAAATGTTTTGTTTCTTCGTTTTCCATTGTCCTTAAACTTTCTCTAATCAACTTCCGTGTTTATTTTACTGCTTGCGCGATGTCTGAGATGTCCGTTCTTGCTCCGCCGGCGGTTTAAGAACCGTCTCCACCACCGTAAGGTCGTTAGCGTAACGTATTATTTTTTTGCCGGCAACTACCGCAGCGCCTGCCAAAGCTCCGGCAAACTGGGACATGTCGGCAACAACTTCCAAAAATTCCGATTTCTTGTTATCCATTATCCTCATTTTCCTTTAGGCCAAATACTCTAAATTTGCCCATCCATATACTCAACCGGTACATCTTCTCCAACCGGCACCTGCTCTATGGTAACTTCAGGACCATAAATATTAATCAGCAGAAAATGCCGGATACCCGAATCCAAAAGACCATCTGAAAAACTGCCGGAGGTAACATACCGGACACCGTTAATCGTCTGATCCGCAAAACCGTGATAATGACCCTCCAGCACAATATCTACTTCATATTTCTCAAAAAGCGATATGAGCATTTCCCTTTCTTCTGTCTTGGGAAATTCATATACACCTTGTAAGCCACCATAAATCGGCATATGGCTTATCACGAAAAGAAGTGGCTGCTTGTTGGTCTTGAGTTGGCCCTGAATCCATTCCATCTGATCAAGACCTATCTTGCCGCTGGCAGTATCGATTACGATAAATTTTGCATTGCCGCCATAGAACGAATAGACCGAAGGCCCCAGATACTTCCAGTAATACGCCCAGCCGCTGTTACAGATATCGTGATTTCCAATCGCCGGGTACCACGGTACAGTCAAAGCATCACAATGCTCGATAAAGTTGCTGTATTCACCCTCTTCACCAAGGTATGTCAGGTCGCCACCGAACATAACAAATCTTATTTGTTTTAGTTTTATCGCTCTATCGAGGTCATCAAATTCTCCATCACCTTTTGAATAGATATGCGGATCGCCGCAAAAAGCGAACGAATACACATAAGTGCCTTTTATTGCATCTTTGTAAGGTGATTTTATCGAGTTAGACAAGCCGAATCTTTGGTCAACTGTTACTTCTTCTGTATCTGCATGGCTCAACAGAATGTAACACACGACCAAAATTATCAGGATGATCGGCGGCCTTATGAGCAAGGCCAAAAGGATTTTATTCCGTAATTTCCTTTTTTCTTCTTTCTTTTTTTCTTCTGTCATCAGTTTTTCTTAGCCTCCGCCGGCCTGGTATATTCCCTGTAGGAAAGATATAGTATCAAGAGTATTAACAAACCTATGAATAATACAGTATCATTGGTTGTTCCGCCTGGAGGCACTTCTGTAGGCCTGTTCATGCCGGTGCTACTGCTGCTGGTACCGCCTGATTCACTGACTGTTCCGCCGGTATTTTCATCGCCTGGAACAGTGGTCGGTCTGTTGCCTGTATCGGTTGTAAGCACAACATCATCATCCTGGGCAAATTTGCCGCCCTTTGGTCCTTCCTCGTCATCCTCGTCATCATCATCGCCAAACGGTATCCCGCCGGTAAGTACACCAACCATTCTTTGCCTCAAGGTTTGAGTTTCTGTAGATGTCGTATCAGCGGTTTCGACAATCCCGGATGAATCCAGCGGCACATAGCGTACCGAGCCTTGGCTGTAAACATCCAAAAGAGCGATATTATCATTATCTTCCGACAATGCAGTAAAAAGTTCATCCATACCAGTTACAGGCGTCTGGTCAATTCCTGTGATTACATCTCCCGGTTGCAAGCCTGCCTCATCTGCAGTACCACCCGGTATTACCGAGAGAATTGCGACACCATCTATATCAGCGGGAATATCAAGCGAACCCCGTAATGTTGAACTAATATCCGAAAGCGATACGCCCCAATCACTGTCAGCAGAGTCTGTATCCTGCGTTGCCGCCAGGCTATCAGGCATCGCAGCGAGCTGGGCATAGGTCATATCCTTTTTGCCGGCCCTTACATAAGTGATTCTCACCTTATCGCCGGCATTGTATGCCGCCAACAACTTCCTGAACCCATCAATATCCTCTACCGCATCGCCGTCCAAAGATAGTATAGCATCAGTTCTTTGAAGACCGGCCGCTTGAGCAGGTGAACCGGCAACAACACCGTTTACAAGAACACCGCGGTCACTCGGCAGTGACAGTTGCTCGGCAATAATGGAATTGACCGAAAGAACCTCTACGCCAAGAAAAACTGAAGGCACAGCGATAACCTCTTCGACTTGGTCATCAACCCCACCGGTCGGCATAATGTTATTTAGACTATCAGCTACCGAATCAGTTATCGTATCAGCAATCTCAGTGTCATCATCTGAGCCTGATCTCAATCTGTTCGGCGCCGATTCAAAGAGGATATACACACCCAACATAAGTATTATACCGAATAGAAAAGCCCATAGGATACTTAGCTTACCTTTTGTTTTTTTCTTTTCCACAGCTTGAACACCTCATCTTTTTATATAATTTTAATCTCAGCCATCAATTGCTTTTAGCAATAGCGGCCTGGCCTTGTTTATTGGTATGGCAAAGCTGACGCCTGAAAAATATCCCGACGGAGACGCGATAGCAGTGTTGACACCAACTACCTCACCAACACCATTTATTAAAGCACCGCCGGCACTGCCACGGTTTATAGCAGCATCTGTCTGGAACATATCCCTGTAAACAGTGTCCCCAATAACGATACTTCGCTTGTTATCGCTGACGATTCCCTCGGTTACCGTATGCTCGAAACCAAAGGGCGAACCGATTGTTAGAATTGTATCGGTTATCTTGACCAAATCAGAGTTTGCCAATTTCGCTACCGGCAAAGGTCGGTCCGCTTCTATTTTCAGAACGGCAAGGTCATTTTCAATATCGACGTCGATCACATTTGCGTTATATACCTGGCGAGCCGCAGCGGAATTGAAAACTGTTACGCTAATACTGGGATAGTCTTTGATTATGTGATAGCAGGTAAGAATATACCCGCGAGCGTCGATGATAACTCCTGAGCCTAACGTTTCTTCGTTTGTTGCCAGTGCTGTCGATGACGGCATATCAAAACTCAAAGGCGGCCCGCCCCTGGCACTGGAAGAACCAACATCAGCAGGTGCTACATCAATATTCACAACAGCACGTTTTACAGCGGAAACGGCATCTATAATGTCATCGTCATCACACGAAACAAGCGTTATACCGCCGGAAGCCGTAAGCGCAACATTACCGCTACTGGTTGAACCCTGAACAGTGCTGGTCGTCTGGGTTCTTTCCTGCATTTCAATGTCAAAAAAGAGTAACTGGCACGCTATCAGGATAACGAACCCCACAACCAATGCGACCATAACCATATTAATCGGTGATTGCTTTTTTATTTTTCTAAGTTTTTCGAGCTTACTTTCAGCCACTAAAATACCTCCGCGTCTTCTTCTTTTTCCTTCGATTTACTCTTTGAGGAAGGTGGCCCGCCACCACCGTGCTCCTCTTCTTCATCATCGAGAGTAATTGTTGCCGATGAACCAAGTCGACCGTCAGCATATATATCGAGAGCCTGTTGAACGGTACCAACAATGCCATCGTATACCTTGACTTTGAGGCTCTGCAGAGATTTAAGGGCGGCTGCACTTATGTTATTGCAAATAACAGTGGCACCACCTTCAGAGACTATGAACTGAGCAATTTCGGCACCGCTCGCTCTTTTGTCCCTGTAATATGGGTTTGCCACAACGTCATACGTTCCTAAACCAAACATCATAAAATAACGAGCCTCGTCCAGAAGTGTCGCAACATTAGATTTGAGCGATCTTCCGTCCGATGGAATAACCAACTTTCGTGAACCCGAAGAAACAGGAACAATACTCGATGTCCCGGCGACGGTCGTCGCAGTAACCATTGTACCAACTGTCGGCATGAGGGCGGTCTGCTGCACAGATGTATCGCCGCTTGCACCTCCAGGCGTTTCATTGACTAATCGAGAACCGCAAACCGGACAGTTAAGCGCCGAACACGGTACCGATATAGGATGCGTTACGGTTACGCTGCACATCGGACATACACATAACTCCGAACGGCCGCTCTGGGATGCCCCCGAACTGGCCTGGCCTCCACCCTGAGCAGGACCATCTACACCTGTATCGGCTGCTCCACCCATACTCATATCCTCTGGCGGTCCACCGGCTACCGGAACAAGTGAAATTGAAGTTACCGGACTTCCCTGTGTAGGCATAAGCGATACCTGTACAGACTGACCTAAAGGCGGCATACCGTCCGGCTGGCTCGATATTGGAACTAAGTAAAAGGTCTGCTGGACAGGCGGTACACCATCAGGCTGCCCACCTGTTTGTGTCGCATTACCAACTTGTGTCGCGTTTCCTGTTTGTATTGTACCTCCGGCAGTATCACCACCGGGGGCCGCATTGACAAGTCGCGAACCGCAAATGGGACAGCTAAGCTGTGAGCACGGAACACCTATCGGATGCGTTACCGTCGTGCCATCGACAGGACATATACACATTGTCGAACGAGCACTCTGCGATGAGCTTCCAACATCCGTTGGAGCACTGCCGGTATCAGTCGGAGCACTACCTGTATCTGCCGGCGGCCCGCCCGCTGTTGGTATAAGCGCTATCTGTTGAAGTTGACTTGTGGATTGTTGAGTCTGTCCCATGGGCGCAGGTGTGCTTGATATTGGCACTAAATAAAACGTCTGCTGAACAGGCGGAACACCGTCAGGCTGACCGCCGGTTATTATCCCTGATACCGGCATCCCTGATACCGGCATCCCTGATACCGGCATTCCTGATACCGGCATTCCTGATACCAGCATTCCTGACACTGGCATTCCTGACACTGGCATTCCTGACACTGGCATTCCTGACACTGGCATTCCTGACACTGGCATCCCCGACACTGGTATTCCTGCCGTTAGAACACCTGCTGTTAGCATACCCGCTGTTGGTGTTATTGCACTAACAGCGGCACTGCTGTCACTTACCATTCTGCCACCACAAACAGGACACTGAAGTGCCGAACACGGAATACCTACCGGATGAGTTACGGTCGTGCCGTCAAGCGGACATATACATACAGTTGTCCCAGAACTTGTTGCCTGCTGTGTCGGCGTAGTTGCAGGCTGATTGCTTACTGCCCAGATATCAGATGATGTCGGTATTGCCGCTACTCTGCTCGGCGGAGATGTCGGTGCAACCGTGCTGCCGGCTACAGGTACCACCTGGGCCGTAATATTCGTTGCCGGAAGCTGGCTCGTCATATCTGTGCCGGTAATTGATTCAGTGCCAGGTGATGCGGTCATAAGCTGCGAGCCGCATATCGGGCAGACCATATCAGCACAGGCAGTACTTGCAGGATGAGTAACTTCGGCTCCGCAGTTAGGACAAACGCAAAGTTCAGGCCTGCTCGCTTGTGCGGCACCTTGGGCGGTAAGCTCAAGCGGTTTGCCCATGGGAGGAACCGTCCCGGGCTGGCCGTCAAGACCGCCACTTTCTTCATCGTCATCCTCTTCCTCATCTGTCCAGGGCGAACCCCCTGTTGGCAGTGCGGCACCGGAAGAATTACCGTAACCTCCGAGATTAGCTTCCAACAATTGCGGCAATCTGCCCAACTGATAATTTGTTATCGCGGTTCGCACAAGTCCAGTAACAGGGCCGTAAACCTCAATCTTTGCCAAATAGAACGTATCAAATGACTGCGGACCTATTCCGCCTACTATCACAGCATCAATCTTGTAATCTATCAGCATTTGTGCAACCGTTATTCCCATCCCGCGAACCTGAGCAGCATAAGGATTGGCAACCACGGTTACCTGATTCGTGTTAAAATCATACAGAATAAAATAAGGCGCCGTCGTAAACCGATAAAAAACCTGACCATTGAGATTTGGTGAATCCGATGGAATAATTATACGATTTGTCTTTGCAACCTCTTCTTCAAAGCTCATCAACACAACTTGCGGCGGGAAATCGCCTTCATCCGGAAGGGTAACAAAGATATTCTTGGCATCAGAAGGCGAATAGACATCCAGAAGAACATTTTCATTATCTCCAAGAGCCAGGTAAAATGTCTGCAAATTAGGCGTAGCAACCTGGTTGATACTTTCAATTACGTCACCAACTTCAAGTCCCGCTGAATCAGCAAGGCTGCCCTGGGCAACGGCAACAATAACAACGCCTTGTACGTTAGCAGGTATATCAAACGCACCCCTCGCGTCATCTGTCAACGGTGAAACAGATATCCCCCAGGGAGTCGACAAAACCGGGGCAACCGCGGTATCAGTGGTTCCCGCTACCGTTTGAACATTTGTGTCTGCATCGTCCGGCTGAACTCCAAATGTAACGTATACATTCCGCAAGCCGCCGTCTACAGTGTCGATAACAAGCTTAGCTGTATCGCCTGGGTCAACATCTGAAATCAAATCTTGAACCTGAAATGAATCAATAATCGTTGCTCCATTCATTGAGACAATCACATCACCCCTTTGAAGCCCAGCCACATCAGCCGGCGAACCAGGCACAACATCATTTATCAGAACACCGGTATCCGTTGTTAAATGAAGCGCATCGCTAATGGTGGCATCTAACTCCTGAATTTCAGAACCGAGCCATGCGATCTTCTGATCCACTTTATTCTCGTTTATCTCAAGTCCGCCATCAACAGTGCCTTTAATAAAGTGATCAAGTATTGTCATCCCAAGCGCACCGCAGGCCACCAGAGCCAAAAGCCCTATCACTATGGCCCATCGCCTGATCACCTTTTTCTTATACTCCAGCACCTGCTCTTTTTCTCTGGGCGCCATGTCATCTGTTATTGTCTTTTTCGTTTTATCCTTATTTTTTTTCCATATCATAGCTATATTTCCTTTAATTCCGGTTCTAATGTACGGGATATGACTACGACATCCCCGATCCTCTCGAACGTATCTACCACATTTTTCCTTACACTATTGATTATATTTTTCACCTCAGCGACCTTTAACTCTGGTTTGAATATCGCTTCGAGATCAATCCACACTTTTTGTCCGGTTTTTCGGGCACGTAATCTGCCTACCTCTACTATGCCGTTCTCTTTCAAAGCCAGCTTTCTTATCTGCGAAAGCATTGCCTTATCATCGAAGGACCGGTCGGTTATGCCTTTGACACCTAACGTAAGCGTATCAAGACCATTTTTGGCGATCAAAACGCCGACAATTATAGCCGCAATTGGGTCAAGAATCACAAATCCGACCCTTGCGCCAAAAACACCTATCAACACTGCCAGAGACGACCACACATCAGCCCTGTTCTCCCAGGCATTTGCTATCATCGCCGGCGAATCCATCTGCTTACCGGCACATAGAGAATGCCTGAACATGATTTCGTTGGCAATGATAGATATCGCAGCCGCCCAGACCGCTGTAATTCCAGGGTCGTACATATTACCTCGAATAATAGAAATCACCGATACAATAACAATGGTTATGGCTGTGCAAACAAGCAACATGCCGATTATGGCAGATACGACAAATTCAATATTGCCGTGTCCCCAGTGATGGTCATCATCCGGCGGTGACGAAGAAACCTTCAGGCCGACAATAACAAGTATTGCTATAATAACGTCACTAAGTGAATGTACTGAGTCGGCGATCAGGGCCTGGCTTCGACCGAAGATACCGCCGAGAAGCTTAACGATAAGAAGCCCAAGGTTGGCCCAGAGATTTATCCCTCCAACATGTTTGGCACACCAATTACAGTCTTTACAAGCAATAGGCACTTATATTTCTTTCAGTTCCGGCTCTGAGGCACAAGCTATGATTACAATGTCAGCTATATTCTCGACATGGCTCATTATATTTTTTCTGAGACTTTCAACTATGTTTTTTACCTCCGAGACCTTCATCTCAGGAGCGAAAACTGCTTCAACGTCAATCCAATTCTTCTGGCCAATTTGCCTGGCTCGCAACCTGCGTATATCTTTTACACCCTGCTCATTCAGTACCAACTCTTTCACTTTAGAAAGCATTGGTCCCTTTTCGAGAGACTGATCTGTTATTCCTCTAACACCTAAAATAAGTGTCTCAATTCCGAATCGACCAATCATAAAACCAACAATAATCGCGGCTGCAGGATCGAGAAAATCAAAACCAATCCTGGCACCAAACGCACCCGTCAGAGCAGCAACAGACGAAAGAACATCCGACCTTTTCTCCTTAGCCATTGCTATCGTCGAAGGCGAATTCATTTGCTGGCCAACACAAAGCCCCTGCCTATACAAAAGCTCACAAGTAATAATAGCTATACTCGCTGCCCAGACCGCTAAAATACCAGGGTCGCGCGTCTCACCTGCAAATATCGATATCAATGCCACAACCACAATAACTATAGCGGCACAACTAAGCATTACGCCTATTACAATGGATATTATAAATTCAACATGGCCATGCCCCCAATGATGGTCTTCATCAGGCGGAGTGGCAGAAACCTTCAAACCAATGATAAACATCACCGATACGATAACGTCACTAAGAGAATGTACCGCATCAGCTACCAATGCTTCACTACGTCCCAATATGCCGCCTAAAAGCTTTATAGCAAAAAGAAAAATATTGCCAAACAGATTCAATCCGCCAACATGCTTAGCACACCAATTACATTGTTTACAAGCAACCGCCACAGATCAGACCTTTATATCACTTTCTATTCTGTTTACTCAGGCTGGCTTTAGAATCAGCCTTAATTTCTAATTTCTTGCCACTACCCTCGGACTCCACATTTGCCGGCGGTTCAGCTAACTGTGAATTTCCTTCAAATACCCATTCAGCCTCATTTCCCCAGCTATAGTAAGGCTGTTTGCCGAAACGCAGAATCTTCCCCATAAGATTGCCTGGAAAAGTGCTCAGACGAGTGTTATAAACATTCACAACATCACTGTACTGGAGCCTTTTGTCATAAATCTGGCTTTCAACTTTCGCAATTTGAACAACAAGCTCTTTGTACGGCTGACTTGAGACAAGTTGCGGGTAATTCTCTGCCACGGCCATGAGTCTTGTCAGTCCAGCCGGCGAAAAATCGTTTCCAGCAAACTGCTTGGCACTCTTGACAAGCTTCCTTAAATCGTTCGAGGCGGCCATGGAATCTTTTCTTGTCTCCATTGCGGAAGTAAATATTCCCTCTTCATGGGTTATGAACCCTTTCACCACATCCGTCAAACCGGTAACGATATTTTCCCTCATTTGCAGTCCGGCCTCTACCTGCGCGCCAAAATTACCTACTTGCTGTTTCATCACGGTCAAGGTGTTGTAATAGTATATATGCGCATATACACAAGACATCGTCAGTACTGTTATGGTAATGGGCATGTAATAGTCCGCGATAAACTTACCAAACGAATGCAGCCACCGCTTCTTTTTGAAATGTTCAGGCCCCAGGACAACTCGCACTTTCTCCTGCCGTTTTTCTGTACTGGATTTTCTAAAAGGAATTGCCATAAAGAATCTTCCTAAATTTCTTCAAGTTCCATAGCCTTCTTGAAACACTCCATTGCCTCTTCACGCTTACCCATTGCCTCATAGGTATAACCTAATCGCTTGTGAGCCTTGGAGTAATTCGGTTCAATCTCTGTCGCCTTGGTAAAGCTTTCTACCGCTTTTTCGTGATCCTTGAGCTTGTCATAGGCAACACCGAGGTTATACATCACATCGAACGACGTTTTATCCTTGCGGGCAAGGGCACTTAGGTACTTAACTGCCGCTTTGGAATCATCGTTCTTTATGGCCATAAGACCCAATCTGTAGACCGCGTCAGTAAGAGTCTTGTCCATTTCAGAGGCCTTCTTATAAGCCTCTTCAGCCTCCTCGGCCATACCTTCCCGCTCACAGCAGATACCAAGGTTGTAATAAATACCTGCTTCCTCTTTACCCATACCAATCAATTTGTTGTAATGATCGATAGCTTTACCGTACTGGCCTCGCTTCATTAGCGTAGCAGCTCTTTGAGAAACCAGTTCCTTTGCCTCAACTGCTTCAATATGTGTTAAATTACAGTAGCCATTAACAAGACCATCAAGGCATCCTTTGAGCTTTCCGAAAAAACTCTGCGTCCGAAGGGGTAGTGGCACCGCCTGATCTTTTTTGGACTTTTTAGTATCAGTTTTCTTTGTCATTGTTTATGCCTCCTCACTTGCTTCTTTGGCGGCCCAGGTTGCTTTCAATTTGCGAATACCAGCCAATATCGCCACTATTCCAAATAAAAGCACCGCAAGCGGAACAACAGAAACCAGTATATCTTTGAACATATACCAATTATTCATTATCCCCCACAGTCCGATTACGATCGCGATGATTCCTACAATTACATGCAACATTTTTTGCTCCTTTCTGCTAATTTTCTTTCATTTATTCACGTTTTTTACGTTTTTCTTCGCGTTTTTAGCACGCTTTTACACATTTTTTTCATATATTTACCCTGCCATCGCTTGTTTCTATGGCATAATTCCACGCTTTTATCCCACCTGTCACGTTATACACATCCTTAAAACCTGCATTTACAAGTATCTGACAGGCAACCTGGCTTGTTACACCTGTAAAGCAATACACGATTATATCCTTGGTTTTATCCAGACTGAATACGCGGTAGCCTAATTCATTTAAGGGTATGTTTATCGCTCCGGGTATATGAGCTTCGTCGTAAGAAGCATCATCCCGAATATCGATGATTATAAAATTATCATCAGATTCATCGTCGATTCTAGCTTTTAATTGGTCTGTGGTAATCTCATAGAAACCAACTTCGTTGGGCAGCTTAAAAATAAAACTGTCCTCTGTATTTTTAGCTCCGGCAATGTTGGCGTACACCAACGTGCTGACTAGCCCCAATAGAGCCAAAAACACTAAACCTATAATGATGTTTCTTTTCCTGGTTATCATGTGATAATAATATTTATTTCCTTTGCGGAAGAAATTTTCTCCATTAACTGTACTTTGACGTGGTTAGCGATTTTGTCTGCCTCGGACATACTGAGGTCGTCATCTACGGTTATCCACATGTCAATATGCAGCAAAGTTCCAACATGCCTTGCCTTTACGTTTACAATTTCCTTTACCTGGCTAACCTTTTGGGCACAGGCCTTTATGCGTTTCATGATTTTTTGCGATGGAACCTTGTCCATAATCCCTGCGAATCCAATAAAAACCATTCGCAAGGCCACAAAAAACACAACTATCGAAATGATTGCGACACCAACCCTCTCAAGATACGCACCGCCGAGATAAGAAAGGATTAAAAATAACAGAACGAAGGACGAAATCCACGCACCGATACGATTATACCGTCCAGATATAGCCAGCATTGTGTTTGAGCAGCTTTTATTTTTCTCCTTGAGGTATCGGAAAAGGACCTCGTTGGTTATTATCGATATAAGAGTAACCATTATCGCCAGAGAGTATAAACCACGCACCTGCAGTCCGACCATCACTACCAGACTGTAGAAGAGCATATGAATAGAAATAACCAGGCCGAGAAAGCCAACCACCACCATACTTATGAACAGTACCTTGCCCAGACCATAGGGGTATTTCTCGTCGTGTGGTTTTTGCTCTATAACCTGCGCCTGCCAGGGGATCAAAAAAGCCGCTGCCGCCATAAAGGAAAAAAGACCATCCATCAAAACCAGCCTGCTGCCGCCCAGCGCAGCAATTCCAAACTTCAGAATGGCAATGGTCAGGTTACACAGCACCCCGACTACGAATGGCCGAATAGATTTGTCGAGATTTGAATATAATTTAATTGTGTTCATTTGCGATTAATTCACTTCCTGTTATTTTTAGAGTTTTTTACAAAACCTACGAGGTAGGCGGTGCCGTAACCGAGAATAAAACTCAAGGCCAAAAGAAAAATCGTTCTTATCTCAAAGCCGTTTGTGAAAGGCAGATTTACCTGTGTTGTGTGCATATTGCCGCCAATAAACAGAAAAATAGCCAAGACAACAATTATGATTAATATCGTTCGCCACATATTTTTTACCTGACAGTCTCTTTGACAATTGGTTTTACTTTATTAATCGGGATTGCGAATCCAACACCTGTGAATACGCCGGTGGGAGCATAGATTGCTGTGTTTATGCCTATAACCTCTCCGCCGACATTAACAAGAGCGCCTCCGGAATTTCCCCTGTTAATTGCAGCGTCCGTCTGTAGCATATCCTCATAAATCTGCCCGTCTATAACAAGGTCCCTTGAATCATCGCTTATAATCCCGGCGGTAACAGTCTGTTCCAACCCAAAAGGCGAGCCTACGGTTAGAACTCGGTCGGCTACCCTCATCATGTCTGAATCGCCGAGAACAGCGGTTGGCAACGGTGCATCAGGTTCGATCTTCAAAATCGCAATATCATTTTCCAGGTCTTTACGAATGATTACAGCTGGATACACCACTCTCCCGGAACTAAAGGTTACAACATTAATATTTACCGCATTAGCTACCACGTGAGCATTGGTCACGATATAACCTCTGCGGTCAACGATAATACCTGAGCCAAGAGATGCCTCCTCAACAAACTGTATGGAAGGGTCATCGAAAACAATAGAGCTTGTCAAAGCCGGCCCGCCTCTTCTGGATGTTACCTTGTCAGCTGTAATATTGACAACTGCCGGCCTGACCGCCGCAAATGCGGATGCCAAATCATCATCGGCACATGTCAATACCAGGTTCGCACTTGAAGCGACACCAGATCGCTGACCTGGAATCGCAAGTGTATCGGCATCTGCATCTAAGGTTGCCGTCTGCTCGCCAAGCAGCGTTTTGTGCTTGAGCAGGTTCCATCCCAGCAGGGAATCACGTCCACCATAAATCCCCAGATTAACCGTTCCCCAATACACTATGAGAAAGTTAATCACAATAAGTGCTACGAGTACCCACAATATATTTTCCGAAAGCCATTTCTTGAAATTCATCTGCACACCTTTTTATTAGTCTTAGTCTTCATAACTTTCTCCCGACTCCTCTAACCGTTTGCATACCGGCTTTTCATAATCATCCTCTTCGTTTTCATGCTCCGAAACAAGCACAACCTTGTCGTCATTTATAAATACCGAAAGTATCTTGTCCAGCAGGCTTGTCGGTGCCTGGGCAACCGAATCGGCAACACCTGCCGAATCCAACGCCACATACCGCAATGTACCCTGTGTATAAACATCAAGAAGCACTGTCCCGTCTTCATCGTCGGCCAAAGCGTCAAAGAACTCACCCATATCCATAATTGGTGTATTGTTAATACCGGTAATTACGTCCCCGTCTCGTAGGCCCGCTTCATCGGCTGTCCCGCCTGGCTTTACCGACAAAATCACAATGCCGTCAATATCAGCTGGGATACGCAGCGAGCTTCGCAAATCTGAACTAAGAATAGAAAGCGATACGCCCCAACCGTCAGAATCACTTGAATCGCCTGCAACTTCCAGAGCTGCTGACGAGTCTGCCAATGTGGCATAGGCCGTATCCTTATCGCCATCTCTTATATATGCTATTTTCACGTTATCGCCTGGATTTAACTGGGCCATAATCTCCCTGAAACCATCGGTATCCTCAACAGTAATGCTATTCAAAGATAAAATTACATCACTCCTTTGAAGACCTGCTTTGTCAGCGGGTGAATTGTCAACAACGCTGTTTACAATAACACCGCTTGCACTGGCTAAAGACAACTGCTGAGCGATAATCACATCGACAGAAATAATCTCTACTCCAAGAAAAGCCGATGGCGATACAACTTCGGCAGTTGTCAGAGCGGTCTGTACAATCGGCTTATCCGTCTTGAGATTGCCAGTGGCATCGCTCAAAAGGCCGTGATCAGCTTTGGCTATGTACGAATACACAAGGCAACCTAAAAAGCCAACCACCATCCCACCGATAACAAAGGTCAACCAGTAATACCGCTTCAGGCTCTTGCCTGTCTGGTTTTTGTCAACATTCAAAGCGATTGTCCTTATTCGTCTTCGTCTTTGCCTTCCAGATCATCAAGTCTTTTGTCATGTTTTTTGAGCTTGCTCGCCGCCCAGAATGCTAAAACGATCAACACCAAAAGTAAAAATTGTCCAAGTGTCATACGATAACTCCTTTCGTTTTTACGTTGTCATCCCTGCGAAGGCAGGGATCCACAAACCTTAATTAACAGAATAGATTCCCGCCTTCGCGGGAATGACAGACTGTGATTTTGATTTACTATTTTATTTTCTTCTGGCCATTGCCAGCAGAGACAAAAATTGTACTATGGCCAGAGCCGTGGCAACCATATATGTTACAGCCGCAGCTTTTAGCACCCTTTTTACACCATCAAGTTCTTTCTCATCGACTACGTTGTTTTCTTTAATATATCGCAGTGCTCTGGCTGAGGCTTCCAACTCCACTGGCAGAGTAACGAGGTAAAAAACAACTATAGCCAGAAATAAAAGCAGTGCCAGATTGATAAAAAACGATGCTATGGCAACTTTTGACAGCAGTATCCCCAAAAACAAAAGCGGCAATACAAGATAGCCTGCTTTTTCCACAAATGGAGCAATATTAGCCCTGAGTTTTGCCGGAGGATAATCGGTTCCGTGTTGTATCGCGTGTGCGGCTTCATGTGCGGCAATTCCTATTGCGGCAACAGAGCTGTTTCTCGCAACACTTCGGGAAAGCCTGACTGCATTATGACGCGGATCATAATGGTCTTTCAACGTACCGCTAACCTCTTCGATAACGACCTCGTTGAGGCCGGCGGAATTGAGCATAGTTCTGGCAAGGCGGCTTCCAGTAATTCCTTTTTTAACAGGCTCTTTCGAATACTTTTCAAATAACTGCTTGACCTTGATATTGGCATAGAAACCATAAACAATCAAAGGCACAATCACCAACCCTGATATAACATAAAGTTCAGTCATTACTTCCATATCATCTATCCTCTTTTTGTTTTTATGTTAGCTGCTCTTGTACGCAATCCCTGTTCCCCAGAGGGGATTTGCCCATTCTATCCCGTCACACGCTACGCGACATGCACCGCATTCGAGGCAGTTGTCGTGTCTTACATCAATTTCGTTTTTATCTTCGTCCCAGAGGTAAACTTCTGCCGGGCAAATATATGTGCATATCCGATTGAGACATTCGCTACACAAATGTTCGTCAAGGGTAATATGAGATTCTTTGAGAGACTTTCTGCGAACGGTAAAAAGCTTATCATCCAAACTAAGCTGATTGTTTTCTTCTGTTGTTGCCATATTAGATTCCGCCCTTCATCAATGCCATAACGGTCCTTGCTGCTTTAATAAAATTTACCTTGCTGCGTATCATACGAATAATATTGCTTTTGACGGTACTCTTCGGTACGTCACTTACCTTAAAATAGCTTGTTATCACATCCTTTATAAGATGCGGATAATCGTTGAGCAGTTCTTTGTGTGTACGCAGAATATCTATAAAATCCTTGCTGCTTTTCATATTTTGCAGGACAAAAGAATTCTTCAGTCGCCGTTCGTATTGTCGAAGCGCCTTGGCATCGTAAATCCCCTTTTCCCTGTTATCCAATATTGTCTCAGCAGCCATCATCCCTGACGCCATAGCCATGTTTACGCCTTCGTGGCAAATACTGTTGTTTACGAAACCAGCAGCATCGCCAACCAACATAAGACCATCGGTATAAAATTTCGGTAGATTTTTGAAGCCATCCATAGGAATCATATGAGCGGAATATTCCACTGTTTTGCCGCCCTTTATTAGAGGCTGAATACTGGGATGGTTTTTGAATTTGTCCAGCAGTTGGTTTGGCGAAGGAGGATTTTTGCATCCATACAGTTCACTGATAACAACACCGACGCCTACGTTTAATGAATCGTTGTTGGTATAAACAAATCCGTCGCCTAACATGCCAGGTGTGGCGTCGGCAAAATACTCATAAGCAGCACCCTCTCTTGCGGTTAAGCCAAATCGTTCATTGATTACATCTTTGCCCAGTTCTATCACCTCTTTGACAGCGACAACTCGAGCACGCATTGACAACCGGTTGCGAAGGCCGGCCTTTTCAGAGAGCATGGAATTGGCACCCTCGCCGCAAACGACAACATCAGCCATCAAAACGTTGTTGGGGTCATCGGTGGTGCCGGCCGTTACGCCGACAATTCTTTTGCCGTCCCATACAAAATCTGTTACAGATGTGCCGCAGATAATCTTAGCACCTTGCTGCTCGGCCTTTCCGGCAAACCATTTATCAAATAAAGATCGTCTGACGATGTATGAATGATTGTAAGGCGGCTTTTTATATTCTTCTGAGTCGATGTTCAAAGAAACTTCGGAGTTGTTTATCAGTAATGCAAAGTGCTTTTTGGCGACAAATCGTTCTACGGGTGCTTCGGTATAAAATTCAGGGATCAGTTTGTTCATCTGGTCGGCGAAAAATATTCCGCCAAACATATTCTTGGCACCGGGATACTGTCCTCTTTCGAGAATAACGACATCGACGCCGGCCTTGGCAAGAACGTATCCGCAGGCAATTCCAGCCGGCCCGGCCCCAACGATAGCTACTTCACATTTATGCATCCGTTTTCCCCATCTGTTTAGCCCTGGAGTTCTTGCCTCCAATGACATCTTTTATATCCGTGACTTTCTCTTTAACTCCCTGGACGCTGCGGCCAAAACCGTATACAAAATTGTACAGAAAGCTTTTCTTGTCTTTAGCTATCTTTTCACCTTTGTCCTCATGCGCCTCGTTGGCTTGCTCAATCTTGCTATAAGAGCTGAAAAACTCCTCGAAATAATCACAACTCAAACAATCACCCTCGCAATGGACAACTTTTTTGCCAAATTCGCGTACCACTACAAAGCAGTAATTGATCCGGCTTTTATATAGCAGGCAGTTTTTACATTCTTTGTCACAATTAGCCTTTTGCGGGTATTCCCAACAGTGGCACAATGATTCAGATATGTCACCGGTTTTCTTTTTATAGAAACTTTCATAAAAAGATATTGCTTCAGATACAGGAATCCTGCAATGACCTCCGATGGTTTTTATCGTCCCAATTTTGCCTCGGTTAACCCAATTGATGATAGTGAAACGTGACACACCACAAAGCTTTGCAAGCTCAGTCGTTGTCAGATAATCTTTCCGTAAACTGATTTTGTTTTTAACTATGGCTTCTTTCAACATAGTATAAATAATCCTCTTGCAGAAAAGTTCTATGCAGATTGCTTAACTACTCAAAGCAAGACTTTTTTCTAATTCGACATCCGTTACAACAAGCTCAGCTTGCTCAGAGTGTCGTATTTTTCCTATTTCTCTTATCAAAGCAGGAACAACCTCGAGCACATCACCGACAATACAATAATCCGCTACGTTGAAAATCGGCGCCTTTGGATCTTTGTTGATTGCTACGATTGTTTCTGAAGACTGCATACCGACGAGATGCTGAATGGCACCGCTGATGCCGCAGGCTATATACAGCTTTGGACGAACGGTCTTGCCTGTTTGCCCGACCTGGTGAGCGTAAGGAGCCCATCCTGCATCTACGATAGCTCGCGAAGCTCCTGCTGTGCCGCCAAGCACTTGGGCCAATTGCTCAATCATTTTGAAGTTTTCACCATCTTGCAAACCCCGCCCGGCTGCAACTATAATATCCGCTTCAGCGATATTAACTGTTTTTGCCGGCTCTTTAACCACTGCAAGCAGATGAGCCCTCTGAGTTAAACTATAATCTTTATAATCGTATCTTACGATTTTCCCTATACGCAACTGGTTTTGCTGGGTAGCTTGGAAAACTTTCGGACGCACACTTGCCATCTGTGGACGGTGGTTAGGGCAAACGATAGTAGCCATCAGGTTGCCGCCAAAGGCTGGTCTAGTCTGCAATAGATTTTTAGTTTCCGGGTCTATCTCGAGGCCTGTACAGTCGGCGGTCAATCCGGTTTCCAGTCTGCTGGCTACTCTTGGAGCTAAAGATCGCCCGATAGCTGTCGCGCCAAGTAAAACAATGTTCGGTTTATGTTCTTTAATCAGTCCGGTTATTACTTCTGTAAAGCTGTCTTCGATAAAGACCGCTAACTGTGCCGACTGTGCCAGATAAACCTTGTCAGCACCAAAGCAGATTAAATCGCGAGCGAGTTTCGCAATCTGATCACCCAACAACATCACACAAAGAGGCTCGCCGAGTCTGTCGGCTAATTTCCTGCCCTCACTGAGAAGCTCAAGCGTAACATTGGCAATTCGACCTTCTTTCTGCTCGGCAAATACCCAAACCCCGCGATATTTACTTTTATCAACAATCTGCACCTCTTCGCGAACCAGTTCGATAGCGCCGAATTTTTTACAAGCATCCACACAAGCTCCGCAAAAATTGCACTTAGCTAAATCTATCCGGGCCAACTTTTCTATAACCGTGATGGCACCGAAAGGACAAGCAGCAACACAAAGTTTACAGCCTTTGCAGTTTTCTTTGATTACACGTATCCCCATATTTAACTCCTTTAAAAGACCTCTGCCTGTTGTAGTTTGGTTATCAAGTCCGTTACCTGTTCGGCAACGGAGCCTTCAAGAAATTGACCGTGCCTCTCATGTTTAGGAATAGTTATTTTGACAACCCTGGTGGGAGAACCTTTCAATCCGATTTTGCCAGTATCCGCACCAATATCCTGTGCAGACCAAACTGTAATGTCACTTTTTACAGCGGTAATTTTACCTCTCAATGACGGCGGGCGTGGCTCGTTGATCCCTTTAGAAACCGTAATCAGTCCGGGAAGTGAAAGTTTTACTTTTTCCGTACCCTCCTCGGTCATACGTCCTGTGATCATATATTTGTCTGTTACTTCATCTATCTTTATTACACAGCTAATGTGTGGAATACCCAATTTTTCGGCGAGTGACGGCCCGACATGTGCCGTATCACCATCGACAGCCTGTCTGCCACAAATAACCAGATCGAAACGACCAATTTTTCTTATCGCCCTGGCCAACGTATAAGAAGTAGCGAGGGTATCGGCACCGGCAAAATCGATGTCGCTAAGCAAAACAGCTCTATCGGCTCCCATGCTTATTGCCTCGCGTAAAGTGTCAGCTACCTGAGGCGGGCCCATCGATAAAACGGTTACAGTGCCACCGAACTGCTCCCTAAGACGAAGACCCTCTTCGACGGCGTATAAATCAAAAGGATTGATAACACTATCTACGCCCTGGCGAATAAGGGTATTAGTTTCTTTGTTAACACCAACTTCAAGGGTATCAGGAACCTGCTTGATACAAACAATTATATCCATTATTTATCCTAAGAGTTCAGCCTTCCACCATTTCTGCCATTGCACAACCTTTGTACTCATATTGCGTCTCTGCTAAGAAATCAAAAAATTCTCTGCCTTGTTTATCATGAACACGCATATTGACGATATTAATGGTAAGAAGTGCAGGAACTATCCTTTTGAAATTTGTTCCCATTAAATCATTAACCGATAGCGCTACTAAGGCCCAACCTAACGGCCCAAGAAAAACATTTGCCGTTCGAGTTAATACCGTGCTTGCGGTAAGAGCAAGTCCTAAACTAAGCCGTAAAACAGCAGCAGCAGCGAAAAGGGCTGTTTCTCTGGCCAAATAAACTCCTACGACATGCACAACCATTAATTCGCTCCCATGAATGAAAGCAGAGACATCGGCTATATCAAATTCTTTTTTTAATTGTTTTTTATCTTCATCGCCCAATTTTTCCCACATTTCTTTAAGGAGTTTTTCCTTTTCCTCCTTAGTCATTGACTTAAATATCTTCTCAAAAATATTTATGCAAAGACTATGTAATTTTTGCCAACCATCTCCCCGCAATTCGCGAAGTTTAAGCTTTTTGGCAATTCGATCACACATTTGATCAATAGTGGGCTTTTTTTTCAGTGCATAACCTGCCGGGGTTTGATAGCATTTATATAATCTTTTGACGACTTCCTGCACAAGAGCTTCTTTCCACTTCCTCCTGTTCTTGGTATAATTCAGAATTCTTGCAAGATCATTTAATTCCTCGATAGAAGCATGCTCTTTTAAGAATTCGTTTAAGTTATGTATATTAACAGCGTTCTTAGACAGTTTTTTTTTCATAAACTCATCTTCGGAAGAAACGAGATTTTCGCATCATGTTAGACAACGTTTCAAGTTGCTTTTACAACCGCTAAGCGTGCCTTTGGTTTTTTTGCTACAGGCTTTTTTGGAGCTGATAAAAAGTTGAAATACTTTTTAGCTTGAGCTTTAATAACTTTACGATATTGAAAAACGTGGATAAACGAAACTATCAAACAGGTATACCCGGCAACGATATGAATGATCATTACCGTTTCGGTACGGGGCAACATAGCCGTCCCCACACTAATCATCAACGTCGAGACAACAATAAGCGACATAATAACTTTACCATTGACAGAACTGGCGGTTATTTTTGTAGAACCATCTTTGTTTTTATTTATTTTCCTGACTATATAGCGTACCCCTAATATAACCAAAGGAGTACCTACGGCAACAATGCCGGTAGCAATCAAAATTGACCCTGCAATGTTCACAGCTGGTACCGTTGTAAGGCTAAGTGCTTTTAAGCCATTGACTGTTGTGGTTTCTACTACTGCCATAGCGATTCTCTCCTTTTATAAAGCAGCTAAATATTGTGAGGAAACCCCTTTTTCTCTTTCTGCTTATTAAGTAAAGCCCGCAAATCCTCATCTCCCGATAAAATTCTATCTAAGAAAATTCGTTGATTATCAAGAGAAGTTTTCAATTCTATTTTTGAGATCAAAAGGTCTACTACTTCTTCTCGCATTTCGGTATCGGATTGCAAGCCGAGAATAATTTCATCAGGACTGCGATTACTTGCCAGCGAACACGATAAAAACTTATACATTTCGCTCGTCAATTTATCAAATACCTGATTATCCATTGTCACGTCAGGCATTTGGTTTAATTTAGAAGCAAGCAGTTCAGGGAGCTGTTGATTGAATTTTTGCGGATTAGCTGGAAAATATGCTTTCTTGAATTTTCCCCAATAATTAATGGCTAAATTATTTAGTTGTCCAATCGTATATCCTAATTCAAACGAGCAACTTGTTGTTCCCTCGCAAAAGTAATCTCCCCATTTATCAATTGTGGATTTTTCGCGATCCATAAAAAAATAAAATACCCATAAAACATATAAATTTTGACTGATAGAAACTTTATTTTCTATCTCTTATCCTAAAAGTTCAGCCTTCCACCAATTTCGCCATTGCTCAATCAAACGCTCGGGTGAAATTCGAGATTTTGACATCTTTTTACCGGTGACAGCTTGTAAAGCATCGAGGGTAGCTTTTCTTGTCGATTCAGCGGAATCGTCCAAACACCCAATCAAGGCCAAAACAACTCGACGAAGCTGAGATTCGCCGATGGTCTTGAGTTGTCCGCCTAACCAGCCGATACATGTAACAGCTCTTCGCCGAACACCTTCGTCACTGTCAGACAGCATTTCTAAAAGTTTTGGCAGGCTCTCGACCTCAGCCAAACGATATATCCCCCACACAGCCGCTAAACGTACAGAAGCCGTCTCATCTGTCAAAGCATTTTCAACAACACTTAGTCCTTCAGCCGTTTCAAGTGTTGCCAATACCTTGATACACTCCTGTCGTACTACCGCTGACGGTTCATCATTCAGATGGGCGACGATAAGCCGGGCTGACAACTCATGAGCAATATCGCCAATTGCCTTTGCTGCATCTACACGGGCTGCCGTATCGGCGCTGGTAAAATCAGAAATGGCTTTTGTAAAGATTATTCTTTCCGCCTCGTTTTTAAAATCAGCCACCTGCACATCATCGAGTGTTACTTCCACTGGCTCTGTTAACTCAACCTCCGGCATCGGTTCAGGTTCTATTTCTTCAGCATCTACCTCAGTATCAAACTCAAGTATCGGTTCCGGTTCCGGCTCTTCAACATTTTCAACGTCTGTGTCTATAAGCTCCTCCTGAGTAACATCCGCTTCAATTGAAGGATTGATTTCGTCAGTCGGTACAACAGTAGCTTTTTCCTGATAGTCTGTTTGTGGCAAAGTGGTATCTATATCTGATTCTTCTTCGGATGCTTCTTTTGGTTTAAGACTGGCAGCGGCGACATTAGATTCCAATGAAGCTATCTGTGCCTCCACCGAATCGGCTCGTATTTGGGCATCGTCAGCGGCTTTGCGGGCCTGGTCAAGCTCAGAAATCAAAGATTTATTCTTTGCCTGCAACTGCTGATGTTGTTTTTTAAGCTCAGCTTGGGTATGTTCAGACTGATTCTGTATTTCGACCAGTTCCTGCCGGACTGCGACAAGCTCTGATTCTAACTTAGCTACCTGTTCACTCGCTTGTTCTTCTCGATAGGTCATCTCGTTTACTTTATTCTGCGATTTTTCCAAATCCAAAATCAGGGATTCTTTTTCAACCTGTAAATCTTTGAGTTGCGACCCAAGATCAGTTTGAATCTTTTCAGTCTTGTTTTGTGTTTCAGCCAGTTCACCCTGCGTTGCGGCAAGGTCGGCTTCTAACTGGGCTGTTCGCGTTTTTAATTCATCTTCTAAATCCAGCATCTTATTGTCCTCAGATCGCTGTTTTTCCAAATCAGACTTCAAAGATTTATTTTCCGATTGAAGCTGACTTATTTCAGACTCCAGCTCAACCCGAACTTGTTTTGCTTTACTTTGTGTTTTTTCCAGATCAGAACTCAAGGATTTATTTTCAGCCTGTATAGTTTCGAGCTGCGATGTAAACTCAG
The DNA here is from genome assembly GCA_042569785.1 of Planctomycetota bacterium. Classification (GTDB taxonomy): domain Bacteria; phylum Planctomycetota; class Phycisphaerae; order Sedimentisphaerales; family Anaerobacaceae; genus JBHPGW01. The sequence goes on along the minus strand of JBHPGW010000024.1, from coordinate 8,429 downwards.
ATTGAGTTTTCTCGGCTTTGTTTTGCGTTTTTTCCAATTCACGCTGAATTGCAGCAAGCTCGGATTCCAACTCGGCTTTCCGCTTATTTCGGCCAGTTCCCACAGCAGTTGTCTTTGCAGGTTTGCTCTGAGCTTCTTCGAGTTGGCTTCTGATATCATCAATCTCCGATTCCAGTGCTGCTGCTCGTGCCCTGACTGCACCTTCACGGGATTTCGTTTCACTCAACTCACTTCGCATCTGATCCTGTTGAGATACTAACGAGTGATTCTCTGTTTTTAGTTCCTTCATTTGCGACTCAAGTTTTGATTGTGTTTTCTCCGCGTTAGCCAACTTTCGTCGGGTTGCTGTTAAGTCAGATTTAAGTGTAGAAGTTTTAGTAATGCCTGACTTCTTTTCGGGTGTGTGTTTGACCTTTTCGTCCGCTAAGCCAAGCATCTCTTTTCCCGCCGAGACACTTCCGGCGGCAAGTCCTGCGATTTTATCGCCAATACCTGCTACCTTGCCGGCAAAGGTACCTGCACGTTCGGATGCAGTCCCAACAAACTCTAAAAATTTTTCTTCGTTCTCCATTGCCTTGCCACCTTTAATAATCAGCTTTTGCCAGTCGACCCACTGGGCGTAACATTTGATTTCGTTTTTCTGGTAACCGCAGGCTGACGTTTCTGCGATTTAGCTGTAATGCTTGTTTTTTTATCAGCTTTGGGCTTTGGGCAGCCTTGCGAATCGCTCGAAGGCTTCGGTTTCTCGGTATCTTCTTTTAATTCAGGCTGTTTGGCTGCCGGCTTTTCCTCTTCTATCTCAGCAAGTTTCGCTTTTGCAGGGCTCTTTGTGGATTTGGTTGCCTTCGTGGATGGTTCTGGTTTGGGTTCCAGCTTTGCTGCCATCATATCTTTGAGGTGATCAGTAATTCCCCTGCTGTAAACTACTACCTTTCCCGCCAGGCTACCAGCAAATTCAGATACGGCATCCACGGTTTCCAAAAACTCTGATTTATGATTATCCATTATCGGCACCTTCCTTCTCCGGGCTGAATTTTTGCTTTAAACAATTTCCACAATATTAATGACTACCAGTAAGCTACAGGCTGGTTTTTCAAACATTACAGACCGGCTACCCTTTAAGCGGCGGTTGCCTTTGCTTGACTGGTTTTTTCGTAACCATTTTTGAAAGCATCTTTTATCTCAGAGGCTACTTCGTTGGTCTTTTTGTACAGATTATCCAATGTATCCGGGCATTTCCTGCGAACAACTTCTATACTTACAGCACCGACGAATACGCCACCTAATAGGATCCCTAAGATCTTAAGCATGATATGTCCTTTCGTTTCTTTGCCAATATGAACGTTTTTTACCTTTTTTTGTCATCCGATTTCGTAAAAGGCATTGAGTCCCAAAGCCGCTTTATACTATTCTCGGCCTTTTCCACCAGTTCTGGCTTACTTGAACGAAGAAACTGCATTCCTGCTGCTCCTAAAAGTATGCCCAGTATCACCAATCCAACTATTGCCATCTCTAAATCCTTTCTTTGCAAATTGTTATAATAAAAAAACCCAGTCAGCTATCCATTTGGATAACCAGCCAGGTTTATCTTTCTAACCTATTCCTGCCCCACCCCGGGGAGTATTAAAAACTCCAGCAGTCCTTGCTGGTATTCTATCCACGCCTGATATATAAGGCTTCGTCCAATTGTGCTGTAAAACGCAGAACTGAATCATCATCATATATCAATGAATAGCGCAGCGATAATCACTGAGCTACTGTTTTTTTAATAATTTCTGTATTCTGCAGGCATTCTTAAGAACTGCCATTGCCGCTCATCTGCCATACAGTAAAGACCTCCTGTTTGATTTGCGTTGTCCCAATCTTTAATCCTGATCTGTTCTACTTTTGCCAAAAATCAATCGTTTTATGTGGTTTATTCGAAAATAAAGTTGCAAAAATCCGGCAAAAAAACAGAATGTTTCAAACTAACCAGACGCACTCCGTCCCCGTCGGCTGCAGCAATATCTTGCATAGCCTTCCTATACTTAAACATCTTGCCCAAATTCGTTTTGCCGAAACTTTGGCGTTTTTATTTTAGTTTCTGCAAAAAACTCAGAATTATTAAAGTTTTTACCCAACAATCGCCAAGTTAGTATTCGGGAATAAAAAAAAACAGATAGCTATCCATTGGGATAACCAGCTGGGTTAAATTTGCACAATAAAATTTAACTGAACTGGAGGGATATCAAAAATTTCCGCAGTCCATTGCTGGTACTCTATCCACGTCTAATATATGAGGCAACTCATACATCAATGGATAGCGCAGCATCGTCCACTGAGCTAATTTTTCATTCTCGTTTCAGCTATTAAACCGAAAACACTAAGTTTAGCCGAAAGATTGCACGAATTCAACAAAAAAAAACTTTTTTCTGTAAGTTTTTTTTGGATTTTGCGAAAAATGCCCACAACATTAAGCAATTTGCGGCAGAATCTTGCAACAATTTACACATTTTGCACAAACTGCTTCGCGCCATAGTGATTTCCGCTCTCTGTAACTTATTTCAGAAGTAACGCTACTCGGTATCCTAATCTGCCATTTTTTTCAAATACTTCTTATACCATCTGTGGGCATCTTCAAGAGCAGTGGTGATGAGCATCCAAAAGAGAGCCAGTTGAGCATCGAATTTTGAGCCTCGTTTGTTTAATTGAGTTACAGCTTCTTTAATTCCTTCCCCGACATTACTACCTAAAAGTGCTGTCCAGCGTCAACTATAATTTCCCTTCAGCGACAATTATTTCTTCCCTTCAGTTAACGTGGGCACTTGCCTACCTATCTTTCCTATCTCACCCCCTACTCCCTCCGTTTTTAGGCCTTATTTGTTCAGTATCATCTCGCATCCTTCCTGCTCCGCAACTTAACTTTGTTGACAACTCACCAAGAGATACCCAATCTATGTAATTGAATGCGAGGGTAGCAACATTGCCATGGATGAACAAATAACTTCCAATATCTGCGTATGGAGAGAACCTCAGCATTTCCCGCCAGTGCCAAAAGAGCCACTTGACCAACCAGGCTAAAAAAGCCCCGCTGGACATATCCAGACATGGCAAGTGTTATTACACTCCTTTATTTGTCCGATTTGTTTTTGCCACATGTCATGACAATTCTGCTTGTTCTTCATTTTGTTGCTTCGTTGTTTCAATAGTACCAGGCTGGGTTTGCGAACAGCTATCGTCGACTTGTTGGGCGAGTTGGTCTACCTCGGCTTTAACTGCATCGATTTTTTCACCCACGTTAGCAGATTTGTTTCCTTCCTGCAAAACCGCAAGTTGTGACAAAAGCTGAGACTGGGTTTTCTCGACCTTTTCCTGAGTCTCTGCTAGCTTGCTTTTGGCTGTGGCAAGCTCGGTTTCCAACACAGCCACATGCTCACCAAGTTCACCTTCTCGTGCTTTCAATTCATTGGCCCCAGAAATCGCCTGTTCTAAGTCAGAACTGAGAGAATCTTTTTCTGCCTGTAAGGCTTGGAGTTGTGATGCAAGCTGGGACTGAGACTCCTCTACCAAGCCGTTTGCTTTGTCTACCTTGCTTTGAGTTGCGGCAAGCTTGGATTCTAACCTGGCAACCTTTTTGCCAAACTCAGCTTCCAAAGCAGCAACACACCCACTGGCCCTGTTTGCCTTGGCCTTTGCACCCCTTGTCTTATTGTGAGCCTGTTTCAGTGTAGATTTTAACGAATCAATCTCTGCCTGCATAGTTTTGAGTTGAGATTGTGCGTTTCTGGTCTTTTCCCGTGACTCAGCCAATTTACTGTTGGCATTGGCAAGCTCAACCTTTAGAGTATCAGCACATCCACTTATTCTACTTGCCTTTATTTTTGCCCCTCTGGTCTTATTGCGAGCCTGTTTCAAGGTAGAGCTTAAAGACTCATTCTTTGTCTGCAAAGCTTCAAATTGCGATGAAAGTTGCGATTTGGCTTTCTCGGCCTTTTTCTGCGTCAAAACCAACTTACTATTGGTTGCAGCAAGTTCGGTTTCCAGAGCATCAACACGCACGCTCATTTTGGTTGCTTTGATTTTTGCCCCCCTGGTCTTATTCATAGCTCGCTTTAGGGCGGAATTCAGAGATTCACTTTTTGCCTGAAAGGCGTTGAGTTGCGATTGCGTTTTCTTAGTCTTTTCTCGTGTTTTATCCAGCTTACGGTTCACTATAGCAAGCTCCGATTCCAATGTAGCCCGTTCATGGTTAGCTGCGTCAAGTTCAGATTCCAGCGCAGCGGCCAGAGCTTTGACCTCAACAAAAGCTTTGATTCCGAGAGTTTTCTTACCAATGCCAACTGTTGTTCCAGCTAAGGTACCTGCAAATTTGGATATAGATCTAACGACTTGAACAGATTCCTGTTTGTGTTTTCGTTGTGCAGACATCTTGTATTCCTTATCTTTAATTTTTTAGTATCACTTCGGTCGTACTCAATAAAAAAATCGCGTACATCTGTTTCTTTTCCTGTATTCGGCTGTATTTCATTGCGACTTAACTTTGGAAAGTAGCTTGCTTTAAGCTTGTTTTATTCATCTGTTTTTAACTTGCTATCCAGTGCTACATATTAAGGTGTTGTATAATATTCCCATTCTATTTGTCACTTTGGTAACCATCCCTCCTTCGCAATAGAGCATTTTAATATTTTCTGTTCGCATTTAGGCCGTCGTGAGGACAAGGCTGGCAAGGAAGAAAACGCAACTCTACTTATTGTAGGGTGAGTATTTCTGATGCCGACAGCCGAAGCCGCAACAGGCATAAAGCGAACACGAAAAATTAAATTGCTCTAAAAAGATTGGAAATATGATAGCAATTATTTGCTAAAGACTGAATAACTAAAAGCAGCTTCCATCAGCAAAACGGCAATGTGAGCCTTTATGGTTCACGAATTTATCTGGATAGTTGTTGCGGCTTACACCTTCTGATTATAAGAACGTTGGGAAAGCACGTCCAGATAAAACCCATTGCCGTGGGTGCTGATGGAGTAGCTGAACTCAACGCTCTTTTTAATTGGAAAGGCAATAATGACTGAGAAAACAGAAGCCAACGAAGCAAAATCCAGGTTAAGGCCGGATACAATAGTAATCGCCGGCTTTGGAAGGTTACCGCAAAATATCACTGGAAAAAATTCTTCAAGTTGTATCGCTGTAGAGTTTGAAATAGAGCCAGCCGATTCAAAAATCGTGGATATTTATTGTACATTGTTGCCGTTTGTGGAAAAGGAAATACTGTACGCAGCTTGTTTAGGAAATAAAATTGGAGCGGGAATTGAAGAAGCTATAGAACAACTCGATAACAGATTTTTCGGCGCGACAAAAAGGGCTATAATAACCGCTCTTGAAGATGCACACAGGTGTTATAGAAAAGTTGTGGACGCCTAAACCAGTGTTTTTCAATTAGTTATATAGTCACAACTCGATCCTTAGCTGGGGCTGGCTTAAAATATCTCTGGCGTACACGTCCGCTGGTTTGAGTCGCTTCACTACGAATATCACGAAGAGCATTTTTGAAGGCGTCGAGTTCATTCTTAGCAGCTTCATAGTTAATATTCAACATCTTCAACTCGCCTTCGAGACGTGTATTAGCCTCCATCAGTTCTCGATTGGAAGCCTGTTGGTCCTCGAGTTGAATACGCATATCCGTTGTTCGATTATCGGTATTGCCCATTTTCTCTCGAAGTTCTTCGACTTCAGCTTGCAGGGTTCGGGCGTTCTGATGGGTTCCGTCCAACTCCTTTTCAAGGGCATCTTTGGCAGTTTGCGAAGCTTCCAGTTGCCTTGTAAGGTTATGGGATTTTTCACGCAAGAGTTGATGTGCTTGGGTTATCTCGGCAAGTTCCTTTCGCAAGCGGTCCGCATCGGTAATTTTGTCTTTTAGATTCATTACCCTGGCCTCAAGTGCCATCTTTTCGCTTTCGAGATCCTTGATGTGCGTTTCGGTTGAGGCAGCCTGCTCAGTAAGCGAATCCCGCTCGGCAGTCATTTCCTCAAGCTGAGGCTGAGTTTCTGCAAGCGTGTTGGCAAATTTATTCCGTTCTTCTTCGGCAAAGGATATGTCTTCACGTAACTGCTCGGTCAGATCAGCCTGTGCACCGAGCGATTCAGCCTGTGCCTCTAACTGCGCACGGGCATCCAATGCTTCAGACAGTTTGTTTTGAGTTGCGTCAAGTTCAACTTCCAGAACCTCTTTTAGCTTAAATGCCGTTTCAACCTGTTCTTCAAGCCCTCTGACAATGGAGATGATACTGGCCCTTTCCTGGGAAACATCTGCAAAATACTCTATTGGGGGCGTACTTTCCCCGATGCCGACAGCATCGGCTTGCAATTCGACAACTGGAGTAGCGGCCATTATATCTGCGTTCGATTCCGAAAGAGGCTTAGTGTTTTTCGTCTTGCCTACAGTTGTTTTTTTTTGCTTTGCCACTACTTTTGTCCTTTTCTTTGCCGTTTTATTTTTTTTCTGAGTTTTTGCCATCAATCAATCTCCTTAATTTATTTTAATTTATTATCAACAAGAATCGAAGCGCAAATAATTACACCAACCTGTCATTCCGCAAGCTTTTCTTTCCACCACTCACGCCATCTCGCAATCAGACGATCCATATCCACATCATTTTTGGGGGACGATTCCACCATTTTTTTCCCTGTTATTTTTTCTATGGTACTAAGAATAATCTTTTTCATTGCCATATCGGAGCTTTCGAGTTGTTCAATCAAGGACAGTACCACTTGCTCATTGCCAAGATTGCCCATTGCCTCAACTGCCGCTCTGCGAACCGAAATAATGCTGTCATTCAGAAGCGGTATTAACCGACTGGCAAATACTTTCTGACCAAGCCAACCAATACATGTAACCGTTCTTCGCCGGACTTCTTTATCTTCATCGGAAAGCATATCCAAAAGTGGAATGGTGCTTTCTGACCCAGATAAGCTATATAAGCCCCAAACAGCCGCCAATCTGACCGAACCTGCCTGGTCGGTTAGAGCCTTTTCAATTGCTGGCAGTCCCTCGGTCATCTTCAGAGATGTCAGCGCCTTGATACACTCTTGCCTTACTTGTGCCGAGGTATCGGAGCCCGCCTGGGCAACAATGGATTTGACCGATAACTCGTGATGAATGTTGGCCATTGCTTTTACAGCATCCATCCGCACAGCAAGGTCACCACTGGCAATATCAGAAACCGCCTTAGCCAAAAGTATCTTATCGGTTGCTTTACCAAAAACAGCTGCCTGAACCTGCTCGACCGCCACAGCGTTAGAGTTTGGCATTCGGGCCTTAGTTATAGCCTCAGGCGGTTGCTCTTTGGTCTTTAAGCCTACCTGCTCGGCAGTGTCTGCTACGGCAGTTGCTGTTGAAGACCCGCTTTTTTCTTTACCTGCTCCTACTACGAGTTCTTCGACCGGTTGAGGCAACTTGGCTTCATGCCCTGTTTGAGCAAGGTTCATCTCGAATGACGGCTGAGGTTTTTCTAAGTTACGCTGCTCAGCAGTTGCAAGATTGGTTTCCAGTATTTCCAATACAGCCGCCTGTGTTTTCGCCTCACTAACCTGTAGAGCTACCTCATTGGCCTGGCTGCGTGCCTGCTCCACCTCAGCAAGCAGTGCCTCTTTTTCCGACTGCAACTCGCTAAGCTGGGTTGCAATCTGAGATTGTGTTTGCTCCGCTTTGCTCTGTGTCTCTTTCAGTTGGCCCCTTGCTGCGGCAAGATCCGATTCCAATGAACTAATTAGAGATTTGGCCGAACTTTTTTGCTCTATCTCTTCCAGCGGTTCAACAGGACGAGTGAGAAGATTCCCTACGGCGGAAAACCCGCCGGTGAAAATACCGGAAACTTTTTTGCCGGCAGCAGTTACAGTCCCTACACAAGTCCCGGCACCCCTGGACATACTTATCATAACTCCCGAAAGCTCTTCATTGTCACAGCACATTAATCTTAAACTCCTTTATTAAGATATCTTAGCCTTGCGTTTCTTTTTTTTCGCCGGAGATCTTACAGGTTCCTTACTGGGTCCCATACTCTTGCGGCGAGGACCTGTACTTTTTTTCTTTACTGCTTTCTTCTTTACTTTTTGACTCTTTGCCTTTGTCTTAACGGCTGTTTTTTTCTTTTTCTTAGTCGGAGCTGGCACAGCTTTTTTTCTCGGCTTGCTCGAAGGCTCCTCACCCGCCTGAGCTGATGTTTTAACAATATGCTTACCCATAACCACTGCGGTTCCAACCAAAGTACCGGCAAATTCGGATATAGCCCCGATGACTTTCGGAGGTTCAACTTTCTGGCTTTTTCGTGTAGCCATACTCAATACTCCTATGTTATTCAAATCTCATTCACATTCAGCACATAATATAAAATCAGGATGTTTCAGTATCCACTACGCAAGGCAAAAGTTAAATATCAGGCGCTTGCTTGTGC
>JBHPGW010000023.1:0-39222 GCA_042569785.1 Planctomycetota bacterium | reverse complement strand
AAATGAATTAATCGCTACAAATAATATTTTAGCCTCAAGCTCATTTGAAATGCATTGGTCTCCTTCTATATGAAGCAGAACTGGCTGGATGACATCAAGGATGTCATAAATTTCATCTTTCTCTTTCTGAGTAACGATGCCTGGCAAAACAATAATGCCTTCTGGGCCATGTCCCCATATGTTTTGCCACCGGGTCTTGGCATACTCATATATACAAAGCCGCCAAACATAAAGTTTATTGGAGGTTTCTTTTGCCCACTTGATAACTTTTTTTGCTAACTCATGTTTTTTTCTAAGAACATAAACGGTTACAGCTTTATGGCACCAGCTTTCTGACAACTTAATTGAAGCAATCTTCTTCTCAGCTTCTTCAAGCTCGTTCTTTTCTATGAGTGCAGAGATGGCTTTCTCTGTAGCCTCGAGCTTAATTTTGGCACCTGAGCTTATGCTTTCTTCCAATTTTTCAATCTTTTTGTTTAATAGATTTTTTTTGTAACTATTCATTTGCTCGCTTGGCCTTATTTATTAAATTATTTACAATGCTGTAATCTTTTTCTTCTGAGTCTATTCTGCTTGATTCATCAACTCGACTTTTTTCTGAATCTGCTAAGAATAAATACGTCTCTGCTCTATTTGGCAATTGCATGTTATTATCTAATATTTCTTCACACTCATGAATTAACTGTTTGGTTTTTTCCCAATCCCCATTAGCTATCGAAGATGACATCTCAATTCTAATGGTATCTATCTTGCTCACCCCAGAGATATTTTCAGGTATATCTCGTACAGATAGAAGGTCTTCCTTGCAGATGTTATCCCGTAAAAAATTCAACAACATTTTGTAATGAGAATTATCTTTGTTGTTAAACTTACATATATCGTAATGATTTTTCTCTATAGGACTTGGTTCGCCACCAATGCCGCAATCTGCGGATTTTTCAGGCACCACAATAGGGCATAAAAGTTCGTTTGTTAATGGGATATTTTGACAAAAAGCAAGAGCTTTAAACAAAGGTGTACGCTCTGTCTCGTGAAAGCTAAGCGTAGGAATTAATGACTTACGATAGAAATAATACAGATCTTCAATAGAATCTTCATTGCACTTTAAATATTCAACTAATTTGGTGGTTCTTAGTAAATGAACTTTTGAGAACAAATTTGCCAATGCAGAACCACGATGTGGCGTAGCTAAAAAAACAACTCCCCGTGTGTTATCATAAATCTGACATTGCCCTAAATGGGCATCTATAATTGAGCTTCTTAGGATCTGCTTAACAATAAGTCCACCAAGACTATGGCATATGAAGCTGACAGGCCTACTACCAATCCCTTCTGTTCTGAGATGCTCGCTAATGCTCTGTGATCTTTTGAAAAAAGAAAGAGTCTCCTTTTTCCATTTTGTAGGTGATGCATCGTAACCTATGGCCCATATATTTGCTTCTGGAAAATCTTCGAGTAACCAGTCTGGCCAGAAACAATCTTCATCATCAGTCCATGTTTTGAGTAGATCGCCATTAAGACCATGAATAAAGACAACATCCATTGTCGTCATGCTGTTTGTATCCGAGATTTTATGAACTGTGGCCATATTGATCTTCTAAATCTTACAATACATCAGGGCTTCTTTCCCCAAGCCTTCGGAGTATCTGGTAGCATAACCAATAACACCCACGGTCTTCCTGTAGTATTTCCCCTAATTGTTGACGTAAATGTTCAAGCCTTGGCATTTGCCACTCCTTTCTTAATGTAATATATTAAACAACTATACAGCAGCCTCCATCAAAGCATCAAAAAGCTTGTCAATATAACCGTCTTGATCTTCATTCATGAAGAGCACATGCATTTTTTCCATCTCCTCACGTGAAAGTCCCCAGCTAAGTTGAGGATGGCGTGTCCACGAAAGGATAAAGCTGTTTAAAATAACATCTTTGTCACCCAGCCGCTTTTCCACATCCTTGATATGTTCATAGAATAATACCTTCTCACTTGCCGGACCTTCATGTATCAAACCATGGGGCTCGATAAATGTTACATGTTGTTTGCCATCAACCAGCAACCAAAGGATGAAATCCGGATGAAAGTTTCCAGCCTCAAAGAAGCCAACGCCTTTGCCTCGGCTCATATTTCTGAGTAGGAATAATTCGGCTCTGTCTTTCTTCAGCTGCTTATTGTTGTCATCACACCAATTTTTTAAATCTTCTACAAACTGATATTCGCTCTCATTTAAAGCGACTGGCAAAATAGTGATCTTTCCACCACGTCTTACGTGGAACAGCGGCTGATATAGATGCTTCCCAAAGTTACACGCACATAAATCACCAATGCGTAGAAGGTCATCTTTGCGTTCCTCAATATCCTTTTTAATCTGCTGAATTGCCTGGATGACCTGCTCCTCATCACCATCAACTATGAGCTGATATTGATCATCAGAGGGCAAATTATCATCATCGGGAGTCAGTTCTCGTAATTCCAGTCTTGGTTCAATATATTCACGCTTACGATAGTTGTAGTAATGGTCACAGTAGCGTTTCAACAGTTCAGCCGCCACTTGCTGCAGTAGCATTACTCCATCGAAGCCGCTTGGGTCCAATCTTATCTCAGGCATATGAAGTGTGTACCAGGAAGGATCGGCCAACAGTTGCCGTATACCATCCTTGGATATATTAAAATTATACCAGCTTCGTTCCCGCTTGAAGCGTTCCAGTTCAAAGAACAATGCATCATAATCAAGCAGTGCCAAATGCTTCTCTCTGAGCTGAACACGGTCTTTCTGAGTTGCCAAGCCAACTCCACGAGACTGTACTGACTGAATACGTGGATACCAATCAGCAACCACTGTATTATGTGTTAGGTATTCAGGAATATCACCAACTGACGGCACAGGAGCATCTTTTTTGAAATCATATTCCTTCCCGTCGGAAGCTTTCCGTTTGGGCCGCAGAATTTTAAGTTTTTTGCCAAAGTCGTAAGTAACATTCAGTGGAATTGTAATAATTCGCCTTCGTTCATTACCCGGCAAGCCTTCTTCTTTTAAGAACTCACGGAATTTCTCCATAAAGTCCGCCTCAATGCCGAATACGTTCAATGTCTCAAGTTCCTCAATAAACAGAGGACGCTGTGGAGCAAAGGAATGTCCACTACGCTTGAGGCTCCATTGATAACCCTTCAGACGCACACCACGGCCAAATAGCTGGATAATCTGTGATCCTTCGCTGCGTCCAACATGCATTAAACCCATCGTGCTTACACGCCAGCAGTCCCATCCTTCAACAAATTTCTTTGAACCAATAAGCAAGTTCACGGGTGAAGCAGAGTCCTTCACTGAAGCAAACATTGCTTCGGTAAAATCGCTGTCCACAACTTCCAGTTTTGTGTCATGGTGATTGGCAACTTCCTCAACATGATCACAAAGCCCCTTAGCATCGCCGACGTTAATAAGTCCAAAAGGCTCTTCTGCTGCCCCACTCTTGAGTGCAACCTCACCAGAATCACCCTTGATCCTGGCCAGTTCCAAATGACCGCCAGCGTGATTATTAAATACCCGCTTCAAAATGTCTTTATAAATATCTTCGACTGAGTCACCTGCATTCATGGCTTTAGCCAGATAGCAGAATGCACCGGCAAAAATGTCGTTACCGTCTTTGTCGAGCAAACCTGTATCCTGACCTCTGCCTATTAGAATTTCTTGAATCCGTCTTTTCGAAGAGATTTGATCGTCAAGAAAATCCGCAATAAATTGAATGATCTGTGCCACATCTGCAGCAACAGCCTTTTCTTCTTTTGTTCCGCCCTTTGCTTTCGAAACTGTACTTCCCACAAAAACCCATAGCGGTTTTTCAAGGTTAAAATCATCGAACTCAATAACCTTGTCCTGATAAATTCTTAGCTGTTGATAAAACTTTAACAAACAAGCAGTCATATATGCCGCTTTTGTTTCATCGTATGATTTAGGCAAATTTAAAATCTGATAATCCTTGCCAAAGCCATCTTCATAGAACCAACGGTAAGAATAGTCAAAGATTACTGTCTTTGCATAGCTGTTTTCGAATGCATCGTTCTTAGCAGCGGCGATAGCCTGTTCAAATGTCGCTGAATACTCGAAGGTAAATCCTTTCTCGCAAAGAGCTGCTCGACGAGTAAACCATACACCCTCTTCCTTGCCACTCATACCTCTGTGGCCTTCGTCTACTAAAAGTAAATTCTGATCACCCAGACTTCTGGTAGCAATGGTGTTAGGACCTTCCTGGTCAGCCAGTTTAGTGATTTCAAGAATGTCAACTCGATCAAGATGCCTTGCCTGCGTAAACAGGTTAAATCCTTCACTGGCAAAATCAGCTGCATCGACATCACTTTCATGGAATTCTGTCAGATGTTGCTGGCTTAATCGTTCATTAGGTGTAAGCAAAATGACACGAGACAGTTCCTTGTCTCTACCGGTAATCACCGCATAATGTCTGAATTGCATCAGATTGATATGCATCAACAGCGTTTTTCCGCTGCCCGTAGCATTCTGCATACAAAGCTTATTTAAGTCATCTTTTTCATAAAGCGGCACATCTGCATAATCAACCCAGTGACGGTTGAAGCTTTCAACAAATTCGTTCAGATCATTAAGAAGAGCCTCTTGGTCGTTGAAATATCTGTCAAAATATATTTCACAGAACAGAAGCGTTAGCCACTGATAATATTTCCAGACAATCGGACGGTGCCGTTTGTCATTGATCGTGAGTGTGTGACGGACAATGTTTTCTTCATAGACAAGTATCTGCTCTTTGCTCAGCTTGCAGTTTTGATTCCAGAAGATATTGCTATTGACCAGGTTGTGATAAAAGTTGTGCAAATTATCATGATCGAAGCCTTCCATCCTTGGATCATTGATAGGATCTGCAAGAATATGAAATGGCCTAACAACCATTCCTCGAAGTTTATGTTCCTGTAAAGGATCAATGCCGAACAGACTGATAAGCCACTGGTTCAACAGCAGCTTATTGCGAAATTTATGAGATTTTGGGCCTCGTGACCGTTTTGCCATTATTCATTATTCCCTGGTATATTTTTTATTTACCTATAACCACATATCGAAGAAAACGCATCTTCATTACTGACACTTGTTTATTTGTTGCTTTTTTACAGCAGTAGTTCGAAATCCTGGTTTCCCTGCCAGTAGATTTACTTTTTTTAAACGCTATAAAATTGAACCTGTTATCGCCAAGAGGTTTTTCTTCATACCTAAATTCATATTTATCATTTTTACCTTGCAAATTGCCACATGCATCACAAGTCCAATAGCCGGGATAGTTCAGCCGCTCCAAAGCACGCCGCATTTCCAAACTAGACTGATATCTCTTTGATGGAATGGCATTTATCGCTTTGTTGATCACTGCTTTGAGGTTTGTAGGAATAAATGGTTGGTAATCACTCGAATGGATTAGTTTTCCGTTTTGGACAAGTTGATAATAGTCTGATTCTCCAAGACGATTAAATTTGTCGCGGGTAGTACCGATGCCATTTAGAAGACGAAATAACGTTAAGCCTATCTGATAAATATCTGTTTTGGTGTCTATTTGATTACTACTCAATATTTCTGGAGCAATATGCAATTTATAAGCACTTCGCGGCTTCACGGGTTGCAGGTTGGAGGATTGACAGGTAATACCATAGTCTGTCAAAACTCCTTCATTGCTATTTCCTATTAATATATTTTGTGGTTTAATGTCACCATGATAAAAATTATTTTCATGCAAATACTCTAAACCCCTTAAAACATCAGTTATATATCTAAGAGCTTCTGGAATTGACATAAAATTCCCAGCATTTAATTTACTAAGAACTGAGCCATTTTTGTGGTAGTCCATTGCAATAATAACAATATTTTTGCCATTGTATTGTGTCACGTCAGCATAATGAACTTTGACCAAGTTTTGATGATCTAAGTGGTTTCCAATTTGGGCTTCAAGTAATCTCTCATCGACAGAAACTTGAGAGGCATCCAATATTTTTACGGCAACATCTCGGTTGATACTTTTATCATGAGACAGCCAAACATCACCAAAGTCTCCACCGCCAATTCGATTACGGAGTTTATGCTTATAAACCTGTTGTCCACTTTTAAGCTGTAATGGCTGTGGCATATTCAATCATTCCCCCCTGACCAAGCTGCTACTACAGCATCGGCCATCTGCGTATTCCAATACTTCGCAGACCTACTCGCAACTTGTTCGGCAAAAGCCTGGATTTTTTTCGAACCAAGCCCCTTCTGAATATTGGCATACAATTTGGTAGATAGCTTTTTACCTCTCTGGGCAGCAATCAGCATAATAACACCATCCATATATGTCGATTGTCTGGTTGCGGCTTTTTCTCTAACATATTCATTTGTCTTAACAACAATGTGTTCAATACTATTATATTGGCGTAATACCCGTTCAATCTCCTGATACAGCCAATTAAGTTTTTGTTCCACCGTTTGGATACTAGCGGGATAATCAAGCTTGTTTTCAGTACCAGAATTTAGAAAGGTAACTTTTTGTTTATCCCATTCCAGAATGGCGTAGCGAATTGCTTTCGATGATGTTCGTATACCGAGAATTTGCATTTTAACATCCTTAAATATTATCTACATCCCACATGTTTTTCATGAAGTCCTCTTCGATAAGGCGGACTTTCCAGTTATCGCCTTCCAGCTTCAGGTTTGGCAGATTGTTGCTGCCGTTGACATAGATCGTGTCAAATTCAAAATCCCGTGTACTAATGCGGTTCTTCTGGAACCATTCATCCAGCATCAGATTATCCTTTTCCAGATCGTCGGTCAGCTTTCGCCATACAATCAGAATCTTTTCCTTTTGGCCGTTATTGGGGTTATTCGAATCAGCCGGAATCCAGCCTTCTACCTTGCGAAACCACCATGGGCCTTTTTCATCCTGTTTCAATTTTCCGTCCAGGATCAGCCGTGTATTCTGGTCTTCCGGCAGTTCCGGATCAGGTTCGCGTTTGAACTTGGCACCAAAGGTCTGCGGTGCTGCGATATGCTCTACCCGCAAACCAATCAGGTAATTGAATGTCTCCAGCAGATCAACATTTCGAACTTCATATTCATCCGTCCCGGGCCTTTTCACCGTAAGCTGATAACTGCACGGATCAGCAAAAGCATCAATATTGAGCAAAGACTGGCTGCCTCTCGTCTCGGTATTCAGCAAATATCCAAGCATATAATCTTCACGCAGTGAAGAGTTTTCAGCGATTACTTTGTCTCTGGTGGGATTATCATCAAACACAAGGTTATTCAGTGAATCTTCATAGCTTTCAAGACGGATATATTTGAAACAATGAGAAATGCCCGTCTTTCTTGCTGTGGGCTTACCATCTGCCCAGCTTTCTGAATAAATACTTTTCTGAATTCGAGGTTTAGTAACACTGTCAAAATAGTCACCCATTTCTACCAGAACAAATTTTCTTTCATTTTCATTATTTCTATTGAGATCGATAACTGCTTGTCCTGTAGTCGCAGAACCAGCAAAAAAGTCTAAAACGATTGAAGACTCATATGGGTATGTCATAGACTCAATTGCATCGGTTACAGTATGGATCGATTTCGGATATGAAAATGCTTCTCTGTGCCCCATCATATTAGCTACCAATGCTGTCCCATGTGGTCCTGCATTAAATCTACTGTCAGTCCAATTGCTCATCAAGCTATGACGTTTATCCGTAGTATCTACAACCAACTTTATAGTTCCGCTGTCAGTGATAATGATCTCTTTCTTGCTAAGTCCAGTTACAGCGGAATCATATGATCTGCACCATACTTTTTCTTCCCCAGACGGACTAATTGGATAACGACGTAAATAGCCTTCTGGTGTTTTGTCTTTGGGATATTCTTCATTAGCTGCAGGCGGAGGTTCTATTCCTACAATTTCATTCTTTTCTTCATCAATAAGAATCGCATAGAAACTATTTGGCCTTCCGGAACGCGATTTGTTATCTCCGGGCCCACTCAACATAAAACTTCTATGTTCTGTCTCACCAGATTTAGCTTTTCCTCTTAAAATGTCTAAACCTGCAGGGACCATCATAAGCATATACTCGTGAGTTCTTGAGATATTGTTGCTCATTCCCCCTTGTGGGTGGTGGTTTACAACTACCATGTGGCGGTCAAATCCTGTAAATAGTTGATCAACTATTTCACATAAATGAGGCATTTCAAAATCATCTATAGCAATAGCATAGCACGCATGAGGTTGAATTAAATCCAAAGACATCGCTATTCTATCATTCATTAACGAAAGCCATGAAGAATCTTTATACTCATTTTTGTAAATGATTTCAGTTGGGCCTGTATTGTAAGGCGGATCAATATAGATACATGTAAGTAATTTGTTATATCTACTTCGTAACATATTTAGTGCCTGATAATTTTCGGAATGAATCAGGAGTCCATCGCATTTTTCATCAAAGTTTTCTATAGATTCAATCAACTTATGCTTAAAATCATCGCTAAAAAACTTGGTATCTAAGACTAAGTAATAGTTGTCTTTCAAGAATTCCACTGTTAATGGATTTGAGTATGCAACGTTTCCGCTTTCCAGAAGATCGCCTTTGCCAGCTTTTATTTCATCAATTGCAAACAGCTTTACCCATTCTTCTCTCTGAGCATCATTAGCGGCAATTTCTCCGTATAACTCTTCTGGAATTCTATCAAGCGTGATACAGTAATTTGTCTCGGTGACAAATTTCTTTTTGAGCCAAAGCTTTTTCTGGAATTCTTCAAGCTGGGCCAAAAAGTCAATGAGTTTACCAGCGATATTTCTCAGTACCTTGATTTTAGCCAGATAACTTTCCACTGCAGGTGCTTCAGCATTTCCAATATCATCCAGCCGCATGACTTCATTTTTTATGTAAAAATCAAGCTCACGACTTAAGAAACCACCCAAATCCTTATGGATGAAGTAATCCATCGTATTACGGGCCGTGTACTGATTGACGTACTTTGCGAGCAGCGGACGATCCTTTTGGCTTTCCGTTGGGGCAGGTACAGAGAGTAATCTCAGGTATTCACCTGCATTCTCTAATTTTTCAACAGCTTTGAATATTTCAATGGTTGCTTCGTTATTGCGATGCTGCCTCCACGAACCTTCCTGCTTGCCTCCCTTTTCCGGGTCAGGTCGATACTCGAAATTACAAATAAGCTCGCCATTTTCATCTATTTCAACAGGGTTATCTTTGTGAATAATAAAAAACCGCTTAGTTGCCTCAGAGGCCTTGACATTTCCATGTTCTCCTTCGGATGCTTCAACGATCTTGAAGTGTATTCTCCTTGTATCTTCAGGAAGCTGCTTAAGTTTTCGTTCTTCTTGAGATAATGCCTGTATTTCATTGGCCTGTGTTACATCAAAGCTGAAATTTGTAAAGTATTCAGCTGTCTTAATATAGTACTGATCCGCATTGGCCCAGTGAAGTTTGACCTCTTCGCCATTATATGGAACTGCAAAAGGAGCAGCCTTCCCGGATGTTTCACGGGTGTAATAGCGTTTGCTCAGAAAATCACCGCCGTCATAATACCGTTCAAAGAAACGATAGAGATGGTCATATATTTCACCTTCAGTATTAACCGTATCTTTTGCAGCATTGAGAGCAGCTTTGGCCTCTTTAACCGCATCGGTATCTTCTGGATCAGGAGCACCATATTTTTTTGCCTGTTCTATCGCTTTTTCATACTCAGCCTGCAGCTGTGCTTTACGAGCATCATCGACCTGACCAAAAGCGTCTGCAACGATCTTGAGCAAGTCTTTGTCGATAAAAGTCTCCACCTGCTCAGCCTTAGCGTGCATGACATGATAAAACCCAAAGTCCAGGTCGGGCTGATCAAGTTGAAAAAGCTCCTTGAGTTTCTTAATTAAACGCTCTCTTAGTTTTTGCGTTGTCGGCATATATCTACTCCATTATCTATATCACTGACCACCGTATCGTAAACAGCGGCGTTGTTTTGGTTTTCTGCTCCATTCGTTTTTCAAGAGCATCAATAAGATCATCTCGTTTTTGGGCAATCTCATCTTCAAGGTCAAATATCCTCTGACGCAGCTTGCGTTTTTTACTTTCAAGTGTTTTTGTCTTTTCCTGAAATTCGTGCTGCTCGGCCAAAGTAGTTGCTACTCTTGCCTGCCGGTGAAGTGCCTTGATCTGATTCTTTGTGTCATCTAATTCTTTCTGAACTGCAAGCTCCATATCTTCAGCCCATCGGAAAAGCTGTTCACGGGCCTCGTTGAAATGAAGGCTGTTTTCTTCAAGCGATTTGGCGATGGTAGCTCTGGTATGCCTGTCAATCTCGGCTGTTAGCCTTTGCTCAGCACCGTCTAAAGAAATATTCTCTTTTGCAACCCGGCCTTTACACAGAAATAGCTTTTCACAAGTCTCCTGAGAAAGGTTGTTTCCGTCATCGTCATAACCCGAGAAAAGAAGATATTCTTCGTTTTCGAATGATTCGACCTTAAGCTGTTGCAATATCAGGTATCCAGACTTTCCTTTTAGCTGCTCTATCAGAGATATTTTTGTTGGTTGGTTAGTTATATCAAAAGCAATATGGGCCGGTTTGGTTTCACAGTTCCTCCCGGAATCAATAACGTGCTCGCCAAGTGGATGAGTCAACCTGTAAAGAAACTCACCTGCAATATCCTGTGAATCTTTCTTTTTTGAAATAAGATGATAAGTACCTGTCTTTACAGACGTGACCGGTGATTGTTGAAGCAGAAAAGAAAGGTCTTTGTCATTAAAGTCAGCATGGGAATGTAATATATACCTGGTAAGAGACCAGAACAGTTTCCCTATGCGGTCCAGATA
Organism: Planctomycetota bacterium; assembly: GCA_042569785.1. Classification (GTDB taxonomy): domain Bacteria; phylum Planctomycetota; class Phycisphaerae; order Sedimentisphaerales; family Anaerobacaceae; genus JBHPGW01. The sequence goes on along the minus strand of JBHPGW010000023.1, from coordinate 28,389 downwards.
CTGTCGTGCACCGCTCAAGTTTACTTTCAAACGAGAATGTACATCCTCATCAAAATGCTCCAGCAGATCCTTACGGGTACTTTGCATTTTTGTATGAATCTTTCCCTCAAGTTCCTCCTGAAGCTCAGCAAAAGCTTTTTGAATCTCTTTCGGACTTCGGCACTGCTGATAAATATCAAGAACCTTACGTTCGAAATCAATACCAGACTCTAATGTCCCAAGAACTTCGTCCGATGCACCAAAGACACCTGTAAAGAGATTAAATTTCTGCTCTAATAACTCATAAACTCGCCTGTCCGCATCATTTTTTTCATTAAGGAAGTTTATAACTACAACATCATGTTCCTGTCCATAACGGTGACATCTTCCAATTCGTTGCTCAATACGCTGAGGGTTCCATGGCAGATCAAAATTTATTATTAGCGAACAGAACTGTAGATTTATACCTTCCGCACCAGCTTCAGTAGCTATCATTATGCTGGCACTGTCCCTGAAATGATCAATTAGAGCTGTCCTGATATCTACCGCTTTGGAACCAGATACGCGTGTAGTATCCTTGTTGTCTTCAACCCATTGCTGGTAAATTGCTGTTGATTCAGGATCGCTATTTGAACCGTTGAATGTTACAACTTTACCTGCATATCCATTGCTTTCAAGAAAATCTTTGACGTATTGTTGAGTGCGTTTTGATTCTGTAAAGATGACGGCTTTTTGAGCTGCATCAACTTTTGCCATTTCGACAAAACCTATTTCAATGGCTTTAAGTAATGAACGGGTTTTCGTATCTACGCCTATACTTCTTGCCCATTGACTATATCGCTCAAGCTCTTCAATTTCCTCTTGAAGTTTCTGTGGGTCTATTTTGGGAGATTGATCCTGCGTCTCTTCCTCATCAGAATCCTCAATATCACTGTCTTCCTGGTCCTCAAGCAATTCATCAAGCAAGTCCTCATCAACTTCACCTTCAAGCCAAAAACGTTCAATAGGTGCTTCGCTTGCCTTTAGGTCATCTTTGATCTTGAGGAGCCGATGCTTCATCATCTCAAGTGTTCCAGCAACTGCATGTGGAGAGGACGCTAAAACTTTTCTTACAAGTAACGTTATTAAATGTCTTTGGCCGGAAGGGATAGAATAACTATCTGTTCGCTGCAAAAAAGCTGATATCGCTTCATAAAGTTTGTGCTCCTGTTCCGTAGGTTTGAAGGGACGGGTTATTAGTTTTCGTTCGGTAAACTTAATGTATTCCAGTACCTGACTGCGTAGCGTTCTTTTGCAAAAAGACCTTAATCGGCTCCTAAGATCTTCAATGTCAGAACCAACAGTCGTATATTGTGTGCGAAACGAAGGCAAATCACCAAATATCCGTTCATCGATTAAAGTCGATAGGCCAAAAAGCTCTAATAATGAATTCTGTAGAGGGGTTGCGGTCAGAAGCATTTTTTTTCTGTCTTCGAGAGCCCATCGCAATGCTTGCCCGATTCGATTGCTTTGGCGATAGGCATTACGTAGCTTATGGGCTTCATCGATTACCACCCAATCCCATGGAATAGCTTTTAATTCTGCTGATTTACGAGCCGCATAATGTAAAGAGCAGATGATAATAGAACTGTCCATAAACGGTGATGGATTCCCATTTTTCTGTGCTTCTCTATAAGCCCTAGCATCAAGAACTTTTGCTGGCAAATGGAACTTTTCGTATAATTCCAAAGCCCATTGTTTGCGCAAAGATGCGGGAGTAATTACAAGAATCTTCCTTTTACTTTCCGCCCAACTCTGACAAATAACCAATCCAGCTTCTATTGTTTTGCCTAGTCCAACTTCATCCGCAAGAACAACACCCTTGGAAAGAGGTGAACGCATCGCAAAAAGAGCCGCTTCGATCTGGTGTGGATTCAAATCTACACAAGCATCAAACAACGACCTAGACAAGCGATCAACGCCAAGCCCTCCTTGCCGAGACAACTCGTATGCATAATATTTAGAATGATATTCCGTTATCATTTGTTTGTGTCCTGACTCGATTGATCGGCTCCCCCGGCTTTTACCCATTCGTCAACTTCATCTTTTTTGAATTTCCAAAGGCGGCCCATTCGATGGGCGGGCATGTTGTGCTTGTCGATCCATTTGTAAACAGTATCGTTGCTGACCCCAAGATACTTACAAATCTCCTCAACAGATAGCCAACGATCTTCTATTACCATTTTCAAACTCCTAAGTACGAGGTGTGCTTTTTCCAGAAATATCTGGTCACACAATAATGCCAGAATAAAACACTCTAAAAATATCCGTTATATGACTACATGTCAACCGTTTTTTGCCGATTTAACCCTAATGAAAACGCTAAAAGCTGCTAAAAAACGGTGATTCTTAGAAATTTCTTCAAAATCATCAAAAAACTCCTTGCGCTCTGTATTCATTTGCGCTAAGTTGGACTAAAAAGAATAATTTTTGAAAGGACGAATTATGAGCTTAGGAATTAGAAAAATCATCATTATTGGGCTTATTGGGGGCATTTTCCTGGCTGGGAATGTGCTGTTAATCGCCAACTGGCTATCCGAAAAAGGTGTCCCTGAAAAAGCAAACTGGCTTCGGGAAAATTTCCTTACCGGCACCGCGATCACGGTAATCATAGCACTGTTGGTCCTATTGGTCAGTCCTGGCAAAAGCAGATTTGGTATTGGCCGAAGCTGCCCAGTTTGTGACAAACGGTTATTGGGAAATCCCAGCTATTGTGCTGATTGCGGCAGTAAAGTTGCTTAGCACTGACCTGCATTTTTAGCCTGAAAACCGGATTTGAGAGACCATCGGATGTTCAATCCGATGCTATTGATTTGGCTTGAATCTGAACTGAAAAGGTTATCGGATAATTGAATCCGAAGGTTGTTGACGGCAGTAAAGTGTCAGAATTAAGCCTCGATTTTTGGCTCAATAATGAGGCTTAAAAGAGCAACGGACATTAAATCCGTTGCTCATAGAGGTTGTATATATGCTTGCAATACAATGGGAGTTTTCTATTTTACTTTTGAAGCGTACTTATCCAAACGGTCAAGAAACAGCTCTTTACCCCATAGTTCGAGGGAGGCTAATTCATTCTGTCTGACAAATCGCCTGATGTCGTCCTTGGCCTCCTGCCAGTCCAAAGAGCAAATCTTATCATGCAGTGTTTTGATGCTCCATTCTTTATCGACTTTCAATTCCTGTCCTTGCCACGGCCCTTGTTGCTTGAGGGCGGAAGTAAGGAATTGAAAGTCGATATCTACACCCCGTCCTGTGTACCAGATAAAATCATACCAATCGCGTCCCTTTGTATATTCCCTGCACAGCAAAGCGTGAATTTTGCCGGCGAATAGGCTTGGTAAATCCTGGATTGTGACTGAACTGACAAATGGAAAGTCCAGATACTTGATTTCATAATCGCTTCCTTCGGGGGGATTGGTGTCGATTTCCAGCTTGATCCTGATTTTACGCATTGACCTGTCTGCTCTGAGGTGGTTTAACTGTAAAATCCTGCCGATAGAATCATCTTTAATAAAAGCTTTCTTTACAACCGAATCAGCTTTTGAGCGGTCCATTGTTTCCAGTTTATATCCATAAGCATCCAGTTCGTCCGACAGGCTTTTTAGATAAATGTCCAGGTTAAAATCTTGTTCAGGTTCTTTGAGTAGGAAATCAAAGTCTTCTGAAAAGCGGTTAATGCCGTAGAAAATACGAAGGCACGTCCCGCCTTGAAATGCGGCAAACTTGAAAAAATCAGTTCTGGCAAGTGCAGCAAGAGCAACTTCCTGCGTAATTTCTCGAAGGGCTTGTTCCTCTTCAAGGGCGGTCTTGCACTGGTATGAATCCAGTCTGTCCTGAATAATTTTGGTGCTCATAGCTTTAAGTCCTTTTTCAATCCTTTGATAAACTTTTGAACTCGTCGACTTGTGTAATTATCAATTAACAATTCGATATCGTCCAAAGTAACTGATTCGAATTCTTCTAGCTCGATGCGTAAGCTTTCAGTGGCTGGTTTCAAGCCACTCCAGTCTCTTTTATGAACATACACATAGTCTGCTAAAGCTTTAATTGGTGTTGCCATTAAGAAAATATTCTCATCCTCGTCTGTCAATCTTTCAACACCAGTGTAAAAAACCTCTTGGGGAACACGAACGTAACTGAATACTCCCAAAGAGGTGTTGAACTCTTTGGACTTTCTGAGAGATACACTCGTTAGCGTGTATACGGCTTCAGGAATCCAACCATGCCAACTAAGGGCCGATTCCAGGCTGATGTATGATGGCCCATAGACATGCTGAGCCAGGGCATAGAGGTTTACGCTTTTCTTCTGGTATTTTGGGGCAAGGCAATACAATCCTCTGCAAATGTGGATGATTTCACCACCGGCGATAGCCCGTTTGACAAGGCCATATCTTCGATCCTCGCTGCCGGGAAATAGAGTGGCTACATCCTGGCTTGTAAAGTCGCCATAAGGGGCACACTCAAAGACTTTTTCAGTTAATTTGTTCATATCTGCACCAAATCATATTGCTGTACTGTCAAAATATGACAGTTTCTGGTAATTATACAATATATCGGCAAATCTTGCAAACAATATTAATAAAACCGCCGGAAAATGACAGTTTCTGGAATATATGTTCAAATATCCTCACCCCGGATGCTAAAAACGCAGTTTTTGCAAACATAAAAGCCTGATTTGAAGCGTAGAACCTGAGAGATAAACTATTTGTTGCGAAGACACGCAATACTGATTCGTATCTGGTTGTAGTCTATTTCGCCGTTTAGAAAATCGAAGATGGGCTTCATATGACCTCTGCCAACCTGCTCGGCAGCATCAATAATACGACCAAACGTCTGCTCATCTACCCAGGGACACGGGTTGTTGATCTTCTCTCGCTTGATATACTCAACCAGGTATTGGGTTGTGGTTGATTCTGCCCGTTCAACAGATTTTCCCACTTCTTCTATGGAAAGCTGTTGCTCGAACAGATCAAAGGCAAGCTGTTTTGCTTGGCTCAGCTTCGGACGTTTTTTGGGCTTACTTGTTGGTGATTCGAAAGCAGTTGTTTCTGAAGTTACTCCAACATCCATCTCCAATGAATTTGCCTGACAGTAATTTTTAATGGCTGCAAGGACAACTTCGCCATATTGCTCGCATTTTGCCTCACCTACACCTTTGACTTCAAGGAAACCATCAAGTGTGGATGGTCTTCGTCTGGCCATATCTCTCAATGCCGCATCGCCAAAAACTACATAAGCAGGCACTTTCTTTTTGCTGGCAATAGTTGATCGCAATTTTCGCAGAGCTTCAAACAATCCCTTATCAACACCTCCCCAAGAATCCGTAACGACCTTGGATGTTTTGACTTTCCTCTCCACTGGTTTTAGCAGCCGAGGTGTTTCTTCACCTTTTAAGACACTCCATCCTTTTTCTGTTATGTTCAACACATTGTATTCACCGGCTTTTTCGAGGTAGTCCTGTCCTGTAAGCTGTTCAATCCAGTCATGTACGATGTGTTTTGAGTAGTCGCTTAGTAAGCCATAGGTACTCAGCTTGTCATGGTTGTTTTCTATTATTCGCTTATCTTCTGAGCCGGCCAATACCAAAGCGGTATAACCGCCGCCAAATCGCTGGTCAAGACGAGCTATGCACGATAGAATTTTCTGAGCGGTTACTAATGCATCGTCTATGTAGTCCAACTCGCCCAGGCACATGTCGCAAGCTCCACAGTCATCTTTGTTGAGGTCCTGACCAAAATATCGAAGGATCGCTTTGTGCCTGCATACTCCGCCGGTGCAATAACTGTATATTCCACTGAGTTTGATCATGGCAATCTTCTGGGCCTCTGCGGGCATGTCCCTCATTAAGCTTTTCCAGATGCCGTAGTCACCGCCTGAATAAAACAGGCAGCATTCAGCTTCGAGACCGTCACGACCAGCCCTGCCGCTTTCCTGTTGATAATGTTCAAGAGATTTGGGCATACCGGTGTGAATCACGTATCGTACATTCGACTTGTCTATGCCCATACCAAAAGCAACTGTAGCTACAATGGTGTCAACTTTTTCATTGGTGAATTGTTCCTGATTCTTCTTTCGGTCTTCATCTGTCATGCCGGCATGGTATGGTGCAACACTGTAACCTTTAGCGGCCAGTTGATCGCACATGGAATCGACATCTTTACGTCGGATGCAGTAGATAATACCGGATTCGCCTTTGTACCGGTCAAGTACATCGCAGACCTGTTTTGCTATCGTTTTTCTTGGCCGAACTTTATAAACCAGATTTGGCCTGTCGAATGAGCCGATTAGCATTTGAGGGTTTTTGAGTTGCAACTGCTGAGCAATGTCATTACGAACCTGTTCAGTAGCGGTAGCTGTGTAAGCAGCAATGGTAACGTCAGGGAAAATCTGCTTTAATGAACCCAGTTGACGATACTCAGGCCGAAAATCATGTCCCCACATACTGACGCAGTGGGCTTCGTCAATAGCGATAAAGGACAACTTCGATTTTTTGAGGAAATCGACGAAGCCGTCAGACAATAGCCGCTCAGGAGACAGATACAGCAGTTTCAGCGACTGCTCATTAATCCGGGCAATAACACTATCCCTTTCACTTGCGGACATGGAACTGTCAATCCGCATTGCTGAAACACCGCATTCGGTCAATGCGTCAACCTGATCTTTCATCAAAGATATAAGTGGCGATACCACAACAGCAAGTCCTGGCATAGTTACAGCCGGTGCTTGGAAACAAAGAGATTTACCGCCACCGGTTGGCAGAACCACAATTGAATCGGTGCCGCGACTGATACACTCCATAGCCTGCTTCTGCAACGGCAGGAAACCATCATAGCCCCAATATTTAGTCAATGCCTTTTGAATATTTTCCATCATAGACAATATACTCTCGAAGATTATTTTTAACAGTTTTTGTTTTCGGTTCGGATTCTCTCAAGAATTTCCATTAAAGGCGTCAGTTTCAATGCTGTTTTATAAACCAGCACATTTTCGCCAATGTTTGCTCCTTCTCGCAGAGATTTTTCCGGTACCGCAATTAGGATTCTGTGATGCCGAAATTGCTGCAATGTTTCTCGGCGGTGTGCCAAATATTCCGGTGTCCAAAAACCGACGATTTCCAGAAGTACCTCGGCACCCTCTTTATGGCGAAAAGTAAAATCTGGAACAAAAGTTTTCTGGTGGTCATGGAGTATTTCACCTTCACGAATCAACTGCCAGCCGTTACGCTGCGAGCCGAATTTCTTAGCAAAGGATTCTTCCAGAGTTGAGTCGAACTCATCCGGTGAAGGCAAATGACTGGTGAAACTGTCTTCGTCGGAAATAACAAGTTTTGCAGGCCGGTTCCAGGGAGTTTTAACCAACGCTGTCATTTCCCAGCCTTTGCAGGCCAGTAATGCCGGTAGAAACCTTGCAAAATTTACGCCGTATCGCCGAGTTTCATGCAAAACTGAAGCCGGCCCGGAAAACGTAATCCGGTATTTCGAAGAACCTGAACGTACTATGTCGTGCAATAGGTGAGCTAACTTGGCGTAACGAAGTATGGTTTTGAAATCATCTGTTGCTGATACTATCATATTCTCAGCCCTGTAAAGACAGGCTTGAAGCTGAGCGACATTATATCGTGACAACAAAACTGAAGCATTGGGATATCCCTCAAATGTTTGAAGTCGCTGATAAGCTATCACGTCTGAGTACAGACTCTGTTCAATCTGGTCCCATGGCTGGCTGAGCTTGTTTGAAAGCTCCTGCTTTATCTTTTTTTCATCATGTTCAAAAAGTTGGTCCGGCTGTTCAACAAGCGGGTGGAAACGCCCGGCTTCGGTGAAAACCTGCAACCGAAGTTTTGCAGCTTTACCATCAGGGTCAGTCAGGAAAGTGCTTTGGTCATCCAGTAGTTTGCAGAATGCTTGAATTCGACGAACGGGACAATCAGGCTCATCTACGAAAATAGATTCAACTTGACGGTGCAACTGGCGCCGCTGTTGGCCGGCACCGTTGCTATAGACAGAGAGCATCTTCTCGGCATATTCGGTATAATGCCGATGCGTACTTTGTTTCAGGCGGTCGGGAACGGCCCGGCCGGCCTTAAACTCTACGATGGATTGTTCGCTCGTAAGCATCGCTTTTTCGTCTCTTTCGGCTGCGTTGAACTTCTTTGGTATTCTCACAGATTACTTCGTATAAAGTGGCCCTGGCACTTCCGGTTCTTCTCAAGACCCGGCCAAGCCTTTGTTTAGCCTGGCGTGTTGAGCCTTGTCCGCCAATAACAACAGCCACTTTAGCCTCAGGCACATCAACTCCTTCATCCAGAACACGATTGGCAACAAGAACCTCAAACTCGCCATTAGCAAAACCACCCAGCACGGCAAGGCGTTCGCGTTTGCGGGTATGTGACAGGATTGTCGGCACAAGAAAACGTCTGGATACTTCAATCGCCATAATATTCGAGCCTGCAAAAACAAGAATCTGCTGACCTTTATGTAACCTGAAAATATCTTCCAGCACTCGCAGCTTTTCAGCGGCACGGTTTTCGATAGACTGCTTGAGGTAATAAGCTTTCTGCGCATTGCGGGCCTGTGGATCTTTGCCCGATTCTTTACATAAATCCTGCCAACTATAACCCGATTGTTCCTTACGACGCGAGCTTATAAAGTGCCGAATCACACGGCTGCACTGGTCATATGTCGCCTGTTCACTGTCATTCAATGCCACCGGAATACGCACAATATCAAAATTGGCTAATGTTGAGCCTTCAGCCTGCTTAAATGGCATATCATAAACCACCGGCCCAATAAGCCAATCCAAATCCTTATGCAGACCGTCAGAACGCTGCGGCGTAGCCGTCAATCCAAGTCTCATTGCTGCGGTACTCAGAATAGCAGCCTCACGGCGGCATTTACCCGGCAGATGATGCTCCTCATCAAAAATCAACAGCCCGAAACCAGCCCCCATTTTTGCCATGTGAATATATGCACTGTCATATGTTGTAACTGTTATTGGCTTTATATTGGACAGACCATCGCCGACGATGCCGGCATCGTAATCAAAGGCCCGCAAAATCCGCCGATGCCACTGGTACATCAAATCCCGAACCGGCGCAACCACCAGCGTCGCTGTTTTCGTCCGGGCCATTGCTGCAAACGCCACCTCTGTTTTACCGGTCCCCGTCGGCATAATTATCTGTCCGCAACAGCCGGCCTGACTCCATGCTGTGAGCGCCTCTGTCTGTTCCAGCCTTAGTTTCGGCAGATCTACTTTAGGCCAGGAAACAACAGCAGGCTTCATAACTTCATCAGAAAAGTTTGTCCCAAATCGTTCAACTAAGACCTTGCAAATTGCAGCGTAATAAATTGCATCGCACCGCCAAGCCCCGACACGAGTATCCCATCTCCAAACACATGAACCGCAAGCATCGGGCAGTTCTTTGCGAGTCAGACCTGTAAGTAAAAGTGTCCCTCGATCAAATGACAGAGATACCTGTTTTTGTGAATCTGTTTTGCTCATTGGGCTGTATCATAACATCAAAAAGCCCTTTTTGCTATACCCACAATTCTTACAAACATAGCAGCCTGATTCAAAGCGGACAAGCTTGGCCGCATTTCAAGCATTTTTTAACAAACTGGTGATTTTAAGTAGCACAAAGAGCAAGCATACTACAGAATATCCGAAGCTTGCTAAGACAATGAAAAAAAGTATAATAAGGGTTGGTAATTAGATTTCATCTTTATCATAAAAAATGGGCAGTTTGTTAACATGAGTTAAAAAATCTTTGATCAGGAGGATAAATTATGTCTATTTGCGGAATATGCAAGTGTGAAAAGCCATCCGGCCTAATGTTCCATGCCACTGATGATTGGTTGCATACTCGATTATTTATCTGTGACAGCTGTATGAAAGATTTGGCAATGCAGAAAAGTCTCCATGAACTTTGCTACGAATGTTCAGAGCACCTCTCAATGCAAGAACTCGCCGACACATCTAAAGCACGCTTTATTGCTCTTGATAATGCCATTAGGAACTTTGAGAAATCTCATTCAACCATGTTTGAACAACTACCTGTTAGCGTTGACCCTGATTGTGTTCATCCTGGTTCAATCCATCCAAACTTGAAAAAATTGCGAAATAACTTTATGCCTCATCACCGAAACGAGAAAGGAAACGATAGCCAGAAACTTCAAGGAGCAGGTCTCATGGACTGCCAGAAACTTACAAAAAAATTTTTGATGAAACTACCTGTAGGACTGTATATTGTTAGCAACTGTGGTGAAAGAGTAAAAAATACGTATAAACCAATCTTTGAAGAGCAAGTCGCAAAGCTTGAAGAACGACAGAAACAATGGGAACGAATCAAACAGGTCTATGCTGATGGTAGACTTTGCAATATTTATGCCTGTGCGGAAGATTATCAGAATCACAAAAAAACGCGACCAAACTAATACAGCATCAAAAACATTTATAATTGATCCAGCCTGAGAAGTCTAAAGGTGGTTCATGGAGCCAAGTGATCTCAGATAAGTAATTTCTCACCATCATCGTTGTTTACCTCTGTAAGTGAGATAAATTCAAATGCCTTTTGAGCATAAACAATCAAATTTGGCAAATCCTGCTGGTAGAGATATTCTGTCGTTTTCCATTCACCCGTTTGTTTATCGTGGTAACGCTTTTGAAACTTGAGAGTGTACTGAGTAAAAGTACGGCCTTCATGTTCTGTCTCATTTTGCCATAACGATATGTTTATTTTTCCCGCTCTAAACATCTTGAACGGTGTTTTTGTTCCTGTGCCATGATATTTTTCCTTTCGTAATTTTTTGCTATTTCAATTTTGTTTTTCAAGTTTTAGGAAGAGTTATGTTATTCTGGTTCTGGTATTTGCCCTTACGGTCAGCGTAGGAAATTTTACAAGGTGTATCGCTTTTAAAAAACAATACCTGGGCCAGACCTTCGTTAGCGTAAACTTTTGCCGGCAGCGGCGTGGTATTTGAGATTTCCAGTACAGCCCTTCCTTCCCAGCCTGGCTCAAATGGGGTGACATTTACAATAATCCCACAGCGAGCATAAGTAGACTTGCCGACACAAATCGTCATTACATTCTCAGGGATGCGGAACCACTCAATGCTTAAAGCCAGGGCAAAACTGTTTGGCGGTATTATGCAAACATCGCCATTAACCTCTACGAGTCCTTTAGGGTCAAAATTTTTCGGGTCGATAACCGTGCCATAAACATTCGTAAAAATACGAAACTGGTTGGATACCCGTATATCGTAACCAAAGGATGAAATCCCATACGAAATAACCGGTCGGCCATCTATGCTGCGAACCTGGTTTTCTACAAAGGGCTCAATCATACGGTGTTTCTTGGCCATCTTTGCAATCCATGTATCGGGGCGGATACTCATAACAACGGGTCTCCTAAATACATGTTTGTGTGTTTTCGCAGTTCCGGATCAAAGGCATGTTCCGGGCAAAATTTCTGCAGGAGATATGTCGACCCAGCTGGAACAAGTTTTCGTATTTCCTGCATATCCTCCGGTGTCAATAATGCTTCCACCACAGTTGTACGAAATTCGTGGTCAACGCCACTTACTGAAATTAATGCTATGCTCTTTTTAATCTTGTCTTTGTCCTTCGGTGCGATAATCCAGCCGGTTAGCTTTTTATAGTTATCAAGCGGTACTTTTATATCCATCGCTATGAAGTCTACGAGGTTGTTTTCCAATATCTCTTTCAAGACTTCCGGTTTGCTACCATTGGTATCCAGCTTAACTGCAAAACCCATATCTTTAATTCGACGCAGAAATGCAGGCAGGTCTCGGTGAATCGTTGGTTCACCGCCGCTGACCACTACGGCATCTAACCGATTGCTACGATATTCAAGAAATTCGAAGAAATGCTCCTCTGGTATCAGTAACTCATCTGGAACATGGTAATGGTATGGGATCAAAGAGGCGTTGTGGCAGTACGGACAGCGAAAGTTACATCCTTGTGTAAAAACCACAACAGCAACTTTGCCTGGAAAATCGCTTAAACTAAATGTATTCAAACCGCCAATTTTCATGATTATCCTATTCTGTACTTGCTTCGCAGATTAAACTCTGCCTGTTTACCTTCATTCCATTGTTTGACCGGTCTTAAATAACCAACCACACGGGAATAAACTTCCGTTTCAGTACCACAACTGGAACATTTATCATGCTTGCCTGTAATGTAACCATGCTCAGGGCACACAGAAAATGTTGGTGTGATAGTAAAATACGGTAGATGGTAGTTTTCACAGACTTTGCGTATAAATGCCCTCACCGCTTGTGGGTCAGCAACCGCTTCACCAAGAAACACATGCAATACGGTTCCTCCTGTATATTGTGATTGCAGGCTGTCCTGGAGATCGAGAACCTGGAAAATGTCATCGGTATAATTGACAGGCAGGTGTGTAGAGTTGGTGTAGAAAGGTTTGCTGCCTTTGGAAACGGCGGCTTCATTTGCACAGATGATATCAGGATAGCGATCTTTGTCTATTTTGGCCAGCCGATATGTTGTGCCTTCAGCTGGTGTCGCTTCCAGGTTATAAAGATTACCTGTTTCCTGCTGGAACCGTAGCAACTGCTGACACATATAATCTAAAACTTTTGCCGCGAAAGCGATCCCCTCAGGTTCACCTATATCACCACCGAGCAAATTCATACAGGCCTCGTTCATTCCAATTAAGCCTATTGTAGAGAAGTGATTGTGCCAGTAGCTGCCGTGCCGCTTCTTGACATTACGCAGGTAAAATTTCGTGTACGGGTAAAGGTTATTATCTGTGAATCCTTCCAACACTTTTCGTTTTGTTTCAAGGCTTGTTCTGGCTACTTCCATCAATGGGCCTAATCGCTCAAGATAATCATCCTCATTTACAGCGAGATAACCAAGGCGAGCCATATTAATAGTTACTACCCCGATTGAACCGGTCAGTGGATTGGCACCAAAGAGGCCGCCACCTCGTTTTTCAAGGGTTCGCAGGTCAAGGCGAAGTCGGCAGCACATTGAGCGTGCATCATCTGGTGACATGTCGGAGTTGACGAAGTTTGCGAAATAAAAGATACCATACTTTGCGGTAACTTTCCATAAAGGTTTTAGCTCCGGGTTGTCCCAATCGAAATCATGCGTGATATTGCATGTGGGAATTGGAAATGTAAAGGGCCGACCTTTTGCATCGCCTTCAGCCATAATCTCAAGAAATGCTTTATTAAAGAGATTCATTTCGTGCTGGAATTCAGAATAAGTTTCTTTTTGTAGTTTGCCGCCTATAATCACCGGTTCGTTGGCCAGTATGCTCGGAGGCTGCAAATCGAGCGTAACGTTAGTAAAAGGTGTCTGAAAACCAACTCTGGTAGGCACGTTGATGTTGAAAATAAATTCCTGCAATGACTGTTTGACTTCCGTGTAGTCAAGACCATCATGTCGGATAAATGGAGCGAGAAGCGTGTCAAAATTTGAAAAAGCCTGTGCACCTGCTGCTTCACCCTGCAATGTATAGAAGTAATTAGCTACCTGTCCCAATACTACCCGGAAATGTTTGGCGGGCCCGCTTTCAACCTTACCGGAAGCACCCCTGAATCCACAGCGGAGTAGGCCTTGCAAGTACCATCCAACACAATAAGGTGAAAGGGTGCTGAGGTCATGTATGTGTAATGCTCCGGAATTGTGTGCTTCGCGGATTTGGGGAGTGTAAATTTTATTAAGCCAATAAATCTTGCTGACATTGCTGGAGACATAGTTGTTAAGCCCTTGCAGCGAGTAGTCCATATTGCTGTTTTCCTGTACTTCCCAGTCTCGGCGATTCAAATAATTATCCATTAAGCCAACACTGGCCTTTTGTATCATCTCCCTGTTTCGGGTATGCTGATCCCGGTATAGAATGTATGCCTTGGCTGTTTTTTTGAATAATGAACTCTGCAGTATCTCTTCCACCAAATCTTGTATCTCTTCTACTGTGGGTATTTCTTTTGACAATGTCATCTGTGCCAGGCTTAGTATGCGAATGGCCATTTTTTGGGCGATTGCCTCATCAAATTCACCGGTGGCACGACCTGCCTTAAGTATGGCCCTCTCTATTTTCTTAGCATCAAATAGAACCAGCCTTCCGTCACGCTTGCGGATTTGAGTAAATCGCACACCGTTGGTTCCATCAGTAACTGGTTGAGAATTTTTCTTAAAAGTTTCCATTGGCAACTATTTTATCCTTTCGTTTTTTTAGAAATATTATCTTCTGTTCGGTTACGGTCTACCAAATCACCACGCGGGTCAATAATGGCAACGCCGTGACCGTTTTTAATGTCATTGCCGATCATGTGCATTAGCAGCGTTGTCGTGCCCATACGAGGTCTACCGACCACATGGACATGGCGAATGCGAAGTTCATCGGGTAAACATACAATCTGTTCCTGGCCAGCAACATTTCTTATGCCAATAAGACTCTTGTAAGACTTTATTTTCTGTTCAGTTATTATCGGCGCCATAATAAAAATCCTATTTTATATGTGAATATACATGGCAGTTACTGTCGCAGTAAGCAGCGATGGCCGGGTCTTCGCATCCAAAGCCGCGATAAGAGCGGGTGTAAGCATATTTGGACTGAGTTTCTATTTCAGATTCGGTAATTATGCGTTTGCCATTTGTTGGATAATTCTTCAATGCCCAGGCCTTCAGTGTTACCAGGGCAAGGTCATAAGGAATACCGCTGCGCTTTAAATGAATTGCCAGACGAAAGCAAGCAACGCGTTGATTGGAACTTACACCCTCATCCAGCATTTTTCGTGCACATGGAGGCAACCCAAAAGAAGAGACCTCATTTTTTGTTTCAGTATGCTTTTCAGGAATTTGTTTTTCATTAATTTGTTTTTGTTCTGTCAGCTTACAACTTGAAATAACGGCATCCAGTCTCACCTCCGGAACCCGCTGTATTCTCTCTAACAATTCCCACTGGTCTGAATATTGTTTGGTCTGCTCTGCAGGGTCTACAAAAACTGTTCGTCCTTGGGGCACAAGTGCTCCGAAAAGTGGGGCATTAATAAAATTGCCGTATGAAACTTCACTATCCAACGAATCCTGTTTAGGGAAAATCTCTATTTCGAGTTTTTCCATATCCGCAAGAATCTTTCGAGCTACAAGACGTGCTTTACGGGCTGAAACCGGCTTTTCAAAAAATATCCATACGTGATATCCTTTCGCTTTGCTTCGCTCGATATAAGCTGACATGCCGTACCGTCTGGCACCGGCCTGGAAAGCAATAGGCAAGCACAATTCATCGTCATCAAAATCAACCGCAAGAGCATTGGTTTTATCTCCTGTTAACAGGTAAACACCATAGGATTGTTTTCCCATGAGATGGGCCAATAGAACCTCATCAGTTACAGGTTCTTTCGCCTGACGGACTTTGCCTGTTTTTGTGTCATAGGTTCCATACACGTTTTCCAGACCGGTAAAAAAACTGCGGAAAATCTTCATTTTTTCTGCCGTAGTCCGCTTCGTCATAATTCACCAACTCCGATTTACAAACACCTTTTCCTGTTGTTACGGAAGCAAGTCGTTTTTCTTCGCTTCCATAACTAAAGCGGTTGAGGGAAAAGGTTAGTTTCAGAAGTTAGCTTCTTCCTTGAGAAGAATTGACATTTTGCCGTAATGTAGAATAGCTACTGAGATATTTGTTAATTAGGTCCGGTATCAGGTCTACAATCTGTGCGGCAACACATTTACGTATCAGTGGCGGCAGAATCGGCCTGTATTGTTCAAGGAGAATTCCGGCAATTTCACGATTTAGATGCCAATCACACGGATTTATATGCCTGGCGAATACCCCCCTGAAATACTTTTGCCGTTCGATAGTCTTAATTATTTCTGCTAACTGATAGAGAACAATATCAATTCCACCATATTCCGTGTTTCCGGCATCGAGCATAGCAGCTGGATAACCAATGGCATGTGTGCCCTGATAGTAGTTTTCGAGAAGTATTATAGCCTTGGCAAGTGGATCGGGAATAGCCCAATCCGTTTGCAATCCATTTTTATATATATGCCGCAGGAAGTCTGAAAAAATCCTGTGGATTTGCTTATAATCGAGGGAAGGCTTTACGTAATACCTGAAATTTTTGACAGCAGCATCGATTGGCCCATCGATCCTTTTTTTGATTAAAACCTCATCCAATCCGGCTGTGATAGCTGTAATTTTTTCATGAGCAATTTTCTTGATCTCACAATCTGCCATAATTTCTCTTTTTGAATGTTTTGCCTTCCTTCGTTTCATCAAGTTGAGAGGCCAGCGGAGAAAATTCCTGGTCGCTTCTTTTGTGACGATGCTTGATGATTTCACGAACCTCAACTGCAGGCTTGCAGTATTTGGCCCTGGAATGTGCAATTATCTGCTCTCTAAAGTTTTTTTCCGGTACCTCTAATGGCTTTAAAGTTTTGATTTTTGTGATTTCAGTCCCGCAACACACGATTGCATCTCCAACACCAAGTTCAAGAAAATCTTCCACCCTGACCTTTTTTTGAAAATCTTTACATAGATATTTGCCATCTCTGGCATCGACATTGAAAACGATCTTTGTCCCGACGCTGCCAAGGGCATCCATTTTTTGGGGAGTTTTAAACTGACGCATGTAGTGATGTGCAATAGTTAAACTAACGCCATATTTGGGAGTATTTGTAATAATATCTTCGATGGAATCGGTTACAAATAAATAGCCCTCATCAAGATACATATGAAAAGGCCTACGTCTCTCTCTCGCTATCTCACTGCGGCCTAGTGCGGTCATATGTATAATGGCGACCATGAAACCGCCAAGAATTTTTTTGACTTCCGTACCAATATTCGAAGAAAGATTGGCCAGGAATATCATGCCGTCATCCATTATTCGACGAAAGTTGAAGGCACTGTGTGGTTGTGACAGCATCAAGGAAATCGTGCCGGAGACAAGTAATTTGCTGAGTTTGTTTCTCGGCGGGCCAAACTCGTCAGCTTTATACTTCTTAAGATCGTACTTCCAGTATTGACGTGCTAACTCGTTCTGGATAACTTTTAGAACAAGCTTGGAGATTTCTTCGCTCTCCTTAGAGCCATATCTTAGAACATCGCAAACATCCAGAAAGGAACCACCGGAAAGATGCAAAAGCCCAAAAAAGCTATGGCGAAGAATATTTTCCATTCTATCCCCCCAGCCTTCAACAACACTTTTCAGTACACCGATCAGATCGTCAGCCATCCGGCCTATATCCTGGCCGGGAATTCTTTCCAAAGGGTTCCACAAGGGCACCCAGTCAAAATTCCCTGGCTCAAAGTATACAACACGAGGAATCGCCTCTTCTGGCAGAAGACTTAATATACGGTCCACCATGTCACCGTGTGGATCAAGAACAGCAACGCCATGACCTTTTTTAATGTCATCCATAATCATATGCTCTTCCAAAGTCGACTTGCCTTGACGAGGTTTACCGATCAAATGGGTATGGCATAATCGAATATCATCTGGTATGCACACAGTATGTTTTCGCCCTGCGATATTGCATGTTCCTATCGGTGTACCTTCAGATAATTTGTAATTGAGTGACGCTAATGGCTCCAGCTTATCGAATTCAATGTCAGACTGGTCAAATATACTTAAAGGTGGGACATGGACAAGGCTGGCAAGTTCGCAAGAGTTCAGCAGAAATCCCGGTCGATATGTCAGTCCTAACAGAAACATCTGGTGGATTTGACTTGGAGATAAAATTTTTACATAATCAGCTTCTGTAATATATCTGAGCGACCTTCCTCCATGTTGAAAAAGATTACTGAAAACCGCTAATGACCGAAGGTGAGGTTCGCTGTCGTCCCCACCCAATACCCCGATACGGAGTGCTGTGGAAAAGAACGGCTTATCATTATGAGCCTTGGTTTCCACATGACCTGCCATGTTAATCAGATTGCCTGATGGAACCTGTTGGCCGTATCTTTGAACGAAATCTACATTGCTCAACAGTTTGGCGGTATATTCAAAATCCGTCATTATTTTAACATTGTCATGCCATTTATGGTCAGGTGAGACCGGTTGAAATAATACCTGGCAAATTCCTAAAGATGAGGAAGGGATTTTCGCTAATCCACTGACAAGGCTCTCATACGACGAATCGTGTAATTCTTCTGGTTGGGTCAGAAGATGAAAGTACGGCGGTGAAGAAGAGTAGTCACGAAATTTTATATCTGCCCAGGGGAGGTCAACATCAGATAAAAGGCCATTTTGTAATAAAGAAAGTTTACACTTTTCTATTTTTCCGTCAAATGAAGTGGTGACTACGGGAATATCCTGACGATGACAAAGCAAATTAATGAAGATTCCTTTCTGATTACCAGCTATTTCCAAACCCACCCTGTGTGAAACAGTACGAAGCTGCTTCAAAAACATTTCACAGCGATCCCAGTTGAATTCCTGTTCTGGCGATATCCACACTTGTAATCTGACCAGTTCTTCAAGAGCAGGTACACTCTCATATACAATCTCCGGCAACTTGGGGACGATCTCAATATCTCTGGGAACATCGATTGGGCAGAAAGTCGGTTCCAATGCTACAGGCTGTGGTAAAATTAATGCCTCACAGCCCTTACTAACCTCGCAAGCCATAATGGCTTTGGCTCTTGCCCCCACCATATAGGGGCCAGCCTGTGCGACAAGTGCTTGTTCTAGTGTTCTCATTTTATATATCTTTCCTGAAATTTCCTGTTTCATACCTATAGCGGTTGGCATGAATGGTCTGTTTCAGGAATTATTCTTTGGATTCCCTGGGCAATCCGATTGGCGACCGATGAGACGCATATGTTGGATTATATATGGATGCTTTTCTAAAAACTTTGTGAAGTTCACGTGAACAAGGGGAGCATTACCTTCGGCGATTTCGGGTGGAAGCAGGTGGTTATATTTAGCGACATATTCCATCGGGGCCGCTATTTGTTCCTCAACTGTAAGATTTTGCAAGTAAAGACCTATCAAAGCAGAAATCTCATTTTTCGCATAATCTTCGGCCAATCGCATTGCCCCAGCTTTCAGCACTGCATAAAGCCCACCATCAATGCCCGTCTTGGCCATATTAAAGGCTACATGTTCGCCATTTATACCATATACATCAATTAGCATATGTGCACATCGAGGCCAAAAAAAACTTTCCGAAATCTCTAATGGTTCGGATAATCGCAATATACGAAAGTCCAGATACTGGAGAAACCTTACCATGCAATCTTTGAAATCAGTCCATTTGTCAATCTGAACTGACTTAAGATCAAACGTATTAATTGCCTCATCAGCTCTGTTGAAAGTTTCCTCAAGTGTTTTGTCGGGATCAATAGATGCAAGCAGCCTATCCAGTTTCGTTGTCATAATAATTCTTTCTATAGTCGTCTAAAAATAGATGAAGTTCGCTGTAGTCCATTGACGTATGATCTAATCAGTTCATTATAATTTTGAGCATATCTCTCGGGCTGGTGGGTTCTAATTGAAGACGACAAGTAGGAACCACACTGAGTTATAAATTGACGAATGATGTCTACCTTCTGCTCCCATGAATTTGGAGTAACATGTCTGTCGAAAACATCCCGTATATATCGCTCAACCGATTCGGCCTTCAAACCCTCAGCAATCGTATCCAAAACCACGCGCATGCCACCATTAGTACCATCATGGGCATCATTATAAGCTGAGACAATATCTCCCTGGCGTTTTTTGTATTCCTGTTCAAGCAGTTCTTTTGCTCGCCCCGCAGACTCGCTCAAAGATAATTGTCCACCATTGGAAACACATGATGTGTAATGATAGCTGTAGTAATCGGAGATAACATCACTGAACTCATGAAAACTACCAACTGTGTTTGAGTGCAGTGAATATTGTACTCTTGCCTCATCATGCGGTATGGCAATTTGCCTTGCCATGACACGCTCATCGAGAGCTGATAATAAACTACCAATTGTTGTCATGATACTTATCCTTTCCTTTACATGCTATTTAGTAATTGATTAACCTCATCCATAGATTTCACATAAGCCTGAATTATTGTTTCATAATTCCTGGCGTAACGCTCCGCCGGTTCGTTCCTGATTTTCTCCGGCAGAAAAGGCCCAAGACGCTTCATTGCACCACGTACAAAATCTACCCTGTCACTCCATCCAAGACTGTTAAGTGCATCTTTGAAGACCCGTTGTACATATTCGTTTCTTTCTTCCGCCTTGAATTGTTCTGTAAGAATGTCAAGAACAGACCGCATACCACC
Organism: Planctomycetota bacterium; assembly: GCA_042569785.1. GTDB lineage: Bacteria > Planctomycetota > Phycisphaerae > Sedimentisphaerales > Anaerobacaceae > JBHPGW01. Next base: position 8,106 of record JBHPGW010000023.1, on the reverse strand, counting down.
GCGTGTCCCTTCTATGGATTGCGTATAAGCAGCTTCGCAACCCCCTTTGTTTCGAAAAGCCCTTTCCGCTAAAGCAGTCGCATCATTACGGGACTGATCCATATCCACAGACTGCACGGGGCTGGGGTTGATGTGTCGTTTTAAGTGCACGTAAAATGACACGATGGTATCGGCAAATTCGTCGTATGAATCTACTCTTATGGAGTTTAAAACAAATGACCCACGGGCCGAATCAATCGCGATACCATACTTTTGGGCAAAAGCTTTCTCATTTATCATAGCAACAACATCATCGAACGTTTTACAGGCCGAATCTGACAACCCCGTATCATCAGATTCCGAAATAGGTACAATGTCCGGCTTTTGTTTAAGGTGTTTGCCGTGGGCTGCATCAAATAATATAGAGACGTCATTAAAATCCAAGTCTCTGGCAGATTCGCTGAGCTTAATACACATACCAGTATCCAGTATCGGAAAGCAGGTTTTTAAACGTCTGACTGCTGGCGGCAGCGAACAAATCAGAGTCGAAAGCATTGTACCCACACCTATCGGATATACTTGACGAGCAATATGAAACTCCGCAAATGCCTGTAATAGCTCCTTGCCTTTTGTACATTCTCCTGCCAAAAAACACCGCTGCAATACATTCCAGAATCTTTCTTCATTCCTTTTGGTAAGGAAACTTACACAGTCCTGGACTGGATTATTAAATCGATCCGGTATCTTCGAGATACCAAAGAAACCTTCTCTGAGACTTGCCAGAACAATATCTTCTTCCACAAATATCTCTCTGACAAGTTCTCCAATTCCATTAACTGACTTCGTTCGAACAAAATCTTTTGCAATCATGATCGCCTTGATACTGCGATCTCTTTCGATAGGAGTTAAGGTCGTTAATGAGGTGTCCTTTTCAATATCTGGATGCATAAAACAACTGATAGTATTATCAGCTTTAACAGCTTCCACTTTGGCAGGTATGGCTCTTACGGCACTTATATCACCTTCAACAGAAGCAATATGGCCAGTTGCCATCAGATCATCCGGAAGCGGTATCTGTAAGGCCGCGGATAACATGCCAAGGAACACTGACACATCTACCGAAAAGCCGGATATATTCATCCCGATATCAAGGCTGGATGCCGCTCCCAAATTCACTGCTGATATTTCAAAATTCTTTGGTGACAAACCCAAGCCATTAGTTATGTTGTCGATAATCGGCAATATGGTTTCTTTTACATGATCACTGACGGAACTGGAGAACTTAACATTACCGGCAAAACGCAGGCGTCCGTCACTGTTGATTTGCCCAACTCTGCGAACAACTATTGCTGAAATTACAGCCTTCTGTCGATCTCCTTGCCCAAAAACAAGTACTGTCTTAGCTCGACCTATTGTTTGTTTTTCTATGGTCACGTTGAGCACCTTTTATTTTGTCAGTTCAACTTCAATGCTCCCGCTTTCAATGCCAGCAAAAGTGTGTAAAACCACATCTCCGTCTAATAGCATGATCTTGCGGGTCGGTTGCCTTTCGATATCCTCCGTCTCTGCTGCTAAGTCCAACCTTTTTGTCCCAAAGGCTTCTGTCCATATGAGATCTTTACCTGCCAGATTCCCTTTCCAGATAACCCTGCCAATATCAAGTTTTAAAGTGTAGCTGCCGGGGAAAATTCCTTCTATAGATTCACAACCGATTGCTTTTGCAAAAGTCATTTCGCCAATCAATCGTTTCCCACTGAAAACCCGAATAATAGCAGTAGTATGCTTGCCGCAATCCTCTCCGATTTCTCGGCAAACTGCTTCGTACTTAGCCTTAAACTCAGGATGAGATATAATACTTTCAAAAACGACTTGTTCTTCCTCTTCGGTCCCATCAAAAGTTCCTGTAGCGTTTTCAGTAATTAACTGGTGCATAGAGTCATTTTCCCACAACTCCTGATATTTACATACCTGCCTCATAAAACGTTTAAAGTTGGAGAATCCTTCACGGTACTGTTTTTGTTTGCCAAGGCGTTCGATCTCGTCAAAAGCGTTCTTTAGAGCGGCTTCGGATTCCGCCTCCTGAAAAGCTTTGTCAAGAACTGGGATGAAATACAAGTCTTCAGTCATTTTGAGAACTCCTTTATGTTTCCCTATCGAATATCTGGCACACCCGCTTCCAAACGCCTGATTCCTGTGCCATTTGAATGAAATACGAGTTGCTCGCCAGGATATGAGCAGTGTTTCGCCACAAATCCGGCACAAAGTTTGCGGTACCATCATCACTGTTGGCCCACTTACAACCGGCAAATCGACTGAATGTTGCTTTGCTTAGACCAAATTCAGCAACAAAACTAACGGCTTCATAATCTCCACAGGCGAGGCCGTCAAAAACCCCAAGAATCAAATCTTTCAGTTTATGCTCACCCAAATGACGTATCGCAGGCCGTTGTTGTCCAATATTGTCCGCCTTCTCATCTGCCACGACTCTGGCCAAACCATTAGCTGACATTTCCTCTTCTATAATGGAATGCAGGGGATTCTGTTTTGCCGGGACATTTTTTATTTCCCCGTTCATTTCATAAAGAGGAACTATTCGCGGTTTTCTCAACAGCTGATTTATAATCGTCTGAACTCTGTCCCGCTCACCAGGTCGTGTTGGATCGACATCTGGGATATTTTCCCAAAGCCAGGTTTGGCACCGCCTGCCAGGCATCTCTGTAGGCAGCCAGATATACAATGTACGGCCATTCACTTTCCAGCCATAACGTCTTATTAAATCCTGCCCCTGACGTTTGCACTCCAAACAGGAAAGATAAAAGTGCCTAATTACCATTCTCTGCAATATTTTAGCTGCCATTAATTCTGCCCTGATTACATTCGCCGGCGGTTTCGCTTCAAGCCTGGCACTTGCATAGTTATAAAATGCTTCATAGTAATAGCGGCAATCCGGTCCTTCAGTTCCAGTATGATCGCACTCATTGTCACATTCTTTCGGAATATTCAAAAATTTTGCCAAAGCATGGTCATAAGCTTTTTCTATAACCATAGAATCTCCACCACACCACTGTTTAGCAATGTCGCGATGTTTAAGCTTTATCAGATAATCGGTCATAAGAAGCAGATCAACACCCTTATAGTGAAACAATGGCCGGTTATCATGCAATTCCTTTAGAGCATTTACATCACCGTTCGTAACGATGTGTTCTGAAAGCTCCAGCAGAGACATTTGCCCATAATCCATCAAATGTGTTTGATTAATTGGTAATGGATATCTTGTTGTTGTTTTCATAATTCATCCCAGCCTTCCGGCTTCTCTCCCACAGGCCTCGGTTAATCAATTTCCCCATTGCTTCACTGACTTTTTCATGAACTACCTGCAACCACTTGTTAGATAAATCTTTATTCTCAATTTCATGAAGTTTATTCAAAACACACTCATTGTGTTCCTTGACAGACGTATTTGCTGATTTTTCTCCTGCATTAAACAAGATCACTGGTATTAATACAGGTTGCATACCTCCGTTAAGAAACTTTATGCCAAACTCAAGGCCGCTGAGAAAATCAGGAGCAGAACTTGCAAAAATAACAACACAAACCTGTTCCTTTTTCCCCGTTGAAAGCCACCACAAATCCTTTTGTTGGCCTCGGGGTAAAGGTACTTCGTGGGTATTTTGTCTGATTCGCTCATACTTTCCGACCAAAGAATCAGGGGAAATGATTGTGCCCCAAGTGTTTACCTCATCCAGGGTTTTGATCCGGCATCTACCAATAAATGGTCGATTAACAACCATTGCCGATTTAATGAGCAAGGCAAGGGGAGTATCGGTATCAATTATATGCTCGCTATTTGTAAGGACGTTAGCAACACCCTCAAGTCTTTCAGCATTTACCGCACAGCTTTGATCCGCAGGATACATTTTTGAAAGCTTTTGATAAACATCATAGGCATTGTTTAGCAGCCAAGTACCTTCGAGCAATTGTGCGTATCTTTTCCAGTGGTCTTTTGTCCCACCCTCTTTTATAGAAATCAACCCAGTCAAATTATTATAAGATCTCAATTCACCAACGATATCATCTTTGGCCCTGGCTTCTTTACCCCGCAAAACTAAAGATACATCTTTACGGCCCATTTGAATGAGTTGATCATGAAGATCATTAAGATCGCTCCATTGGTGACTTACAATTTTACTTTCTATTTGAGCGATAATTTGTCCAACCAGTTGATTTTCTTTTTGTTTCAATGCAGCATTAGATTTTTCCAAATCCGGCCCAATTGCTATACGATAGCCACAACCAGATAACATTTGAATAAATCCAAACTGGCTATTGGAAAATTCATATATTCCAGCCTTACCTTTTTCATTTACTAAAAGCACCTTGCTACCCCAGATAGCTACTGAAATAACCCCCACAGGTGCATCGATACTTTTTACCGGCTCATCTCTGCCAGTTTCCCAGCATTTAAGATGACCGTCGCTTTTACCAATTGTCCAAAGTTGGTCATCACAAACTGTAATTGCATAAATGTCACCTTCATGGGCACGGATGGTGTGAATATCATTGTGATGAACCCTGTAAAACACAATAACGCCGTTTTGGCCGGGCCATACCCATGAATCTGCTTTGCGCCAGTAAATGGGGTCAACTAATGCACTCCAGGTTGGAAGTTTAGGTATTTCTAATTCCTGAAGGATTTTCTGTTGCGGCCAATCCCATATAAAAAATCTTCCCGCCGAAGAAATACCCGCAAGGTTACCGTTAGCCAATTGAAACAATGAACAAATCATATCCTTGCCACCATACAGTTTCTGTGGCTGCACTTCGCCTGTCAAATCCCAAATCAAACACCTACCAGCCATATCACTAACGACAAGATTATTCGTATCCAAAAAACATGCAGAAAGTACCGGAGCTCCGTGAATTATCTTTTGAATCGCAATCTCTGGATTATCTTTAGCATCCGGTTCGTGTGTGATCTTATATAAAAACCCATTTTTCGTACCAGCCGCTAATGTATTGCCATCAGGTGATAAGCTAATCGCATAAACACTTTGTCCATCTGGTAGAGAATGTAGTCTTTCGGCCTGATTGGATTCTGTATTAAATACTGTTACACCCGGCTTGCTGCCACCTTTGCCCAGTAATATATTTTCTGTATGCCAGTTATGATCCATCTCTGCTACCAATGTCAGAATTTTCACCTATAGTTATGCCAAAAAATTTAGCTCCTTTGGCTACTTTTAGCCGGTAGGCATTTTTGTATACGATATTTTCAGAGTCGCATTAGCCTTTTCTATTACTTCACAGACAGCCTTGCGGTCTCGAATAAGGCTGCGATATTGTTTCTCCTGTTTTTGCTCTGCCCGAAAATAACATTCTTGAGTTTCTTTCAAATTTATTTTTCTTACATCAGCTCTTATTCTTTCCAGGTTGCGCTTGCTTCGTAATATTTCCTTGCTTAAATAACTCAAGTAACGGTCCAGTTCCTGTAAGCAAAGTAGGATTTCGTCCTCAAGTTCTCCTTTCTGAGCATACAACGCATCAGCCTCTGGCTGTGTGCAGTTACTGTCTTCCTGCACATAGGATAACCTTGATATTATGCTTTCGAGTTGGCTTATAAGTTGCAAAACGTGCCCTAATAACGAGTCAAGTTTATCTAATTGAGGAACTTGATTAGAATGATCTTTAGATTTTTGTTTGCTTAATCCATAATCTGAATTCATGTGACCATCTCCTTCTATATTACGAACAAATTAACTTCTTACCAATTCTAACATTTACCTTATTTTCTTCTCACTGCATCAACTCGGCTTCGGTGTTCCTGCTGCTGATTTTCGGTTTCCTCTATGGCTTCCTCAGCGTGTTCAATTTCCTCATTAAGAAAATCAATATCCTCCAACACCGCACTCTTGGCTTCTACAAGCTTGTCAATAGTCTCCTGGGTCTCAATTTGACCGCTGGCATCAACAATTTCTCCAAGGTCCTCTTCAGAAGAATCCGTTCGCTCTTGTAGCTCATCCTGGTAATCTTCAGCATCACTCTGCATTTCTTCGAGGTTTTCGTCTTCCTCTTCGAAAATTTCTACAGTAACATCTTCTGCTTCCTCCATCGCACTTTCAATCGCTTCTGTTCCTTCAGCCGTTCCCTCAAAATCCAGATTCTCCAAAGTTTCGTCAACAGTTTCCGCATCAGTAGCAACTATGTCGATATCTTCCACTTTCTCTGTCATATCATCTTCATGCTTCTGAACTGTATCTGTAACTTCACTGCGAGTTGGCACACCACCTATTTTTTTCATGACACACCTCCTTTTCTTATTAGCGTTTTACAATTTTTAATAAGCTGCTCGATTTTACTGTATACAGAATCGACACCTTTCTTAACCACAGATTCAAATCGATTGCTTAGATCGTTAGCATATGCCTTGACATTAGCATCTTCGACATTCAAGCAATTCAATGCTGGTGAATACCTTTTATATGGTCCCCTGCGAAACATTTTATACAAAGATAGTAGCTGTTTTTTTAGTTTGCCCGCTTTGCCCATAACTAGAAGCAATCTCTTCTTGCTTTTTGGATTATTGCTTTCATCCAATATGTATTTGTAGCATTCCTCCAGTTTTACTGTGTTTTTCATAATGGCAATTCTTTTATTCTCAAATTCATCCATATGTTCCTTAAGTTGATCCAACTCTGTGTTAACTCGCATGCTCGCCATGTCTTGGAACCACTTATCATTTCTAATATTTTCAAGAAGCTGCTCATCCGTAGGTTCTTTAAGATCTAATTCTTTGTGAAGATTCCTTGTTCTTATCCTTATTGGCCTGTAATAACCTTCTTTATAAAAGAAAGCTTCGCCGGGCCCTAAACGAGCGATATCTTCAACTTCCATCTCTGAAAGAAGCATGCTTAAGCCCAGTTCTTCGCGATCTTTACCATAAGTTTGCCTGAATGCGATTTTTGTACTTGTGCTTTTGACTGCGGATGGATCCAAAGAAGTTGGGTGTTGATCACATAAAAAAATTCCTACTCCTAAACTTCGTAATTCTGCTAGCATTCTTGTGATAAATTTCGCTACAAATGCTTTTGGATCAGGAGTTTCTTCCGAGGGCTTTGCTTCACCGCTTGGGCCGAAAATGTTGTGGCTTTCCTCAAATAACATGACAAACCGCAAGCCATCTGCCGGGGGCAGACACTTTAGGTTCTCTCTGATTGCAGTCATAATAAAAAGGGGGATCAGGCACTTATGGTCATCAGAAAGCCTGTCTATCTCTAGAATTGAATACAAAGACATGAGATGTAAAATATTTGGCACGCTGTGACGACAATTAAATATCGTTCCGGCAGTTCCGCGAGTTAAACTACCTAAACGAACCTCCAAAGCAGCCCTAATGTTGGAACTCACTTCCTCACAATAACTCTTCTCTGATAAAACTTTTAGGCATGCTGCGTATAAATCAGCGATAATTGGCGGCCGATCAGGGTCGGAGTGAGAATCGTAAACTTCTTCCAAAGCTTCACTTAATATGCCTGGGAGCGCGGGAAAGCTCGGCATGGCAGCCAGAAAACAACCCATTAAGTTATCGATATGCTCATATTTACCAATTCCCTTCGGAATTTCCAGAGGGTTAAATCTCAGGGGAGAATATTCCTCCGCACCTAGAGTGTAAACCTCGAGAATTTCAGCAAGTTCGCGAAAACATTTGTTTTTGTGCTTTCTGGCCTTTTTAAGTGCACGGTACTCTTTTTTTGCTGTCTCAACAACCATAAATGGAACTCTTTTTTCGAAAAGCTGGTAAAGTAAATTAAAGTTACCCGTTGTCTTTCCAGCACCACTTAGTCCAAAAGAAGAAGTATGTTTTGTTAAAGCATTTGTATTAATACCTCGTGGAATGGGATTTGGATTATCTACAATCCCTTGTTCATCGTATCCGAAGATGATAATATCCTCCATATTTTCGTATGAAGGGTCAGTGTTTCTTCTTATGCATAACGGGCTGGAAGAAGCCACTGGCAATCTGAACACCCCTGCGAGTTCATCTACCGTTGCCAATTGCACAAGCCGCCTCATATCTGTTATGAGGCCATCCCTCAAGTACAAAATAATTTTTTTCTTACATTTCTATAG
>JBHPGW010000022.1:0-40585 GCA_042569785.1 Planctomycetota bacterium | reverse complement strand
GCTTTCTTGTATTTGTTTCGATACCAGATGATGCGCCGATAACGATCACAGCGGTTTCTGCTGCCGGCATCGCTTTTATTGCTGGACCCGTGAAATCCGGATAGCCCGGGGTATCGATGATGTTGATGAGTTTTCCGGCGTGGTTGACGTTTATTATCGCCGACTGGATTGAGTGCTGATGCTCCTTTTCCTCGTCGTAGTAGTCGCAGACGCTGGATTTTTCGTCAACGCTTCCTAATCTGTTTGTAACACCGGTTTTATGTAGTATGGCTTCAGCAAGTGAAGTTTTGCCGCTTCCGCCATGCCCCAACAATATAATGTTACGAATATCCGCAGTGTTAGCCACTTTCGAGCCTCCAAATAGCCTGTTCTAATTGATTATTTATCGAAATTTACAATTCTACAACAGTTTGGGGGTGTACGGCAAGTAATTTTTCAGAGAAAAATGTTAGAAAAATGCCGTCCGAGATTTCATGACCGGAAGCGATCTATTGGTTACATCACCTTCCTCAATCCATACACGGACAGCATATGAAACTCGCGAACACAAAATAAAACTTCAATTATTATCTTTGAAAAATCTCGCCTAAGAAAAAAGGTAATAGAACAAACTCGATTATATTTTTTTGAGGCCTGCAGTGTCAAGAAAAAAATATGCTCTTAACACTTGTTATTGCTGTGTGCATAAAAAAAGCCCCCAGAGTCAATCATGGGGGCTGTGTGTTCTGTTTGCGTGATTTAAAAATCAGTCTACGGCATCTCTTATTTCTTCGTAGAACTCGGCATATTTGTCTTTGTTTTCGGTTTTTCGCATAGCAATAGCTGCTCGTGGATGTTCGTTCAATATGCTGGTAACCATGTATGGGATGATATAACCCCATTCGATCTCATTGCGCAAAGGCAGCATTAGGTCCTCTATAGCCTTTAGTATCGGCGAGAGTGAAAATTTCGGGTTTTTCAAAAAGCCGACAAGTAACTCAAGCGGACAATTTCCCGGACCTCGTCCGATACCGAAAAGTGAGGCGTCGAGGTAATTGGCATCGTGGATAATGCCCTCTATAGTGTTGGCATAAGCAAGCTGCTGATTGTTATGGCAGTGTATGCCAACTTCCTTGCCCGGCAAATACTTTTTGTAGAGATTGACAAGGTATTCGATCTGTTCGCAGTACAGTGCTCCAAAGCTATCGACAATGTAAACCGCCAGTGCCGGGGTTTCGGCAACTTGTTTCAGTGCTTCGGCAAGGTCCGGCTCTATCTCGCGTGAAATGGCCATAATATTTACGGTTGTTTCATAGCCGAGATCGTGGGTTCGATTGACAAGATCAATAGCCTTGTCCATGTCCTTGACATAGGTCGCAACCCTGATCATATCTACCGGGCTTTCGTCAACCGGTGCAAAGTGCTGCTCTTTGACGCGATGGGCATCCACCATAATGGCGATCTTGAGGTCGGACTCGATACCGTCAATAACCTTTCTTATCTTGTTGTCGTCACAGTACTTCCATGGGCCGAAACCGGACTCGGGGGAAATCTCTCTGCTTGCGCGATACCCCATTTCTATATAGTCGATACCGCTTTTTGAAAGTGCCTTGTATACGGCACGAACGAAATTATCGTCAAAAAAGTGATCGTTGATAAGTCCACCATCTCTGATAGTACAATCTAAAACTTTAATTTTCTCTCTAAACATCTTTTCATCCTTTACCTAACAAAATTATTCATACAATTGATCTATAACATTTTCGACCATATCCCTTGGTACCTCGACCGCCCACTGCCCCTCCATGCAGTAGACATGGCCTATTTTATCAATTAAAACGAATCTCGGCCACATATTAATTGCTTTTTTGTCCCTTTTTATGATACCAATAAGGGTCTCTTTGCCCAAATCCTTTGAAATTGTGGTAGGAACGCCGATTTTGGCAAAGATGTCGCGGATTTTTTTAAGCCTTTGATTGTCACCAAGTCCCATTTTTATCTCTATCAACGAGGCTCCAATAATACCGATCGCGACCGCTTCGCCGTGAAGCAGGTCAAAACCGCTTGCAGTTTCGACTGCGTGGCCTATTGTGTGGCCGTAATTTAAACATCTTCGCTGATTTTTCTCGTAAGGGTCGGCTTCGACAACGGCAGCTTTGATTTTGCAATTGTATTGTGCCATTTTTTCGAGTACGTCGAACTGCCTGTCGCAGATGGCGTCGATATTATTATCGAGGAAATCAAAGTACTTTTCGTCAGCGATCAGTGCGTGCTTTATGGATTCGACCAGGCCGGCGCAGAAGACTCGGGTCTCGAGCGTAGCTAAAGTTGCAACGTCGATGTAGACAGTGGCTGGTTGCCAGAAAGCACCAAATGCGTTCTTGCTTAACGACGAATCGACACCTGTCTTGCCACCTACGGAAGAATCCGCCTGAGAGACGGGAGTGGTGGGAATTTGGACGACCTGAACGCCCCTTTTGAAAATAGCCGCTGCGAATCCTGCGATGTCACCTACCGTTCCACCGCCAAGAGCGACGAGACAAGCGTCCCTGCCGAAACAGCCTTTTTCCATTTTCTCGACTATGGCGACAACGGTATCGATATTCTTTGAAGTTTCGCCGGGCGGATCTATTATGTAAGTTGGGACATCTCTCCCAACCAGTAGTTTTTCCAGGTGCCCTGCCGAGACCAGATTACTGTCGGTGACAACAAAGAAGCTCTTGTTTTGGAAATCAGCTTCTATTCTGTCCCATAACGAACCGAGGATATCTTTGCCTATCGATATTTTGTAACTGCCTGCTTTTACAACTGGAATTTTAACTTTAATTTGTGACATTTTTATCCTGCGGTAAGAAGAGTTTGGGGTTATTAATATGTTATGACAGATTTGATGTTGTAACCAGCGAGTTTTTCTCTGCCGCCCAGTTCTGTAAGCTCAATAAGACAGGAAATCGCGACGACGTTGCCGCCGATCTTTTCCACGAGCTTACACGCAGCGGCCATTGTTCCGCCTGTTGCCAGCAAATCGTCGATCATTAAGACATTTGCGCCTTCTTTTACTGCATCGGTATGTATCTCTAAGGTGTCGGTACCGTATTCAAGATCGTATGTGACGGATTCGGTTTTGTATGGCAGTTTGCCTTTTTTTCTAACCGGTACGAAACCGACACCGAGTTTTTGAGCGACGGCAGAGCCGAAAACAAAACCTCTGGCTTCGACGGCAACAACAGAATCGACGGATAGTCCCTTAAAAGTTTCGGCCAGCACCTCTATTGCGGCGTTAAGCGCACCTGCGTCGGCTAATAAAGGGGTGATGTCGCGAAAGAGGATGCCCTTTTTAGGCCAATCCGGTATAGAGCGAATGTATTTTTCGAGATTGATGTTTTGTTTTGTCATTACAGGTCTCCGATCAGTCTTCGTGCATATACTCGTAAAGTTTGGTCAGTGCGGCTCTCTGAATTTGACGGATCCTTTCTCTTGTCAGGCCTAACTTTTCACCGATCTCTCGCAGAGATAAAGGCTTTCCATCAGTAAGGCCATAATGAAGCTTCAGGACGGCAGCTTCCCTTGAATCGATCTCTTCGAGCAGCTTTAAGAGCTTGTGCTGGTCCTCTTCGGCGGCAAGATGATCGCCAGGTTGGCCGGTATTTTTGTCCTGCAAAAAAGCTTCGATAGACTCCGCATCGTCATTATCGTTTTCACCTGAAGCCGATACGTTACGGATGCCGCTTAGTACCTTAACTATTCCGTAAATGACTTTTGCCTTTTTCGGCGGCAGGTCCATCACATCGGCAATCTCTTCGAGTTGAGGTGTCCTGCCAAGCTTGTTTTCCAGTGCGGCAGAATAATGCTTCCACTGATTGATAAGAGCAACCATGTATGTTGGAATGTGTACCGGCTGAACATTTGTCAGCAGAGCCCTTTTAATACTTTGCTTGATCCACCATGCGGCATATGTACTGAAACGTGTGCCTCGTTCAGGATCAAAATAATCGACAGCCTTGATCAGGCCCAGATTGCCCTCTTCGATCAGATCACCGAGACTCATTCCACGATTAGCAAACTTTTTTGCGATGCTGACTACGAGCCTGAGATTGCTTCTTACCAATTTTTCACGAGCGGCTGGATCGTTTTCTTCGACAACGAGTTTACCAAGTTCCTGCTCCTGTTCGAAAGTCAACAACGGTGATTCGTCAATTTCTTTGAGATACTCTCTAATGGTTACATCAAAAGCGATAATAACCTCCCGCCCCAGGCCATTCTGCAAGATAGGCCATAAGGGCTACATAAGTATAAATTTCGCCAATATTATGAACTGAAGAATTAGCTTTCAACAGCCCAAACCTACGTTAAATATCGGCTCAATATTCAATCGAGTTTAACGAATCAATTTTTCAGTTTAGCAAAGAATCAAACTTATTCTTTTTCTTCGGCGTCAGCTTCAGGCTCAGACTTCTGTTCGGTATCGGCTTCGACTTCTGGTGTTTCTTCCACAGCAGCTTCTTCTGGAGCCTGTTCGGGTGTTTCTTCTACTTGAGCAGGTTCTTCGGCTTTAGCCTGTTCCTGATCTTGCTGAGTCTCTTCTGGCTTACCGATATCACTATTTGAAAAAACTGTCTGGACACCGATCGGCATTGAAGGCTCTGGAGTTGAAGCAGGAGCAGGTTCTTTTGTATCGCCCTGCTCTTCAGCGGCCCATTGTGCCCTTCTTAGAGATAGGCCGATCTTGCGTACATCGGTATCGACTTTTAATATCTTGACTTCAACTTCGTCGCCCTGGTTGACAATATCCTGCGGCTTTTCTATCTTCTGGTCGGCAAGTTCTGAAATGTGAAGTAAGCCTTCAAGCTCGTTTTCAAGCTCCACGAAGACACCAAAGTTGGTGAGTTTTGTAACTGTACCTTTAATAATGTGGCCTGGAATATATTTTTCAGGTATGGCACGGATCCATGGGTCTTCTGTAAGCTGCTTAATGCCTAAAGATACTCGCTGTCTCTGCTCATCGACTTCAAGCACAACACATTTGATGTCCTGGCCCTTTTTAACGATCTCACTTGGATGGTTGTATTTTCTCGTCCAGCTAAAGTCAGAGATGTGAATCATCCCGTCAATGCCGTCTTCTATCTCAACAAAAGCACCGAAGTTTGTAATGCTTCTGACGATGGCAGTAACTATGGTACCTGATGGGTATTTCTGTGAAGCTACGGACCATGGGTTGACCTCGGTCTGCTTTAATCCTAACGAGATTTCCTGCTTTTCCCTGTTGACGCTTAAAACGATGACCTCTATTTCGTCACTGAGATTCAGCATTTCGCTTGGATGACTGAGCCGTTTGGTCCAACTCATCTCGCTGATATGAACGAGGCCTTCAATACCATCTTCGAGGCGAATGAAAACCCCGTAGTTCATTACGTTGACAACTTTACCGGAGACCTTTTTGCCGATCGGGTAATTTTCTTCGACGGTTTCCCATGGACTCTTTGTCTTCTGCTTCATACCTAACGAAATCTTTTCATGGTCAACGTCTACGCCAATAACTATGCAATCGATCTCCTGGTCGAGTTCAACGACCTCGGAAGGATGAGAAATTCTTCCCCAGCTGAGGTCAGATATATGCAGAAGCCCGTCGAGACCGCCCAGGTCGACAAATACACCAAAGTCGGCGATGTTCTTGACGACACCTTTTCTTGTCTGGCCCACCTCGATTTCGGCTAAAATCTTCTCTTTGCTGGATTTACGTTCCTCTTCGATGAGTTTTCTTCTTGAAATGACGATGTTCCGTCCTTCGACGTCAATTTTCAATATCTTGCAGTCGAGATCTTTCCCAATGAATCTGCTGATATCACCAGGTCTTCTGATATCGACCTGTGAAGCAGGCAAAAATACCGGCACGCCGATATCTACAAGCAGACCGCCTTTGATACGCCTGATGACTTTTCCAGAAACGGTGTCTCCTTCCGCTTTGCTCTCAATAATACGTTCCCAGCCTCTGATCCGGTCGGCTTTTCGTTTGCTCAGTATTATAAGGCCACTGCCTGAACCTGAATCGGTTTCTTCGAGCAGTACTTCAATTTCTTTGCCTGGTTGTATTTCATCGGGTTCGTCGAACTCATCAGAAGCGACAACGCCTTCACTTTTTAAACCTACTTCAACTATGACGTCATTGCCGATCTGAGTTACGATCTTGCCCTTTAGAATAGTTCCGGGCGTTTGTATGTCTACATTACTCTTGAGAGCTTCTTCGAGAAGCTGGCTTTCCTGTTCACCAAATAACTCGATAACCTGATTGTCAATATCCTCACTTGAAAGTCCTAATTTATTGATTATATTTCTATCTACCATAAAATTGAATCCCTTTGTGGAGTCTGTTTTGAGCTTTTCCTCGGCGCCCCACAGTTACGCCGAAAAGCTGTTGTGCCACAAAGCACAACCTTTAATTAAAAGTTAACAATTCATAAAACATATTGGCCAACGCAGCCAATATTAATTGCTCAAACTGACCATTGGTCAGTTTGAAAATGTAAAAATCAAAAGTTAAAAGTCAAAATTAAGGTTTCGGCCTTTGGCCAAAGCTATTTTTATAATTTGCTGCAATTTTGATAACCTTCTTTATTCAAAAGCTTCCAGGTTCCTTACAAATTCTGTAATTATCCACTCTGGAGTTGAGGCTCCAGCGGTAACACCCGCAACTTTTTTCCCAAAAAGCTTATTTTTATCAAATTCTTTCCAGTTTTGCAAGTGAAACGTTTGATTATTATATTTTTTACAAAGTTGGGCCAGGGTTCGTGTGTTTGCACTTTCCAGGCCGCCGAGAACGAACATAATATCGACTTTTTTGCACAATTTGACCGCCGATTGCTGTCTTTTTATGGTTTCCCTGCATAAAGTGTTTATAACCTTGATCTCATTAAAATCGAGTTCGGTAATAGCAGCGACCATCTTATGGAAAAATTCCGGGCCTTTAGTGGTCTGGCAAACAATACCTAACTTCTTACAGCCCTTGAGGTTGTATAAGTCGGATTCATCGGCAATCACACAAACATCACTGACGCATCCGACAACAGCTCGCACCTCCGGATGGTCCTGGTCGCCGATAACGACGACTTTGAAACCCTCTTTTTCGAGCTTCTGTGCTATTTTCTGGACCCTTTTGACCAATACGCAGGTGGCGTCTTCGATTTTTAGCCCTTTTGTTTTGAGTTTGTCGATCTGCGAGGGAGGCGCTCCGTGAGAGCGGATCAGCACGGTTCCAGTTTTGATCTGCTGCGGGTCATTGACGGTTTTTAGCCCTTTTTGTTCCAGCCGTTCGACCACATCCTTGTTGTGAATGATATGGCCGAGGCAATAGACGTCTTGCTGGTGCTCGAGTATTTTTTCAGCCATACTGATAGCGTTCTTTACGCCCGGACAAAAGCCACATTTTTGCGCTACTATAACTTTCATAATTAGTATCTTGTATCTGGTAACTACAACTTTCTTTTTTTATTGGGTGTAGTGGTACGGTTGTTTGTTATTTTCTGTTCTTATCTGTGTTTGCATTTGTCTTAGTGTGCTTGTCAGGTTTTCAGCGAGTTGTCTATCGTCCATCTTATTTATCTGTTCAAAGGTAATGCAGTTTCCATAAGATATTACAATCTTTGCGCCGATGTGAAAGAATTTTTTATTTTTAGGCCAACACTCAAACGCTCCGTCTATCGTAACGGGCACGATCGCCGCTTTGCCGCGTCTGCATAAAAGCCCGAGTCCCGGCTTAAAAGCAGCTATTTTACCATCTGTGGATCGCGTTCCTTCGGGAAAAAGGCAAACCCCCCTGCCCTGTTTGAGTTTTGCGATAATTGCTTTCATCGCCCTCAGGTCGGCGGTGCCTCGTTTAACTGGGATCGTATTGACCGAAGAGATCAGCCTGCCAAAGAAAGGGTTTTTAAAAAGAGAGTCGCGCGCGAGAAAATGAAGATGCCTTTTCAATCCTATTCCGCAAAGTACGGGATCAAGAAAGCTTTGATGATTGCTGATTATCAAAAAAGCTCCGTCATCAGGGACATTTTCGATGCCATGAAATTTCAGACGCAATAATGTCCTGCAGAAAATTGCGCAAAGCCCGCGCGCAATGTAAAACCATATTCTGTTAAGTTTGTTAGTTGTTTTTTGTGACATAAGATAAAATATTTTCAACAACCTGTTCAATATTTAGATCGGTAGTGTCGATTACAATAGCGTCATCGGCCGGCTTTAGTGGCCCAACGGTGCGGTTTTGGTCGGAGTGGTCGCGTTTTTCAATGGCCTTTTGCAGTTGGTCGATGGTTTGGGTAATCCCCTTTTCTTTGAGTTGGGCCTGTCTTCTGCGGGTACGTTCGGCGGGGTCTGCGGTGAGAAAAAATTTAAAATCGGCATCGACAAAGGCGATGGTACCCTGATCCCTTCCTTCGGTGACAATTCTTTTCTGATTCGCTGCAAAATCCCGTTGTAACTGTACGAGCTTTTTGCGAATTTTTGGAGCCGATGCGATAAACTGTGCGTTTTCGGTAACTTTGGGCTGACGTATTTGCTCGGTAACATCGTGGCCGTCAATAGCAGCTGTCATTTGGCCGTGTTCTAATTTGAATTGGAAATCGGTGGAAGTAAAAACTTCGAGCAGTTTATCTTCATTGGTCAGGTCAACGCCGGCGTTCATAGCGGCTAAGGTCACCGCTCGGTACATTGCGCCGGTATCGAGAAAGCCGGCTCCGAGTTTTTGGGCGACTAAGTGAGCTATCGTGCTCTTTCCGCTTCCTGCGGGGCCGTCAATTGTAATTATCAAATCTGCCATTTTTTCGTATTGTCCCATCGCTTGCGCTCAGGGCTCTGATTTTTGGGTTTTCATGAATTTTGGTTCGGCGGTTCTGTCGACTTTTACAACGATAACACTCGTGTCGTCGATCTGCTTTGCAAGTCCGGTGAAGCGTCTTCTGTATCTTAGAATATTTTTGACCATCTGTTTGGCGGGTCCTGTGGTAAATTTCTTTGCGGTATCGAGCATTTTTTCTCTGCCCCAGAGCTGGCCCTGGAAATCAGAAGCGTCGATCAGCCCGTCTGTATAGAACAATAGATTGTCGCCGTCAAGCAGTTGGGTTTTGCCGATCTCATAGTCGGCATCAGGGTCGACGCCCAGTACGAGACCACCGCGATCAAGATCGATGATCTTTCGGCCTCTAATCACAACTGTCGGTTCATGGCCGCAATTGCAGTAAGTAATAGTTTCTTCTTTTATATCGAAAACAGCGTAAAAGAGCGAAATAAACTCGCCGTCTTTGCATTGGCCGCATGCGGTTTCGTTTAGCTTACAAATAATTTTTTCGATGCTTACAGGTCCGTTGTAGTTATCAGCGTATGCGCGAACGGTGCCTCGAAACATGCTCATCATAATCGCGGCTGGTATTCCTTTTCCTATTACGTCAGCGATCACAACGGCAAAGCTGGTATCGCTGATCTGTAGGAAATCATAAAAATCTCCGCCTACATCAAAACAGGGTATATATATAGCAGCTACATCGACGCCTGGGACGAGTGGCGCTCTTTTGGGAATCATTCTTCTCTGGAGCACGCCTGCAAGTTTCATTTGCTCAGCCATCCTTGCGCCTTCTATGGCCTGGTTGTAGAGCCTGGCATTGGTTATCGCAACGGCACACTGCGAGGCAACGACTCTCGCAAGAGCTATATCATCATCAGAGAATCTTTTGGGTTTAGGGCTGTACAGCCTGAGTACGCCCATCGGCTTATCTCGAAATTGCATCGCAACGGTAAGCTGACTGACCAGCCCCTCTTTTATGGCGGCTTCCCTGTAGCGTACCCTGTCATCGACACGGACATCGTCAAGTACGACCGGCTCGCCGGCAAAGGCAGCCTTGATGACGGTGTCGTTTTTGGAGACGGGTCCTTTGTTGCGGTACTCTTCGCTGAGGCCGAAAGTACTTCGCATGTTGAGTTCGCCGGCCTGGTTGTCGAGCAGACGGATAGCGCAGGCCTTAACACCGATGATCATTACTGCGGCTTCGGCTAATTTGTCAAGCACCTCGGCAAGATCGAACTGGCCGGCAACGAGCGTTGTAAGCTCATAAAGCCGTTCGTCTCTTAGTTTTTGCATCTTTGTTCTTTTCAGCATAAGCGATTGATTATACTCAAATTAGCATGTAAGGTGAACTATAATTTATGGGCCGGGGCGAAAAAGTCTCTTGCATTAATCTGAAATCTCTAATACCATTATCGTCTAAGGCATGCAGGAAACAGGCTTAATCTGAGAGGAACACCGTATGAAAAGGGCTGCTAAACATGTAGTTTTTATAGGTCGGGTTCAGGGAGTGGGCTTTCGTTTTACAGCTTTTAATGTCGCCAATCGCTGTCAGTTGACCGGTATGGTTCGCAACATCGCCGGCGGAAACGTCGAAATGATCGTCCAGGGCAATCCGAAAGATATCGCTGACTGTATCAGAAATATTAAGGAAACCTACGCGGCCCAGGTACGAGAAGTAAAAATAGAAGATATAGCGGTGAATCCAAAATATCAGGATTTTAAAATTACATTTTAGCATAGTGGTTAATCGGTGAGTGGTGTTTATGAAGATATTAATTACAGGTGGTTCGGGGTTTATCGGCTCGCATCTGGCGCAGGAATATCTGGGGCGAGGCGATGAGGTTTGTGTGATCGATGACCTTTCGACAGGACAAATTTCAAATATAAGCGAGTTTGAGCAAAACAAGAATTTCAATCTTGTGACAGATACGATACTGAATTACGGGTTGATGTCGCATTTGATAGAAAAATGCGACCTTGTCGTTCACCTGGCGGCCGCGGTCGGGGTGAGCTATATCATCGATAATCCGCTCAAATCCATACAGACGAATATTCGCGGTAGTGAGATCGTTTTGGAGTTAGTGAATAAATTCGGCAAAAAGATAGTCCTCGCATCGTCGTCGGAAGTTTACGGTAAAGATACCCATACCGGACTCAAAGAGGATGACGATATTATTTACGGCCCATCGACTACGTGGCGGTGGAGCTATGCGGCTTCTAAGCTGATAGATGAATTTATGGGGTTGGCTTATTTCAGGACGAAAAAACTCGGCGTTGTGATCGTTCGATTTTTTAATATCATCGGGCCAAGGCAGACCGGCTTTTACGGTATGGTTGTTCCGCGGTTTATTAAGCAGGCGCTGGACAACGAGCCGATCACGGTTTACGGCGACGGAAAACAATCGCGAACGTTTACTTATGTAAAGGACGCGGTAGAAGCGGTGATGAAATTGGCAGAATGTGATAACGCGAGCGGTGAAGTTGTCAATATCGGAGGTACTACGGAAATCTCTATCGGTGAACTGGCAGTCAAGATCAAAGAAAAACTTAACAGTAAATCAGAAATTAAGTACATACCTTATGAGCAGGTCTACCCAAAACACTTCGAAGATATGATGCGCAGGGTTCCATCGGTGGAAAAGCTCAAAAGGCTGGTCAAGTATATACCACAAACGGATTTGGATACTACTCTGGATAAGACCATTGAGTATTTGCGAGAGGACGGAGCCGATGGCGATTCTGGTAGGGATTGATGAAGCAGGCTATGGGCCTTTACTCGGGCCTTTGGTGGTGTCTGCGAGCGGTTTTGCTGTTCCGGATGAGCTTTTGAAGGCTGACCTTTGGAAAGTGCTATCCAAGAGTGTCGCCAATAAACGAGGTCGGCTATTAGGCAGATTATTAATCTGTGACAGTAAAAAAGCACACAGTAAATCGATTGGCATTAAACATCTCCAAAGAACAACTCTGGCCTGTATGAAACTTACCGGTAAGTCCCCTGCTAACATTGTCGAACTGCTTGAAAGTCTGGCTCCGGATTGCCTTGAACGTTTAGTTGAGTATCCGTGGCATGAAAATATCGATCAGCGAAAGATCGAAGTAGAAGAAAAAGATATAGCGGTAGCGGCTGCGGCGTTTGGAAATAATCTGGCTGACAACAATATCGAGCTTTTGTATTTGGCAAGCAACTGTCTGGATGTGGGCCATTACAACAAGCTGATAGATGCGGTTAAAAACAAAGCGACTGTTTTGTTTACCGCGACGTGTCAGCATATAAAACATGCATGGGATAATTGCAAACAATGTCAACTTCAGATCATCGTCGATCGGCAGGGGGGCAGGGTGCGGTATCAACGTACGCTGAGTCGAATGTTCCCGGAACTGGAAATGACGATACTTAAAGAAACTCCTTCTATCAGCAGCTATCAATTGAACGAGACACGGGACACGGGACACAAGAGACGATCCATGAGAATTCATTTCGTAATCAAAGCTGACAGCAAATACCTGCCAGTATCGCTGGCTTCGATGGTAAGTAAATTTGTTAGAGAACTATTGGTCGCGAATATCAACCACTACTTCTGCGGTCACTTCCCACAATTGAAGCCTACAGCCGGCTACTGGAAAGACGGGCAGAGATTCATCAAGGACATCGAAACAAACATCGGTCATGTAAAATACAGGCAAGAGCAACTGATCCGCAGCAGATAGAAAAAAAATGTGTGATTTATACCTTGATGAGTTTTTCGGCTTTTAGATATTTACTAATGACCCCCACCAAACAGGATGGTGTTTTTTAGGGGACCGTTATTGTTGATGTTCGTTAACTTACCTGATGGACTTTGCTGTTAATTTGCTGGTACTGCTCTACTATGCTGCATAATCGCTGCAGTACCATTCTTCCTTCGCAGCTTGCTTCCAGGCCAAGGATTTCCAGCCCTATGGTGACGTTTGAATCATCGGCGGTCGGTAAAGCGGTTCTCACCTGGGCGTTGAACATCAAAGGTGTTTCGTGCGGCAAAGGTGTGAACTTCAGGCCCAGAGTCTGTCCCTTAGTGAAGAAGTCATTATGAGAGGATTCAACCGCAACCTGTAAGCCGCCCGCTGAAATATCAACTAATCTGGCATCGAGATATTCAGGCCATGTATTGACAGTTGAGCGATCCAGGAGTTCGACATTTATTTCTTCGGAGGCGGGCGCCTTGACACGGCGGTAGCTTCTTTTCTGCAACATTTCAATTTCGTCGGGAACCGTCAGGACAATCCTTGAACTGTCAATCGACTCGGAGGACGACTTCAGAGCGGTGACGGTCGTATCGAAAACAAAATGGTCGTATCCGGCATCGTATTTGTATCTGATAGTAATGCCTAACGACTGGCCGACGGATATATCGTCGAGCTGGGATCTTTTTCTTGGTGTGATCTTAATGTCGAAAGTGTCGGCTCGAAGCTCTGTTATCATCGCCCTTTTGATCGTCCATGAATCCAATGATGGACATGAGATCACCAGCGGAATATTTTTTGAGACCGCCGCTTCAAGCACCCTTCTCGATCTCACGCCATGGAGCATTATTACTTCGTTCACTTTTACACCTCATTTTTTGATTATCCTAATTAGGTATCGGCAATAAACACCGGCGGTTTCAGAGCAAAGTGTAAAAGAATTGTAAAAGTTTTCTCGGAAAGGCTGATTTATGGCCCAAAAGCGGGGTTTAGATACTGAAAAGCTGGTTTTTGCGGCTTTTGAGGTTGAATACCAGGCGTATATGTGGTAGAATGAGACAATAGTTAAGCGTTAAAAAAGTCAGAACAACTAATAGATCTATGAGCCGGGGGCACGGCGGAGCACCATTGATTTTGCACACACTTCCGGAGGAATGGGATGCCGAAAAATTTTTGGAAAATATTTCCTGTAGTGTTGTTGTGCGTTTGGGCACTTTGTAGTCCTATAAGCTCAGCGGCAGAATCCGGCGCTCTGCGCGTCGAGCCGCAGGCATTGGATATTGTTGGGATTTACCAGGTCAAGTCTTTAGAGCCTAATCTCCTCGGCGAAGGTGTTAACCTTGGGGTGATCTCTCGCAGTTTGACCTATGTAAACGGTGAGCCTCAAAACGACTATCGCCCGAGAGTTATACATAATTGTTTCAGCAAAAAGAAAATCCGCTTTTTCGATGAGGGTAAATCAGCAGCCGGAGTTTCGCCGCATTCAACAGCGGTGTGCTCGATCCTGTTCGGTGAAGATGCCGGCGGGTACGATAAGCAGTTAGGCCAGTTCCGTTATGAGGGAATATTGCCTCGTGGACAGGGGAATGTATATGAGTTCTGGCACTTCGTGACAAATTATATATTAGGCGATTCCGCGATCGAATCGGATATTCTTACCGCAAGTATCGGCACAGAGTTCGAGGACTGGTGGACGCGTGGTATCGGGGCAATTGTCGAGCATCAGGATGTTATTGTGGTAGCGGGTATAGGCAACGGTTCAAATGCTCATGACCCGCCGTTATATCCAGGAGCAGGGGCAAACATGCTCGGCGTTGGGGTTGTCGATTCGGTAGACAGTAATGATCTTGCGATTGAACTGTCTCGGTTTTCGTTAGCCTATCCGGAATTTTCCAGTTGCGGGCCTACCGGTGACAATCGCAGTAAGCCTGATATTGTCGCGCCTGGCAACTGCCTGGCGGCGGATATAAACGATGTGAATAGCTATCAGCCTACGGGCAGCTACTCGAGTTTTTCCACACCGATAGTTGCCGGAACGATCGGTCTGCTGGTTGAAAAAGCTAAACAGAGTGAGGGGCTGGGAGAAGCGATTAGTCCTTATGTGATGAAAGCTATCGTTATGAATTCCGCGACTAAACTGCCCTACTGGCATAAGGGACGAGTGGAAAAGGAAGATGATCATGTTATCCCGCTTGATTATGCTCAGGGGGCCGGCATGCTCAACGCGGTCGGTGCCTATAAACAGTTGGTCGCTGGCGTAAATAAGCCGGGCAAAAGCAGCAGTGTCGGCTGGGATAAAAACAAGCTCAGAGGCAGCGAACCTGACAATACATACAGGATAAAAATCGACAAGGCTAACGAACTTTGTTTTACGGGGACGCTTGTCTGGAACAGGCATTACCAAAGTAGCTATCCTTTCGAACCTAACAGGGCCAGCGACAGCGATCTTCGGCTGGAACTTTGGGCGGTTGATCATAACGATCCGAACAATGATCGGCTGATCGATTATAGCGACAGCTATACAGATAACATCGAGCATATTTATTGCGAGATGGACGCTAATCATACCGATTATGAGTTGGTGGTGACGTTCAGCGATGTTAACGACCCGAACGCCCTTTCAATAGAAGGATATGGATTAGCCTGGAACGTCGGCGAGAAACCGCTCGATGATATGACTGCTCGCTGTGACATTAACGCTGACGGGATCGTTAATGACCCGGATGTCATGACCTTAATGGGAAACCTGTTAAATAGTATGAACTCATCTGACAGTTATCTGATGGGCGATATCGATGGTGACGGCAGGATCGATGTTAATGACCTGCATATCCTGATGGAACAAACCGACAGAAAAGCCGATTGGCTCAAAGAATAGCCCCCCCCCAAAAAAAAACTTCTTTCAATTTCCTCTGAATTTTGCTATAAATGCCGTCTATGAATATAATTGTAAATAAATCACGGTTGGCTGGGACGGTAGTGATACCCGGTTCCAAATCGCATACCATCCGAGCTATTGCGATAGCCTCACTTGCCCAGGGAAAAAGCACAATTAACCGTCCCCTGATATCGAACGACACATTGAGCGCGGTCAATTGCTTTCGCCGCCTTGGCGCAGAGATAAATACACGTAATGACGATCAGTGGAAGGTTATTGGCACAGGTGGAAAGGTCACTGCCCCATCGGAAGCTATCGACGTCGGCAACTCCGGTACCACGCTTCGTATGGCAGTTGGCTTGGCTTGTCTAAATGATGGTACGGCCCCTATCGTATTGACCGGCGATGAACAGATAAAGAGCCGACCTATCGGGCCTCTGCTGAAATCCTTGAACGATCTTGGTGCCAACTGCACCAGTTGCAATGGTGACGATAAAGCACCGCTTGAAATTAGCGGCAAACTCAAAGGTGGTAAAACCACGATCGAGTGTTATACCAGTCAGTATTTGTCGAGCCTGCTGTTGTGTACGCCTTTATGTGCGACAGACACACATATCGATGTTACGCTTTTGAATGAGCCTGGCTATGTGCAGATGACGTTGGATTGGCTCGATAAGCAAAAAATCGAATACGAAAACAAAAACTTTGAGAAATTCCTCGTTAAGGGTAATCAAAGTTACAAGGGTTTCGATTGCACAATACCTGCTGACTTTTCCAGTGCGACTTTCTTTCTTTGTGCAGCGGCTCTTGTTGGCGATAAGGTAAAGCTGATCGGCATGGACTTTTCAGATTCCCAGCCTGACAAAGCTGTGGTCGATTACCTCAAGCGGATGGGGGCAAATATCGAGGTCAAGGGCAATGTGGTAACCGTTACGAGCAGTGACCTTGTCGGTGTAGAGATCGATATGAACAAGACACCTGACGCGCTGCCTGCGATGGCCGTGACAGCTGCATTTGCTAAGGGGCAGACAAGGCTTGTAAATGTTGCCCAGGCCAGAGGCAAAGAGACCGACAGGATCAGCTGCATGGCCCAGGAACTGAAAAAAATGCAAATAGAGGTTGAAGAATTAGACGATGGGCTTATAATACAAGGCAGTGCGCCTAAAGCGGGTAGACTCAAGGGCTGCAGCGACCATCGAATAGTGATGGCATTAGCGGTGGCTGGGATGGCGATCGAAGGAACAACAACTATCGATACCGCTGAGGCCATGAGCGTTACTTTTCCAAATTTCGTGGATTTGATGAAAGGTATCGGCGCAGATATTAGAAGTGAATAATAACACAGGAGGCAAAAATGTTAGGTTGTCATATTGGACGTAATTTTCAGGTAACAGTAGCAGGCGGTTCGTATCAGGACGGATTGACAGCGGTGATTCACGGCAATCCGCCTGGAATGTTGATAAGTGAGCAGGAGATATATGGCGACTTACTGCTGCGCAAGCCCGGGTCTGATGAACTTTCCAGCCCTCGTAAGGAGCCGGACCTGCCGGTGATCTATACAGGGATAAACGCCGCGGATACCGTCGAAGGCGCCGGCAATAAGAATCATACCAACGGGACTCCACTCTCGATATTGATACCTAACCTTGACCGTCATTTTATCCATATCAAACAATATCAGGATACCAACCGCACGCCTCGGCCGGGCCATGCATCGTATGCTTCTTTTATGAAGTACGGCCCAGACGATGACGCTATCGGAGCAGGCCTGTTCAGCGGACGATATACCTCCACCATCGTCGCAGCCGGATATGTAGCTAAGAAAGTGCTCAAGCTATGCGGGATCGAGGTTTTCTCTTATGTAAAGGAATTGGCTTCAGTTAAGTGTCCCGATGTTGACTCGAAAAAGATATTCGAGTACACCGAGAGTTATAAAAAGATGCGATGCGACTATGATCCGTTCTATCAGGAAATTTATGTCAAGGGCAGGATCAATCCTGAAATGAGGTTCCTGGAAAAAATGAAAGTATTCGCAGAGATCGAGCAGGAGATCGACGCGATTCGCGATAAAGCACCTAAGATAGATGCCGCTGCAATTCGCGAAAAGTACGGCGTTCATGAAATAGTGAATTGCCCGGATATTGACGCCTCTTGCGCAATGGTCGATGCGTGTAATAAGATTTCCGCTACTGGCGACTCGGCTGGCGGAGTAGTTGAAGTTGTAGTGACAGGAGTGCCGGCAGGATTAGGTGAGCCTGTGTTTTATAAGCTCGATGGCGAACTCGGAAGAATGCTCGGTATCGGCGCAATAAAAGGCGTGGAGGTCGGAGCAGGATTCGCCGTCAAGGACATGACAGGCTACGAATCAAACGACCAGATGCACTCAGAGAACGGCAAAGTTGTATTCGATTCCAACAATGCAGGCGGAATCACAGGCGGTCTGGCAACCGGTCAGGACATCACCGTTAAGCTCACTGTCAAACCTACCCCGACTATCGATAGGCCCCAACATACGGTAGATAAATACACGCTCGAAAATAAGGACCTGGCGGCGATCACTCGTCGTGACGCAACGATCGCTGCAAGAGTATGGCCAGTGGCGGAAAATTATACCGCGATGGTCATCCTTGACAACCTGATGGCGTATTACGGCTATGAGGCGATGAAAGAAAAGGCGTACAGCAACGCATAATGAGTAGCGAAGATTCCAAAATAATGACGGTTCTCGGGCCCATCTCAGTTGATGAGTTGGGCTCGACTTATATGCATGAGCATTTGGTTCAGGATAGTTCATTTCTTGATAACGACCCCGAGAAAAAGATCGACGACGAAGAAACTCTCACCTGGGAAATGAAAGACACTCTCCGTGCAGGCGCCCGGACTCTTGTAGATTGCACCTGTCGCGGCATGGGCCCGCAGCCGGAAAAACTCAAACGCATCGCTGAAAACTCCGGTATGAATATAATCGCTTCGACTGGCTTCTACCGCCCTATTGTATATCCTGATTACGTCAAAATATCAACCGCTGACGAACTCGCGAAAATGATGATAGACGAATGCCAAAACGGCCTCGAAGGCTCAGACGTCAAACCGGGAATGTTAGCAGAATTTTCATCACATGACCCCAACGACATGGCCATCGACGGCGGAGTAAGTAAGGACAATGAAAAAGTCTTCCGAGCAGCCGCCAGAACGCACATCGCAACAGGCCTGCCCATCACAACTCACTGCTGGCTCGGATACGGAGCCGACTGGGAAATAAACATCTTCCAAGAAGAAGGCGTAGACCTCTCAAAGGTAGTCATTGGACACGTAGGCATAGACCACCCAAACATCCACAACGCCCGCTACATACTAAGCACCGGCGTAAACGTAGGCATAGACGGCATAGGCTACGGCGAAAGAGACGGCTTCAAAGATTTCTTCGAGCACGAAAAGGCCCAACTGGTAAAAACATTCATAGAATGGGGCCACATCGACCAAATCACTATTTCATTAGACATGACCCGCAAATACCACCTAAAAAAACACCGAGGCCACGGCTTCGCTTTCCTAATGGACTGCTTCGTACCAATAATGATAGAGGTCGGTATTACAGAAGAACAGGTAGACCACATCCTAATAAAAAACCCAAAAAGAATCCTAACCCCTGCCAAAACAAACAACCCCTCGATATAAAATTACCCCCCCCTGTCATTCCTGCGCAGGCAGGAATCTATACAGTTAAGTTAAACTGTCAACTCCTCAAACAAATCAACCCAATCAGGATTAGACTTTTCTATTAGATTTATCTTCCACTGCCTCTTCCACTTTTTCATTTGCTTTTCTCTGGCAATAGCACGGTAGGCATCATTATGTGTCTCGTAATACATGAGATCATGCACCTTGTACTTTTTGGTAAAGCCCTCAACAAGATCATTTTTATGTTCACTCACCCTTTTAAGCAAATTGCCTGTTACTCCAATGTAAAGAGTGCCATTCCTTTTACTTGCAAGTATGTACACATGATATTGTTTCATCTTATAGATTCCTGCCTTCGCAGGAATGACACGTCCGGTATTTAATTTTTAAAAATATCCTCACTCCCTCTGTCATTCCCGCGAAGGCGGGAATCCACTATTAAAGCTGCTTTAAAACAGCATACAAATCTTCAAGCTGTTCTGAATTTTCCTTATCATCAACTTCCTGCATTGCAAGATCGAGTTTTAAACAACAATTAGTAATAACCTCTTCAGATACGTTATCAAGGTCTTGATTCTCGATACAACAATAAATATTAAGCCTAAGTAAAGCTGCTCGAGGTCTTTCTATGAACAAATCCACTAACAGCTCTAATATTTCCCTGCAGTCGAAATCCTCAATTGCGTAGACTAAATCCTCATCATATCCCGGACTTGGGCCATTCTTTAATTGTTCAATTAAAACCGGAGCTGCTCTTTTATCGCCTAATTTCCTAAGAGATAAAACTGCTCCAGCTCGAGCCCAATAATTATCAGTTTCTTTTATTAATTTTATCAGAAAATCAAATGCTTGTGTGTATTTCTTCTCTCCTATAATGAGTATAGCTTCGTGCACTTTATCTTCGTCAGATGAAGTCTTGATGATTTCCAGAAGATTTTCATAACTTGTATCAAGATGACGCCGCCATAAATACCACTTTGCTATTTCCCGCTCTACATCAGTACCATCTTTTTTAGATTGCTCAAGTTTATCATCAGGCCATTTCTCCATCATGTAATGTAGATAGCGTTTGGCTTTACGCTTTGTTTTATCATCCGCCTGAGATTGGATGATTTCTAATAACTCTTTTTTAGTTTTATTTTTCATAAAAGGCTATGAAACAACCCACTATTTCTATTTATTTTTCTGTGTAAATCCGTGTTAATCCGTGTCTAAAATTCTTTCCTCTCTCTGAGCCCTCTGTATTCTCTGTGGCTAATTCTTTTTCTGTTCGAGGAAGAACTCGAGGATTTGGGCGGCGGCTACTGCGTCTATTCTTTTTTTCTTTTTGCCTCTTGTGTATTCTGCGGGGGCCAGCTTTTCTTCAGCGGCGAAGGTTGACAATCTTTCATCCTGGAAATGGATCGGGATATCGATCTTTGCTTCGAGTGTCTTGGCGAACTCTTTACTCTTCTTCGCCTGCGGGCCCTCGGAGTCGTCCATATTCAAGGGCAGGCCTATAATGACAGCTTCGACATTTTCAGTCTTGATGATCTCCGCAACTTTTTCGACAAGCCGTGAACGGTCATCTATCATAGTTAAAGGCGAAACGATAGTTTCACTCGGGTCGCAGATCGCAAGGCCCGTTCGTCTGTTGCCTAAATCTATCGCTAAGTATCGCATGTTAGAGGAATTTTTCGCCGGCGTTTTTTTCTATTAGTTCGAGCAGTTCTTTTATTCTCTGAGCCTGATCGATGTGGCAGATAAGTGTAGCGTCTTTGCTGTGTGCTACGACGATGTTTTCCAGCCCGATAGCCGCGATCAGATGTCCCTTTTCTTCGGTGACAATGATGCTGTCTTTGCAGTCGAGCAGTTGCGATTGGCCGGCCACGATGATATTGTTGTTTTTGTCGCTACTGACAAAATCAGCCAGCGCGGTAAAGGCTCCCATATCGAGCCAATGGCAGTCTAATTTTATAGCGTGGACATTGTCAGCCTTTTCCATGACGGCAAAGTCGATACTGATCTTCGGCAGTTTAGCGAACCATTTTTTCAGGGTATGCTGCTGGTCAGGCCCTGCCCAGGCGTCTTTGATCCTGGCCAAAGGCTCTGTCGAATCGGGGAGGTTCTTTTCGAGGAGACTTAGAATAGTTTTGGCCTTCCATACGAACATGCCGGAATTCCAGAAATAATTCCCCGATTCGATATAGCTTCTCGCGGTTTTTTCGTCGGGCTTTTCCTTGAAAGCCTCTACGGAAAAAACCTCGTTAGTACAGCCGGAACATTTTTTCGGGTCGACGCATTTTATGTACCCAAGGCCTGTACTTGCAAAAGTCGGCTTGATACCGAAAGTCACCAGGCTGTCAGGATTGTCGTTTACAAAGTTCAGAGCGTCTTTAAGAGCCTGCTGAATAACCTTATCCGGTTCGATGATCTGGTCGGCGGTAACGACAGCCATGGTTGCGTTTGAGTCAATTTTGTCGAGGATAGTCGCGGCTAATCCTATAGCGCCGGCGGTATCGCGAACGGTTGGTTCCGCGACGAAATTATCATATGGCAATTCGGGCAGATTCTCACGGACGGTTTCGATATAGGCAGCGTTGGTAAGAACAATAATATTTGCCGGCTCGAATATCGGTGCAAGTCGATCGTAACAACGGCGAAGCAGGGTTTGGCCATCAAGCAATTTGAGTACCTGTTTCGGACGTTTCTTTCTGCTAAGGGGCCAAAGTCTTTTACCTGTCCCCCCTGCCATTATCACAGCGTAGTCCATCGCATACCCCTTGTAAAACTGTAATTATATCAAATCAGGTAGTTTTCGTCAATAGTAGTTAGAGGCTTGATCTGATTGGCCAAATCCTGGTAGCCGTCTCTGCCCATCAGGGCAAACGTAGCATCCTTGCCCAATTCGACTGCCGGCTGATCATAGGTATTGATGCCGAACAAAGCGCCTGCGAAAGAAGTTGTCACTTCATAGAGGTATATGAACTCCCCGACAGTGTAGGCGTTTACCTGATCGAAAAGAACTGTAAGGCATGGACGTTTGTCTTTGAGCAGTGCGTATTCGGTTGCCCTTTTCTCGCTATTGAGCAGATCAGCCATTTCGGCACCAGCCAAAAAGCCGAGCTCAGGAGCACATTCAGGAGCCGGCCCTATCTTGATATCGGTATTAAAGTTTTCCACCTCCAGGAAGGTAAAGAGTTTGTCATTCGGGCCTTCACGGTACAGCTGAACCTGGCTGTGCTGATCGGTTGTGCCGAGAGCTTTGATCGGTGTCGGGCCGACATAAACGTCACTGCCGTCGAGAGCCTTGCTTTTGCCGAGGCTTTCGGCCCATATCTGGCGGTACCAGTCAGAAAGGTCCTTGAGGGCATAGCTGTACGGCATGATGACCGAATTTTTCTTGTCACGGTTATAGTAATGATAATTAATCGCGGCATTGATAGCCGCGGGATTTTTGTAGAAATCTTCACAGCTGACCCTTTCGTCCATACCGCGGGCACCTGCCAGCAGAGCATCGATATCGATACCGCACATAGCGGCACTAAACAGGCCGACCGCACTTAGTACACTGAACCTGCCTCCTACACCGTCAGGGACCTCAAGGCATCGAAAACCAGTATCATCGGTGATCTTGCGAAGTGTCCCTTCGTTGGCGTCGGTTGTCGCGACTACCTGATTTTTAAGTCCGTCAGGGCCGAGAGTATCGAGCAGTAATTTTCGGATGACCATGAACTGGCTTGCGGTCTCAGCGGTTCTGCCGGATTTGCTGATAACGTTGAAGATGGTCTTGTCGAGCTTATCGCCGATCCATTTCAAAAACGAACCAAGCTGAGCGGGGTCGACGTTATCGAAGACGAACAGCCTTGGGCCGGTTCGCTGGTTGCTATCGAGATTGTACATATATGGATTGAGCGCGGTCTGCAGAGCTATATTGCCGAGAGCAGATCCGCCTATGCCGAGTATCACCAGATTCTCGCAGCTATCTTTAATTTCGGCAGCTAAGGCTTTTACCTTTTGTGGTATTTGCTCATTAAACGGCAGGTCCCTATAAGGCGTTTGGCCAGACTTTCTTTCCTGGTTGATCTGAGCGATCAATGGGGTAGTTTTTTCTTCAAGCTCTTTGAATTGAGCCTCGGTGATGCCGTGCTCAGGGCCAATAATGTCAGCGGTTACGTTTTTGTAATAGAATTTGATCTGTTTCATTTGTCGAATCCTTTATTATAGTTTAAAAATCAGATACTATTTCAAGTTTTGCAGATTTTACCATTAAAGTTTTTGTTTGTCCCGCGTTAAATTTCACAACTACCAGACTGTCAGCACGCAGGTCAATATATTCAGCGATTCTCCCAAGGCCGAACTTTTTGTGTCGTACTAACTGGCCCTTGTAGAAGGGCTCAGCGGTTTGTTCTGCTTGCTCGTGTATCTGAAATTCGTCGTCAGGTTCGTATGTAAACTCCTCAGACGGTGGGTCGCCTGATTCGATCTGGATGCCAAGTTCGTATAAAAACGACGAAGGAATAGTTCTGGATTGTCTGCCGTGAATGGTGCGGTACTGGGCGTAGCTTATGTGTAGATCGGTTTTGGCTCGTGTTATCCCGACGAAAAATAACCTGCGTTCCTCCTCGATCTCATCGGAATCTTCGCTCGATCTTTCGTGCGGCAGCAATCCCTCTTCGAGTCCGATGATAAAAACATTGTCAAATTCAAGCCCCTTGGCCGCGTGCAGCGTCATCAACGGAACGCGCTGGACGGAGGTATCGTAAGAATCAGCATCACTGAACAGCGAAATCTGCTGAATGTAATCGAGCAGTGAAGGCTCTTCGGTGTTCTTATCGTATCGAACCATCGAATTGAGAAGTTCGTCGACATTTTCCAGGGACGTCTCGCCTTCGGGGCCTTGACTTTTGAGAGACTGCTTTAGGCCCGATTCTGTAAATACTCGTTTGGCAAGAGTTGCAACCGGATCGTTTAAACCGGTCTTGAATTGTTCGATCATGTTGACAAAAACAGCGATCTTTGCTTTTGGCCCGTTGCCAAGTGCGGCAATATTGCCTGCTTGTTTGAGAGCCTGGTAGAAATTAATACCATTAGATTCAGCGTAAGCGGAGACTTTGCCTATACTGGTTTTGCCTATACCGCGTGTCGGCGTGTTTATGATCCGCAGCATCGCAACGGTATCATCGGGATTGACAAGGCCCCGCAGGTAAGCGAGCATATCTTTTATCTCTTTTCTTTTGTAGAACTCGACACCGCGAACAACCTGATATGGAATCTCGTTTCTTATAAACGACTCCTCAACGATTCGGCTCAGGGCATTGACGCGATAGAAAACGGCAATTTCACTCGCCGCTACGCCTTTGGCAAGAAGATCATTAATCTTGTCGGCAACAGCGAGAGCTTCTGCCTGTTCGTCCTGGAAGCTGTTTATTATTACATCACTGCCCTGTGGCCTTGTGGGAATGAGCCTTTTTTGTTTTCGGCCTGAGTTGGCGGCGATAAGGTTGTCAGCGGCTCCAAGTATATTGGGAGAGCTTCTAAAGTTTTCTTCGAGCTTGACGACAACGGCATCGGGCCAATCCTCTTCGAATCTCAAAATATTTCTGATGTCAGCGCCTCGCCATCGATAAATTGACTGGTCCGGGTCGCCTGTAACGCAGATATTGTTATGCTTAGAGGCGAGAGCCTTGGCCAGGGAGTACTGGGCATGATTGGTGTCCTGATATTCATCGACGAGCAGATACTTGAAACGGTTCGAGAGTTGTTCGCAAATATCCGGAGAGTTTTGCAGCATAAAAACCGTCTTCATTAACAAGTCGTCAAAATCCAGAGCGTTTGCCTCGTCGAGAATATCCTGATAGCGAGAATATACCGGAGCTAACGTTTTGGAGAAAAAGTCATCTGCATCACGCTTGAAGATCTCCGGATCTATGAGTTGATTTTTTAGATTTGAAATGGCCGCCAGCATACGTGCCGGCGGAAACTGCTGTTTGTCGAGATGGCAATCTTTCACCGCTTTCCTGACGCACCTGGCCTGATCGGCGGTATCGTAGATGCTGAAATTGGAACCAACACCGGCACCGTCAGGATATCGTCGGAGCAGTCTTACGCATAAAGAATGAAATGTGCTGATATGTGAGCCGGGTAGTGTATTGAGCGCCGCGGTTCGCTCACGCATTTCCTCAGCAGCCTTATTGGTAAACGTTATCGCGCAGATATTGTAAGGTGCGACGCCGGAATCGATAAGAGCGGCGATCCGGTATGTGATCACACGGGTCTTTCCGCTGCCTGGGCCGGCGATGATAAGCAATGGGCCTTGTTCGTGAAGAACAGCTTTTCTCTGGGAATCGGTTAACTCGTAATATGCTCTGTCACGCATCTGATTCTATAACTGTTCTGATTAGGGCGTTATGTTTAATTATTTTCGCTTTGTTGTTCCTGTAGTTTCTGCTGTTTAAGTAAAATTTCTTCCTGTCGGACCAGCTTTTCGAACAGGTCGGGTTTTTCAACTTTTATTCGCCCTAAAAGATTTCTCCTTAAGTTGGCCGGATATTGGCTGTCACCGAGAAAATCGCCCATCGCCAGGTATCTTAATAGCTTGAAATCCGGCAGGCCTATCCTCTTCAATTCTTCGGGGCTGGGGTATTCGTTCTTATAGTGCTGATAAACTTCTTTTGCCATTTTTTCTCTTCCGGCAGCTTCTTCATCGTCGTGAACAGCATATCTGAAATAACTTTCCCTAAGCAGTAACATTATGCTTTCCTTGGCGTCTTTGAGTCCGATCTGATCGAGTTCTTCCACCAGACGCATTCTGACAAAAGTAAGAAGAGGTACTTCAAACTCTTTTCTCGGATAAAGCTCTTTTAGCTGTTTAAAAATTTGCTGTGACTGACGTATGTGGCCGGCCTGGTAAAAGGAAAGAATGGCGTTTTTGAGCATGTTTCTGTGACCGATCTGCAGTGACCTATGGCTCATTTTGTTGATCTTCTCATATTTTTCCAGGGTCGCCAATACAGCATGATTGTAGGTCTCGAACATTCTCAGATCGGGCCGCAGAAATATTGACTTTAGATTTTTTTGGATAGGCGGCACCGAAGGATCGGGCTGAACCTGAACGGGCGTATCATAGATAAATATTTTACCTCTTCTAAAAAGGCTCTGCAAACTATGATTGACGATCCGGTCGGTATTTGTCTCATTTACCGAATACTCCTCTTTGCCGGCGACTTGAAGGCCCTTGACCGCCCAGTAAATTGCGTGGGTATCGGGATGTTTCCAGTTGAGAGGCAGATGCTTATTCGGGTCATCCCAGTCGAGAGGCCCGTAAACCTGATTCAACTGGTTGATCAAAACCGGATCGAGCTTCCAGATTTTTCGCAGTTGATATGCCCTGGCAAACAGATCAAATTTTCCAAGGGTCTCGGTGTTTCTGAAATCATCGATCACATTAAAAGCTTCCGGAGCGAATCTTTGAGGATTCTGCCTTAAGCTAAGATACCGACCTGGAAATTGCTCATCGTCCTGAAATATTGCATCTGCCGATTTAAGTGCTTCAATAAAACGCACGACATTGGCATCGGCAGTGATCTGACTCCACTGGGTCGGTACCTCGGCGAGTTTCTGGAAATATTCGTTATCGGTTGAGCCGAGCAAAGGCTCCATTTCCATTGCCAACTGCAACTTATAATATTTATGCGCGTCGTCGGTTATGTCGCTTATCTTGTGCTGAAAGGTCATAGCAAGTTCGCGATAAAGCAAAATGCTTTTCGGGTTCAACGGTATCCCCTGGTCGCGAAGCAGTTCATAGCCGTTCTTCACCCATTTCCATCTTTCCTGCGGCTGAGATGCCGGGATCGCTACCGAGATGTTGTAAGCCATGTTCCATGCCTGAAATTCCCACACAGAAGGAAAGCGAGGCTGTAAGATAGTTATCCATTCGGCAAGCTGTTTAGCATCGAAGAACTGCCCTTCCTGCTTGAGCCTGTCAGCGCGTATCCAGAGTATGTCAACGACCAGCCCTCTGAAAGCTCCCATAGCAACGGTAGCAAAAGCAAGTGACGGGGGAGCGTTTTTTAGCGGTTCGTTGATTATCAGTTTCATGTCCTTCCTCTGGGCATTTATGAAATCAAGCTGAGAACCAGCCGCTATCAGAAAAGCGGCCGCCATAATAATACAAAGCAGCAGGATTAGTGTGTCACGTAAACGCATTTTAGTTTTTAGCACCTAAATTATAATTTTGGCAATTTCTTTACTTGCGAAAATAAGCAAAGCAAAAACTACCAATAAAACCGCTTTAATACAAACCATAAAAGCGGTCATTTTTACCAGTAACGTCCAGCTCAACAATCTCGCAGGTATAAGAAACTTGGCAGGGTTCACCTGGTCAAACCTCGGCAGAAGCTGCACAATAGGCTTGACAGTAAAAGAATAAATCCCACTCATATTATCACTGAGATAGCCGAATGAATCAATTACAAAAGTGCTGACCGTACCTGTAAAAAAGACGAGCAAACAAAGCATGATAGCCACAGGAAATGAAAGGAACGTCGCACTTAGTATCCCCATGCACGCCAAAAACACTAATCGCAGATAAATTAAAATAACGGAGCGAATAAAATTAGCGGTAAAGGTGTCGGCTTTGTAAAGCAGTTCCAGCCCATCTTTTTCTTCAAAGATCACTGTTGTATTATTTACAGGCATATTAATGAACCCGACAGCAACGTAGCCATCTTCGGCAACAGCATCGGCGGGAACTTCTATTTCGTGGAAATTACGTATGATGTCCCTGCGTTCAAAAGGATATACAGGGGTCTCAATTTTGCCGCCAAATTGTCTATCGTCACCTACGAACCATCTGGAATGAATATTCGTATTAAAATGACCGGATGACACTTCGTATTTAAATCTTAAAAACAGACTTTGCTCTGGATCGACAGGCTTGACATTTTCAAAACGCCAAAGTAACTGCTGGCCCGGAACCGCGGCCCTCTTCCACGCTTTATGGTCATAGGTGAGCTTGGAAATTACCTGCTCTTTAGGCACACCTGCGGGAAGTTTGCGATTAGATTCGAGTTCGGCGTAAGCTGCTTGTACTTCTTTTGTCACATCGGGTTCGACAGGCTTTAAACCGGCACGCGCAGTAAAAAATTCGTTATCAAGAACCGCGATCTCAGCAGGCTTAGCATCGAAGTATTTCGGTATATAGACAGCGACACCGTATACCATCCCGGCGAACAGAGAAAGTAATACGGCATCAAGAATTAATATGCCTAACAGCTTTCCAAAAATAAACTCAAAGCGTCGAATAGGCTTTGTCAGGACGGTGTATACCTGTCTTTTGTCAAGATCGCTGGTTATCGAATAGATCGAAACAACTATGGTAAGTAGACAAAGCAATAGACTTACCAGTGAAAGGCTGTAGCTTATGAACGTCTGGAGCCTCCCCATGATGGTGCCGTCACCTGTCATGACAGACCCCATAACCGGCAGCAGGATCAGAAGCAGTATGATAAAAACAACCGCGACCTTCATCCTCAAAGCCTGCTTAATAGTATTTTTCGCAACCGCCCAAATAGCGTGCATTGCAGAAATCTCCTTGTCAAAGCTTCGAAATTATTGGCTGTCCCCGGTGAGTTGATCTAAAACATCTTTCGATATCTGCTGCTTTTCCTCAGCTTTATCTTCAACGGGTTCGGCTTTAACAACTGGTTTGGCTTGAGTAGGCTCGGCAGTTTCTGTGAGTTTGCTGAGCAGTTCCTCGTCCGGCTCGATTTGTGAACCGGACTTTTGCTTGACAGCTTCGGTCTGAATTCTCTGTTTCGTAACTTTTTCGGTCACAGACGCCGAAACCAGCTTATCGAGAATTCTGGCCCGCGTTTGCGATTCACTGGGTTCGGCGGCAAGAAAATCGCTTATCTCGGTAGTGCTTACAGCACCACTTATCGTTTGAGCCTGTTGCTGAGCCGCGGCAACGGTATTAATGAAATATGTTTC
Organism: Planctomycetota bacterium; assembly: GCA_042569785.1. GTDB lineage: Bacteria > Planctomycetota > Phycisphaerae > Sedimentisphaerales > Anaerobacaceae > JBHPGW01. The sequence continues at coordinate 11,528 of JBHPGW010000022.1, read as the reverse complement.
AAGCTTCTCCATCGGAGAAGTGACAACACAATCGTCCGATTCATTCTTGACAATATCCTTGATCTTTTCCACGGTATCGTCACTGATAAAACCTGTTGTGATCTGTCTTTTGTTCGTTTGCTGGAGCAGATTTTTAACGGCTCCCTGAGACTGGATTTTGCCGCCATAAAGGATCGCTATCCTGTCGCAAATGTCTTCGACATCGGCAAGCAAATGACTGCAAAGCAAAATTGTCTTACCTCGCTTTGCAAGTTGCAGGACAAGGTCCTTGATCTGCCTTGTGCCGATCGGGTCCAGGCCTGTTGTAGGCTCATCGAGAATTAACAGATCAGGGTCGTTTATCAGTGCCTGCGCCAGTCCGATCCTTCTTGCCATACCCTTTGAAAATGTACCCACAGGCCTGTTGGCGACCGCTTTTAAACCGACCATATCAAGCAAAGTCTCGATCCGCATCTTTCGTACCTTTGCAGGCAGATTGAACAGCCTTGCGTAGAAATCGAGAGTTTCACGGGCATTTAGATACTTATAAAGATAAGACTCTTCCGGCAGAAAACCAATGTGGGTGTTGATCTTAGGATCGCTGCCGCTGCCGCCAAGTACAATAGCTTTGCCCTTTGTCGGGTAAAGCAGGCCGAGCAGCATTTTTATAGTAGTACTTTTACCTGAGCCGTTTGGGCCCAAAAGGCCGAAAACCTCATTGCGTTCAATCTGCAGATCCAGGGCATCGACCGCGCAAACCCTGTTGCGTCCCCACCAGTCTGAAAAAACTTTCGTTAATGAATATGTCTCAACTGCGTATTCCATATCCTCGTGTCTCGTATTCTAAACTAATTATTTTAGGCCTTGCTTTGTGTTTCATGGTCAAGTTCTTCGCCGAACCTGACAAGTCTCGCACTGTTAAAAACTACGAGCAAAGAACCGCCAAAGTGCAGGATCGCGGCAACTTCCGGCCTGAGGTATTTAAAAGCTGAGATTCCGAGAACAATAAATAACACGCCGAATCCGAGATTCTGGTTGATCACTTTTCTCGTCTTTCTCGACAGCCTGACCAGGAAAGGCAGTCTTTTCAGGTCGTTGCTCATCAGCGCGATAGATGCCGAATTGATAGCCACGTCACTACCGGCCGCCCCCATAGCGATACCGAGATCGCCGGCAGCCAGAGCCGGTGCGTCGTTTATACCGTCACCAACAACAACTACGGTATGGCCGTCCTGCTTGATCTGTTCAACGATAGCGAGCTTGTCCTGCGGAAGACAATGTGCCTTAAAATCTGTACAGCCCAATTCAGCGGCTACGCGGTTGGCGACCTCGTCCCTGTCACCGGTAAGCATCGTAATTCGTTTAACTCCGATCTCAACTAATTCCTTGACAGCGTACCGAGCCTGAGGCCTTGTTTTATCCTGCAATCCGATCCACCCGATACACTGAGAATCCCTTGCGACAAAAAGAGTACTAAAGCCCTGCTCTTCGTGCAGAGTCGGCCCGACAACATTATTCATATCAATGCCGTTTTCTTTGAGAAAAGTGGCTCTTCCGACCATGATTTTCTGCGAATTGACTTCAGCGGTAACACCTTTGCCGGGTACTTCCTGGAAATTTTCAGGGCCGGGCAGTTCGAGATTCGCCTCTTTTGCGACTTCCTGCAATGCTCTTGCCGCCGGGTGCTTACTCATCAACTCAGCAGAAGCGGCAACTGCCAACAAATCGGAAGGCTCGGTGCCTGAGGCAGGGGTTAGCTTTGTCACATAAAGCCTGCCGGTGGTGAGAGTTCCGGTTTTATCGAAAACCATCGCTGTTATTTTGCCGGCTATTTCAAGGTCCGCTACATTCTTTACAAGGATACCCAGCCTGGCAGATGCCGAGATCGCCGCCACCATCGCGGTAGGCGTAGCCAAGATCAAAGCACACGGACAGGAAATGATCAGTATCGTGATAAAGTTCGTAATATCTCTTGTGAAAAATAAAACGATAAAGGCGATCATCAGGATAGTCGGTGCATACCATTTTACATAGCGGTCGATTATCCGCATGATCGGTATCTTGGTGTGCTCTGCCTCGATGATCAGCGACTGCACCTTACCAAGCGTGGTGTCACTTCCAGCTTTTGTGACCTTTATATCTAGCACGCCGGTAAGGTTATTTGTTCCCGCAAAGACCTGCATGCCGGGCACTTTATCCACCGGCAGAGATTCACCTGTTATGGTAGCCTCATTTACAGAGCTTAGGCCGTTGATCACCTCGCCGTCAGCGGCAATGTTGTCTCCGGGCCTGACACGGATAATGTCACCTGTTTTTAGATCGGCGACTTTTACTTCTCTTTCGTTATTCTCCCCTTCGAGCAAATTCGCTTTTTTAGGTGTCAGCTTAATCAGCGATTCGATCGAAGCACGAGCACCCAGTGCGGTTCGAGTTTCCATCAGTTCGCTCAGCAGCATAAAAAACGCGACGATACCAACGGTAGCATAATGCCCCGTCGCAAAAGCGGCAAGTATCGCCAGCGCAACTAATTCGTCCATGTGCGAGTGTCTCTGGATCAGACTTTTAACAGCGTGCCAGATGATCGGTGCGCCAAGTAAAATAGCCGCGAGCATCGCAAGGAAGTTAGTATTAAAACTATCCATGCCGTAGACAAGCCTTGAAACGAGACTGGTTATCAGCAGCATTCCGCCGGCCAGCGTACCGATCAGTGCCATACTGACACGAACCTGCTTGCCGTGAGAATACTCGGTATCAATATCTTTCTTAAAATGTAAATGTTGATGAGCCATAAATTAGTATCTCGTATCGTGTTTACTTTTTTTTAATAGGCCCGCAAAGCGGCTCCTTAACTAAAAACTTAGAACTTAAAACTATTTTTTCGATTTAGCTTTCGGGTCCTTGCTTAAGAGAATCCTGATCTCCTTTTCTCTTGCGCCTTGAGCGGACTGAATAACTATCTTTGCATCTACGTTTCCAAGTATCATTTCCATAGCATCCTGATAAATGCTCTGAAGCACAAGCTTTGGATTTTTCCGATATTCAGGCAGAATTTCTTTAAGGTATTGGGCACTGGCTTCTGCATCCTTAACAACGCTGGTCCTGTAAGCTTTTGCCTGTGCCAGTTCAACGTAAGCCTTTCCAGCCAACTGCTCCCACGATAAATCTTCCGGCTCAACCTTGCCTTTCTTCAAAGTTTCGAGAAATTTTTCCGCATTGATACCACCTGCTTCATTAAGCTTGCCATCGGCGTAGTTCTTCGCCTGAACGATGGTTTGCTCTTTCACCTGCCTGGCACGAATAGAATCCTGAAACGCGTTGTTGACCTGACGAGGCCAGGTCTTGTCGTCAAGTTGTACCGAGACAACTTTTATCCCACTGTCTATCGCGTTGAGTTTTTCCTGTAAACCGACTTTAACTTCCCTCGTCACCGCTCCGATCTGTTCGAATATAATGTCGTTAATCGTATAATTAACCATCGTACTGACAACGACATCTTCAACAAGATTTATCAGCAGCGGTGTTATGCTTTTTGTTATAACGTCAAAATATGTCTCGCCCGGCTTTACATCTTCGATATGAACATTTTTGAAAAATCGTTCCGGGTCGTCAATTTGATATGTCAGCGACCATTTGGTGTGAGCGATGCTATAGTCGGCACGTTCGGCGATATCTTCGGTCCCGGCAGCGGACTCACTGCGAGTAATACAATAGCCCTCCATTACAGGATTGAGTTTAGGCCGGATTCGAGATCTATCGGTCGGGCCTTTAGATATCTTCTCGGATTCTTTTTCAAAGTACCAGAAAGAATCGATGGCTAAATTAATCTTCTTCTCTACTGGTATCTTTATTATCTGATCGATCGGATAAGGCATAACCCAGTGCAGTCCCGGTTCGAGCAATCGTGATTCGCCCACGCCGCGAATCTTTCCAAATCGTAAAACAAGTGCTCGTTCGCCAGAGTCGACTGTCTTGAAACCCATAACGAAGAAAATAACAAGCAGCAGGGTCATTATGATCTTGAGCGTAACAAAGCTGATCCTCAAAGCCTCCGACAGCGACTCACCTGCGACATCAAGTTCTCTCTTGTACCGAGCAGCCTCTATCGGCTCGGGCGTTTGTTCTTCGGGTAACGAATCGTTATTTTCGTGATTATGTTTTGTCATATTATATGGACCGGATTACAAAAATGATCATTTCTTTTTATAATTAAGTTTAGGCACCTGCTTCAACAGTTTGAATGGCTCGGAGTCAGCACTAAAAACGACGGTCGAGCGTTCCTGAAGTATTTTTTTGAGAGCTTCGATATCACGCAGGAACATCGCAAGTTCGGGATCGTCCTCGAACATTTTATAGAACTGCGCGGCTTCGGCATCGCCTTGACCTCTTATGATCTTGGCCCTGGCCTCGGCGGCGGCAAGCAGTTCGGCCTGCTTAACATCCGCATCGGTCTTTATCCTGATGGCCTCGGCTAAGCCCTGTGAGATAGTGGCGTCTCGTACTCGTTCTCTTTCAGCTTTCATCCTGTCGAATATCTGCTTAGTGACATCTTCGCTTACCTTAAGTTGTTTTATACCAAGCGTTTTGACCTCGATGCCGTAATCTGCTCCGACTGCCTGACGAAGATCGGCAAGCATCTGTTCCTGGATCTGTTTGAATTTTATTTTCTCAGGATCACTGTTGACAAACTCGGAAAACTCGTATTGACCGATCACTTCGTTTTGGGTATTACTGATTTGGCTGTAGAGTTTTGTTTCAGCCTTACTGACGGTACCCAGGGCATTGAAAAACTTCAACGGCTCCGCGATTTTCCAGACGATATAGGTCTTGACAATGATAGGGTCAGCTCCCTTGGTAGAGGTCTGACCGAGGTCGGCTTCGTAAACCCTCATCCTCGCGTCGAATTTGTATATCTTCTGAATAGGAGAAGGCCATTTGAAATACCACCCAGGCTCGACTATCTGGCGCGCAGGCTTTCCAAATGTCGTCACCATTGCTGATTCGGTTTCTCTTACCTGGAAAGAGACAAGATAAAAGGCCAGAACAGCAACCACCAACAGAACAAAAATTGTAATAGCTATACTCTTCATTTTTCAGTATTCTCCTCAAATTCGCCTAAGTCATATAAGCTTGGGGTCAGTTTATCCTTAACATCAATTATAAAGGTCTGAGCATCGTTGACATCGGCAACGATGACATATTTCCTCGTATCTTCAAGAGAATCTTCAAGAGTGTTCAATAACTGTTGACGAATGTAAATCTGTGGAGATGCCAGATAGGCTTTTCTCTGGTCTGCAAAACGCCTGCCCGTAGCACCGGCAAGAGTCACTTTTTTAAACGAGTAACTTTGCGCATTCCGCAGGATACTGAAAATCTCCCCCTTAGCTGCGGCAAACGCCTCGTCGAGTTTGCCGCCGAGCTCTTCGATACGTTCGCTATCGTTTTGACTCTTGGCATTCCTATAATCAGTGGCAAGTTTATAAAGCTCGTCCGCGTCTTTAACAGAACCGACGACTTTACTCAATATCTTATTTCTCTGAGAATGAGCTCTAAGAATAAGCTTTTGTTTTTCCTGTACCGCTCCAACAACATCATCGTAAGCCTTTGCGACCTCTAACGGAGGATGGATGCCCTGCAACCCGAGAAAGACGATTTCCACTCCCAAACCGGCATCGTTTACAGCTTTTTGAATTCTTTGAGTAAGCACCGCCCGAGCATTTGCGCGACCGCCGCACAGCAGCGACCGTTCTCTATCACCTTCGATCTCGATACTGGCGCTGGCTGCAAAGTTGGTCAACTCGCGATAACAAATAGCCTCAAAAAGCTTTTCAGGGTCGTTATGATTGTAAATATATGAGTAAAGGTCATTAATTCTGTACTGAACCGGTATCACTGCGATAATAAGGCTTACAGGAACAGTGCCTGCTTCTGCATCTTCGGTTGCATGCTGGCTGGCGACAAGCAGCAGCTCTTCTTTTTCATAATGTTTCTGCCCCCACAGTAAAGGCCCATGCCTGCCATGCTCAGATTCGGGCCTTTGTTCTGCGACAAAACCAACTTCTATATCAGATGTCCTCTTAGTAGAATATTTATAAGCGACATCGATAGGCCAAGGCCATTTAAAAGCTAATCCCGGTTCAAGGAGCCGAACCTGGCCAGCGGCATCGACAGGATTGCCGAAATGCTCTACGATCGCCTGCTCATCAGGAGCTACGACAACTACGCAGCTTAGCAAATACAGCGTCGTGGCTCCAAAAAGAACTAACGGGACAATTGCTTTTTCCAGCAGTCGGTAAAACCATGTTTGCGAAACCTTGAAACCAAATTGATAATCGATAGCAGTTGCCGCTGAGCGGAATATTCCGCCTGGCTCGTTTATAACTCCTAATATCCTGCTGTCAAAAGCGGTTCTGGAATATTTACCCTTTACTCTTGGACGATAAATATCGAACACAAAGTTCAGTGCGAACTCTGCGCCAAGAAGAGTTATCAGTATCGGAACTATCCAGCTGATTGTCTTTATAAGGAAAAAGATTTTAAACTGCACCATAGCCAGAGCGATTGCCAGCAAAAATGCCAGGATCGCTATAACCAGAAAGATACTGCCTCCGGCCCTTAAAGGCCTCCAATTGATCTGCTGCGACATTCCGGTAGCGTAACGGGAGATCAAAAAGCAGACAAAGGCTACCGCGGTCATACATATCGCGCATATCAAAGGCTGTTTGATATCAACAGTTGCCGAGGCACATGATTTGAGCAGGTACAACCCAATGAATAGCTGATATACAGCGATAATAGCCGCGAAAACAGGCAAAAACCATTTTTCAAAAACAACCAGTCTTTTCTGTGCGACCGCGAATAACGCACCACCCCTGCCTTCGGCGCTGAAAATCGTAGCGTCTTCGTCAGTATTCTTGCCCAACTGGCTTATATCGAGCTTTTCCTGCTCAGCAAGAGTCCGCTGGTGAAACTGCAGTACAAGAACCAACCAGATCAGAGCGGATGAGAGGATAAACCAGCTAAGAGCAAAAAGCGCAAATGCCCCGCTCCACCTGGAGATAAGCAGGATAACAACAAAAAACACGATCGACGTAACGAGAGAAAACCAGGCTATGTTTTTAGCACGTCTGGATGATATTGTCATTGGCTCGCCTTTTCTATTTCGAACAAAATTGTTAACAACAACGTACTTTTTGAGTAACCAGTTAAACTCTTTACATTTAAAAACGTATTCTTCTGATTAACTAAAGTCTTTACTTTTAATAGGTCGTGTACTATAACAATAAACGTCAATTTAGCATAGGAACAATTAAAAAAAATGTTGTTTAATGGATTTTATTTAACTTTACCTACTGTTGCCCAGGAATAAATAATAATGTACAAACTCTTAGCCTTAATAAAAAACACGTTTACAGAAACCCTTCGCCAGCCTATTTACGCGATACTGATCCTCGCCGCATTGCTGCTGTTCACAATACTTCCATCGCTTACCATGTACACGATGGGCGATGACAACAAGCTTTTACGCGAGATCGGTTTATCTACGCTGCTTTTGACAAGTTTGTTCATATCAATTTTTTCCGCATCCGGAGCTTTAGCCGATGAAATAGAAAATAAGACCGTAATTACGGTTCTAAGTAAGCCCATACGGCGTCCGGTATTTGTAATTGCCAAGTTCCTCGGCGTCGCAGGTGCCGTCGCACTTGCCCATTATATCTGCACTATCGCCCTTTTAATGTCGATCCGTCATGGCGTTCTCGACGCGGGATGGAAACATCACGACTGGACGGTTATCGTTGCCGCCGGCGGAACCGTATTGCTCTCGCTTGGGCTAAGTGCTTTTTTAAACTATGTTTACGACTGGCGTTTTTCGTCGACTGCCGTGGTACTGGCAGCCGTTTTCGGAACCTTAAGCATGATTCTCCTGAGCTTTATCGACCCAGAGTGGAAATTTAACCCAGCTGGCAACAACATTAACGCATTCGATATTTACGCATCGGCACTGCTGCTTTGTGCTGCTGTTATAATGGTTTCGCTGGCGATGGCAGTTTCGGCAAGATTCAACATTGTAGTGACGCTGTCGGCTTGTATCGGCATGTTTTTGCTCGGCCTGATTAGCGATTACGTCTTCGGACAGCTCGCTGCGACCCACATTTGGGCCAAAATAGGCAGATTCATAGTCCCCAACTTACAGGTATTCTGGATAAGTGACGCGATTTACGAAGGAAGCCCGGTTCCGATAACATACGTCTTAATGGGCGGAACATACGCCCTATGCTACACAACAGCAATTCTTTTCATAGCGATAGCACTGTTCCAGAGAAGACAGGTAGGATGAGAGAATTATAAACCACTAAAATATTGTAACAGCATTTAGGTGTTGATATTACAAGTAAAAAATGGTCTTCGGGGCCATAAAAACTGTGAACAGCCGCATTGTTACTTCACATCATAACCTTTAATACCGAAGATTGTATAGTCTGCGTCATAATAGTCCGGACCATGCTGCTGAGGCCAGGTGTCATACTCGAAAAATTCCTGCCATCTTTCCCTGTCCAGTTCAGAGGTATAATAGAACTTTGCGTGTCCATCAACAAAACCGCCCGCAATACCTTTCATTCCCGGACCCGAGGGGCAATGAGGCCAATAATACGTGTCGTCTATCAGATAGGTGAATTCGGAGTAAGCGATCAATCTCGCCGGATGTCTGACATCTGAGAGCCTCCAGTTTTTAACGATCCTGGTCTCCGCCGAATAAGCACCAGCATCTAATATTCCTGTATCCGGAACATTGCTGAACATCTTCGCTGGCCAGGAATAACTAAAGTCAGGACGATTAGTTACACCCGGAGGCGGAGCGTCGTCTAACCAAATATCATCAGTCAGCTCCCCTCCCCAAAAGAGATCCATCCAGGCTGTAAGTGCGCCCGGTTTCCTGATGTCACTTGGACAATGCAGGCTTCTGGGGTCAAGCCCCTCACTTATCAACATAACGGGCAAGTCGATCGTGCTCATAAACACCGCCCCCCAACAGCTAACACCGAGGCAGCGCCTATGTGGAAAGTAATCTTCATTACTCAGAGTATATGTACGTACACACAACATAAATCCTCGCTCATTCGCCAGGCACCATGTCCTTTTCGCCTGCTCTTTGGCCTTATTCAACGCCGGCATCAGCAGTGACATCAAAAGCGCGATGATCGAGATCACCACCAGCAGCTCGACTAACGTAAAACCTTTCCTTTTTTTCATGACGATAACGCCCTTTCCTGCGTTTTTACAATATTTTGCCTGCTTTCCACTAATAATGATGCGCAAAATCTTCCAAATGTTCCTTTTTTTTTACTTTTTTGAATTATCTGCCGGACGTTTCCTATTCGAATGTTTAAAAAGCATGATTTTTCCCATAGGACGCTAATAATCTTACCACATTGTACCACAAACCGTCAAGAAATTTAAGATTTACGATTGAAGATTTACGATTTTTAACCACAGATTTTTAAAAAATAGAATACAGAATACAGGAGTCAGAAAACATAAAATTGTAACCGCGGATTTCGCGGATTTCACGGATTTTGGTATGTGTTAAGATGGGCTGATGTTTGTTTTTGGGGTTTAAACGGGGATTTTTTCGATCATTTGCGCAGGTAAGTCTTGAAAAAAGTGTGAAAAATTGCACCATTCTTTTAGCGAACAAAGAATTAAGTGCAATTTTTGTTGTTCAAGCCTATCGAGAAACCTTCTTAGCTACTTTCTTCTTAGATGTTTTCTTCTTAGCTAATTTCTTCTTAGCTACTTTCTTCTTAGCTAATTTTTTCTTGGCTATCTCTAATAGATTACTTTCGGTGGGCAAATCCATTCCATATCTGTAAACATTTAATGTTAATGGAGGTAAATTTAATCTTGCTGCCATACTATTAACAAACTCTCGCCAATAAGGCCAAGCATTAAAAACACCATTGTATTTAGCGAACTGCAGATAATTATCCTCCGTTAAACCATCAAGGCTATCTGCCTTATAGGCAAGAATAAAGTCTGCTCCAATTCTGGCAATTTCTTTCCAGTCTTCATTCACTGTGTGTAAATCAAAGTGCACAATCACAAATATGTTATTCTGTTCAAGTTCTATCTTATATCCTGTGTAACCTGTAACTTCAAAACTATTATCCTCATTGGAAGCAAATTCAAGGAGTTCGCATTTGCAATCTATAAGGTGGGCGTCGATCAGATTCACACGATCAGATATTTTAAGTGCAAGATCAAGAGCTTTGGAATTATCTTTGTTTTCTGTAGCCATAATTATATCGCCTCTTTGTTCCGGTATATCGCCTCTTTGTTCCAGCCTTTTCTATTAAGACGTCTTTCAAAATTAGCAAACTGTAGGTTAAGTACAGGTGTTGGTTTAAGATTTGTCATAAAGCCTATGGGGCCAGTATCAACGGACAGACCAGAGTCCAGAGCAAGCATAACATTAGAGACTTGTCTAAGCCCCAGATTAACGCCATCCAATATTTGTGTTATACGGGGAGGTTTTACACCAAGACGCCTTGCCAGTTCACCTTTGCTGACTTTCTGTTCCTCCATAAGTTTGTTTATATGCAGACATATCTGAAGTATAAGTCGCTCTTGTTGCATAATACGCAAATCTTCATTTTTTTTAGCTTGGATGTTCATTCGTTACACCTCTTATTAGCTTTTTTTAAGCTGTTCCTTATGTTCACTTCTAATCGTATCTGCCAACTCAACTTCTCTTTTTATCTGACGTCCATCACCTTCACGCTTCTCATAAACATGTGTCAGTATATAGCTATTAGACATTTTAAAGCATGGCACTCTGTAAGGATATGCGTCAGACCGCTTAAACTTTAAGATGCCAGATATTTTATTGTGCTTGAGCCCATCCAGATATATTTCCGATAGCGATCCAGTGTTAACGTATTGTTCAAATAAAGCAATGAAAGCAAAGTATTTACTTTTATGTTGTTTCTTTTTCTTTAGCTTTTCAAGACCCTGTTGAGCTGGCTTTTTGCCATCTTTTCGTACTGCATACTCAACAGTACCATACAATCCCTTTGCAACAATATTATCGGCAGATGAAGCCATGAACTTTCTCTCTATTTAAGTTATAACTTAAAAAAATACAAGAGTCAATCAAAAAAAACGCCCTTGATAAGCTATTACCTACCACTTTGGGCGTAAAAAACAAGCCTGAATCGCCCCGAACCGCTTTTTATACTACAAAACTGCGAATTTAAAATAATAATTCTACGATTAATAATGGAAATACTCCATTTTGTCAACTTAAATTTGCCGTCATTCGGGATAGTTGCCTATTTTTCTCACTATGATTTTGGATTTTTCTTTTTTCGAGTCACGGGTCACTGGTCACAAGCCCCGGCCGTTTGATTTTCAATCATCTGCGCAGGTATGCGCGCAAAAATGCAAAAAAACGCTCTTTTCAAGCACTTTTTTGCAAAAAACAGCGCACTTTTTGCAAATTTTTGCGCTTTTTTGCGCGCTTTTGCGCTTTTTTACACTTTTACCTGCGCAAA
>JBHPGW010000021.1:0-41498 GCA_042569785.1 Planctomycetota bacterium | reverse complement strand
AATCCCAATTTAAACCCCAAAAACAAACATTCGCCAAAATCAAAAAAAACAAAAATCCACGAATTCTGCGAATTAAAGAATAATCTAATCTACAATATATGTTTCTATCCGATGTTTGATAGGCCAATTGACTCGCCGAATTTCTCGACCAGTATTTTTCTTAGGTTTTTGTTTTTTGGGTTTTTTAGCATGGGGTCTTTGGTGACCATTTCTGTTGCGTTTCTTCTTGCCATTGTTAGTAAGTCGTAGTCGTCTATAATATTGGCTATCTTTAAATCGGGTAGGCCGTGCTGTCTTGTGCTGAAAAGTTCGCCTGGGCCTCGCAGTCTCAGGTCGTGTTCTGCTATCTCGAAGCCGTCGTTTGTTCTTGTCATTACTTCTAATCTTTCGTTAACAGTCTCATTCTCAGTATCGGTAAACAAAAAGCAATATGACTTTGATTGGCCTCTTCCTATTCTGCCTCTTAGCTGGTGCAGTTGTGCCAGGCCGAAGCGGTCGGCTCCTTCTATTACCATCATCGTAGCGTTAGGGACGTCTACGCCTACTTCGATGACTACTGTCGAAACGAGGACGTTTATTTTACCCTTTCTAAAGTCGGCCATAATGCTTTGTTTGTTTTCAGAGGGCATTTGGCCGTGGAGTAGGGCTACTTTGAATTCGGGGTAGATGTTAGTTGAGAGGTGTTTGTATTCGTCGGTTGCGGCTTTTAGGATGCTGTTTTCGTCGGTGTTTGTTATTCTTGGGTAGACGAAGTAGGCTTGTTTTTTCGCGATCAATCGCTGGCGTATGAATTCTTCCGCTTTGGGCTGGTCGGCTCTGCTGACACGTCTTGTAATTACCGAGCCTCTGCCTGGCGGGCGGTGCTTTATGATCGAAACGTCCAGGTCGCCAAACGCGGTCATCGCCAGGGTACGCGGGATAGGCGTCGCAGTCATTACTAAGCAATGCGGCGTGGTTTTCTTGCGCAGTTGTGCCCGCTGATGTACGCCGAACTTGTGCTGCTCGTCGATTATTACCAGGCCGAGCTTTTTGAATTCGATTGTCTCATTCAGCAGAGCGATAGTTCCGACGGCGATATCGATTTCGCCGGCCTTTATCTGGTTTAGAAGCTGTTTCCTCTTTTTGCCTGTCAGTGCTGATGTTATCAGAGCGGCTTTGACTTTGGTGCCTTTTAAGTATCTTTCGATACTGAGCAAATGCTGGGCTGCGAGTATCTCGGTCGGTGCCATGATCGCGGTTTGACATTTGTCGGCGACAGCGAGCAGTGCGGCGTAGAGAGCGACGGCGGTTTTGCCGGAACCTACGTCGCCCTGGAGCAGACGGTTCATGGGGATGCTTTTGGCCATGTCGGCTGTTATCTGGGCTATAACGGTGTTCTGGTCCTGGGTGAGCAAAAATGGAAATCGTTTTCGGATTCGGGTGTCGATTCTTTCGCTTTTGTTTATCGGCAGAGCAGCTGAAAAATGCCGCATCGCGTAACGGCGCAGTGCCAGGGCCAGCTGCATTAAAAACAGTTCGTCGTATTTCAGTCGCCTCTTAGCCTTGGCGAGTTTTTCTTCGTCGTCCGGCAGGTGTATCGACGAAAAGGCATCGGCTCTATCAATGAGGTTCGCCTGTTGGAGGAAGTCCTTGTCGAAGAATTCTTCGATGAGCTGCGGGATCGCGTGGATTATTGGCGTGATTATTTTTTTTATCTGCATCGATGTTAATTTGCCGCTTGCGGGGTAGACTCCGCCGCTGAAATGTTCGGATGGTTTTTCGGTTTCTTCTTTTATTATCATGAATTTCGGGTTGGTCAACTGCAGCTGGTGTTTGTAGAGGGTTGCCTTTCCGGAAAGCATTAAACAATCGCCGGCGTTGATCTGCTTTTGCAGATAGCCGCCATGGAACCAAACTACTCTGCATAGGCCTGTATCGTCTGCGACCATAGCCTCGAAGATAGCGGGTTTGCGGAAGTTCATCAGGTCGGTTGCTTCTACCAGGCCGATGATGGTGACATCACGGTCCGGCTTGATCTGGTTTATCTTTATCGCCTGCGGGGCAAAGACCCAGTCGCGTGGGAAATATTCGAGCAGGTCGGCTATTGTTTCGATGCCCAATTTGGCGAATATCTTAGCCTTAGCCGGGCCAACACCCTTTAAGAATTGCACCGGCATCGCCAGGTCAAATGTGCTTTTTGTTTTTTCGTTTTGTGTAGTGCTCATTCGGGAAAGCCGTACTCTCCGATTATTTTTACGAATCTTACGTCGCAGATTAGGTTCTCTGTTGTTCCTACGGTTTTCTTTTTAGCAGCTATAAGTTTCTGGGTAACTGGGCCGCCGACCGGTGCAACGACAATTCCGCCTGTTTTGAGCTGGTCGAGTAGAGGCTGTGGGATTTCCGGCAGTGCGGCGGTGACTATGATGCGGTCGAAGGTTTTCTCGGCCGGCCAGCCTTTACTGCCGTCACCGATGTAGAATTCTACGTTGTCAATCCCGAGCCTGCTTAGAACGGCCTGGGCGGATTCTGATAGCTGGGCTAATCTTTCGATGGTGTAAACTTTTTTTGCGAGGCTGGCGAGGACCGCTGTCTGGTATCCGCAGCCGGTACCTATTTCGAGTACTTCGCAACCGCCGGTCAGCTTTAAGTGTTCTGTCATTAGTGCGACAATGTAGGACTGTGAAATGGTTTGTCCCATTCCGATAGGCAGCGGCCCGTCAAGGTATGCGCTTGAGCGGTACTTTTCCGGCAGGAATTCCTCTCGCGGTATCTGGGCCATCGCCTTTAACACGCCGGGGTCGGTGATGTCTCGGCCTTTTAGATGGGAGCGAACCATCTGCTCGCGAGCATCGGCAAAATCGTTGCTGTTTGAATCCTTGTCCATTGCTACAATAATCGCTTTTTGGGCGGTGTTTTGCAACTTAATTTCTGGTATTTATAGAAGTGTACAAGAATGGGATATCTTTGTATCATATAGGGGCGGGTGTTTCGGGATGCGGAGTTTTGAAATGCCTGGTGCGTTAGTTTGGATTTTTAAAAGGGTTTAGTTGTATGACCGAACAAGCAGAATTTCGGCGTTATCTTGTTGATATCGACTCCAACAGGACCAATCAGCTCTTTACCGATTGCCTGGTGGTCGGCAGTGGTATTGCGGGACTGCGTGCGGCGATCGAGGCATCGAGCAATTGCAATGTTATCGTGGTCTGCAAAGATACGCTGAAAAACAGCAATACCTGGAATGCCCAAGGGGGGATAGCAACAGTGCTTAAAACGGTGGATTCATTTGAGTCACATTCGGCTGATACCATTAAAACGGGTTGCGGGTTGAGTGATACAGAAGTGGTCGATATGGTTGTTCGCCAGGGGCCTGAACTGGTTCAGCAGTTGCTGGAATGGGGTACCGAATTCGACCTCGATGGTGGGCAAATCGCAACAACTCTTGAAGGGGGACATTCTCATGCTCGTATCGCGCATGCTCACGGCGATGAGACCGGACGTATAATAACTGAGTCGCTGATAAAGAAGGTAAAAGCAAATCCGAGGATAAGGATACTGGAAAAATTTTACGCGGTCGATCTGCTTACCAATGATGATAACGGTTGTATCGGGATGGTTGGTTATGACCGTACCAAGGGTATGCAGATAATATGGGCGGCTATTACGATCCTGGCGACCGGCGGAGCAGGGCAGTTGTACCGTGAAACGACCAACCCCGATGTGGCAACCGGTGATGGTATCGCAATGGCATATCGGGCAGGTGCGATTCTGCGTGATATGGAGTTTATGCAGTTTCATCCGACAACTCTGTATATCGCGGGGGCATCGAGAGCATTGATCACTGAGACGCTTCGTGGTGAAGGGGCGATTTTGCTGGACAATGCAGGTACAGCGTTTATGAAGCAATATCACGAATCGGCAGAGCTTGCGCCGCGCGATATTGTCAGTCGAGCTATCCTTAGCCAAATGCTGAAAACCAATTCGACGCATGTGTATCTTGACGTTAGACATTTTGATAAAGAACATTTTACCAGGCGTTTCCCTCTGATAAGTGAATTGTGTGAGAGTTTCGATATAGATGTGAGCAAGGACCTGATCCCTGTCAGGCCCAGTGCGCATTATATGGTAGGCGGAGTAAAAGCGGATACCTCGGCCATGACAAATATCGATAATCTTTACGCCTGCGGAGAGGTGGCGTCAAGTGGATTGCACGGGGCCAATCGTCTTGGAAGTAATTCACTGCTCGAAGGGCTGGTGTTCGGTAAGATCGCGGGACGTGGCGCTTGTGAGAAGCTGATCGCGCATATAAAGCATCCATCGATAAATTACAGGATAACCCATTCGGATCGTACCAGGCTTGATACGATAGATGTAAGGAATTCGCTGCGGGCACTTATGTGGCGAAATGTCGGTATTACCCGCCGGGAGAAACCTCTCAAAGAGGCTGGCGAAATAATCCGGTTCTGGCAGCGGTATGTGATGGATAAGATCTTTGACTCGCCGCAGGGCTGGGAGTGTCAGAATATGCTCACAGTTTGTGAGCTTATGGCCGATTGCGCCGAGCAAAGGCAGGAAAGCAGAGGGGTGCACTTTAGAGGCGATTATTCTGAGATAGATGATAAAGCCTTTAAAAAACATATAATCGTGAAGCGTGAAAAGTGAAGTGTGAAGCGTTAGTTGTTCTTTGGTATTTCAATAATCAATTAAAAGAGTGGGTCGGGCGGTCGCCGGTCTTTTTGGCCGGAGGAAAGTCCGAGCAGGACAGGGCACGGTGGTGGTTAACAGCCACCCGGGGCGACCCGCGGGAAAGTGCCACAGAAAATACACAGCCGATGACCCGATTCGTCGGGCACAGGTAAAGGTGAAATGGTGCGGTAAGAGCGCACCGCGAAATTGGTGACAGTTTCGGCATGGTAAACCCCACCGCCTGCAAGACCAAGTATGCTGAAGCCCGGCCCGGGTGTTAAACAGCGGGTAGGTTGCTTGCGACTTTTGTCGCAGAGCCAACTGGTAACAGTTGGTCCAGTTAAATGATCGCCGTCACGCTGGCAACAGCGCGATACAGAACTCGGCTTACAGACCCACTCTTTTAATTGATTATTGATAATTGAATATTGATTATTGCTTTGAGATTGCTTCGCTACGCTCGCAATGACAGGGGGCTTACATTTCTTTTTTGAATTTTTTGGTTACTGCTGATCCTGCTCTTAGTTTTACTGTTGCGATGTCACCGTCTATGACCAATCGTACTTTACCTTTGTTCAGGATTATGTGGCTGAACTTGATGCCGCCTTCGTCGCTTAATTTTGCGGCGATGGCAGGTGACTGATCGAGCCTGAGAAGTGCAGCTTCAATAGCCTGATTGACCATCAGGCCTGAGACGTTAAGTATATCGTTGTCGAGCTTGACGTCAGCGATGTCAGTTCGGAAATCTTTGAGTATCTGTTTGAGTATCTCGATCCTTCTCGCGTTTTCGTTGGCGTAAGGCTCGTCGAGAATTTCTTGTTCGAGCACGACCTGGCAGTCGAACCTGAGGTATTCCCACGGCTCAACGGCTAGTTGTTTTGGTCTTTCGTCTTCTGTAAACAGGTACTTTCGTTTGGCTAACAGGTCCTGCTCATCGAAAGCTACCATCTTGAACCATTTTTTGAAGCCTTTTCTCTTTTTTTCGCCGGTCGAGGCGATCACGTTCTTACTCTGGCTTAGCAGTTCGTATTTTGGCAGGTGGATCGTGTTTAGCACATCGGCAGCGTTGCTGGACTTTAGCACTGTCGCATGATAGCCGGCATTTCTTGCTTTGGCATATGGTGGAAATTCAGGTTTGGCAAGATCGTAAACGTAACAGCCACTAAGTAAAGTCGTTGCAATATAAACAGCAAATAACGCTGTCAGTTTTATCGTTATGATCTTACCTGGTTTCGTTATATTCATTTGATCTCCTTTTCAAACTGAAATGCCACCCTACTAAAATATCCTGCTTTCGGCAGAAAACCCCCGGCAGTGCCGGGGGCTAATAATACAATTATCTATGCTATCAAGTTACTGTAATTAGGCTTCCTTTGAGTCGATCCACTTCATCATTTTGCGTAACTGTTTGCCAACGGTTTCGAGCTGGCAGTCGTGGTCCTTTTCATAAAGAGCGTTGAAGTTTTTGGCGCCGGCTTTGTATTCTTCAACCCATTCTTTGGCGAAATTTCCGGAAGTTATTTCAGCGAGGATTTTTTTCATTTCTGCTTTTGTCTTCTCGTTTACGATCCTCGGGCCGCGTGTCAGGTCGCCGTATTCAGCGGTGTTCGATACGCTGTATCTCATGTAGTTGATGCCGCCCTGGTACATGAGGTCGACGATGAGTTTTACTTCGTGCATACATTCGAAGTAAGCGATCTCCGGCTGATAGCCTGCTTCTACGAGGGTTTCAAATCCTGCCTTTATAAGCGCGGTAAGTCCGCCGCAAAGAACAGCCTGTTCGCCGAAGAGGTCCGTCTCAGTTTCTTCTTTATATGTTGTCTCGATGATTCCGGCTCTTGCTCCGCCGATCCCGTTTGCCCATGCCAGTGCGATCTGCTTAGCGTCGCCGGTTGCGTCCTGCTCGACAGCTACCAGGTTAGGCACTCCGCCGCCTTTTTCGTATTCGCTGCGAACGAGATGGCCCGGGCCTTTGGGGGCGATCATGATGACGTTGATATCCTTTGGCGGTACGATGTACTTGAAGTGGATGTTAAAGCCATGACAGAAACCGATGGTCTGGCCTGTGGCGATGTTCGGTGCGATCTGGGTCTCGTAAACTGCAGCTTGAACTTCGTCTGGTAATGTGATGATGATCAGTGTTGCGCCTTCGATCGCGGTCTTGATGTCGGTTGGTGTAAAGCCGTGCTCCTGAGCGAGCTTGAAATTGTCGGTTCCTTCGAGTTCAGCTACCGCAACATCTATACCGCTGTCACGGAGATTCTGAGCGTGAGCGTGTCCCTGACTGCCATAGCCTACGACTGCTACTTTTTTGCCCTTTAACGCGTCCAGCGGAGCGTCTTTTTCGTAATAGATCTTAACTGCCATGATTCTAATTCTCCTTATTTGTCAAAATTGGTTTTATAATCCGCACTTTCAGTGCCAAAAACGACATCGGGCAATTATACTAAAAATGCGAAAATAGGCAAGAAATAATACTCAAACATGCTGATTTCTTTGAAATCGGCCTATTTGAGCGTATCTCGTATCTCGTATCTCGTGAATCGTCATTGCGGGCGTGGCTGAGGAATCTATTTTTTTATTTTCCCCTTTAACTATCACAGTTGCCATGCAATAATATCGCCTATGAAAAAATCATTAGCACATTTGCCCGAGCATAAGCGCCAAGAGCTAAAGATGGCCACCCGAATAATCCGCAAGCAGTTTCCCTCAGCCCACATGATAATCCTTTTCGGCTCATACGCCCGGGGCGACTGGGTCGAAGATACATATACCCAAGGCCACATCACATACGAATACACCTCCGATTTCGACATCCTCGTCCTGACCCGCCTGAAAAAGACCGCTGCCAACCACAGCAAACAAAACTCGGTCTATGACCTTGTTCTTCAACACAAAGCCATAAAAACCCCCGTATCAGTTATCTACCATAGCATAGGCCAGATAAACGCCCAACTCAAACAAGGACAATACTTCTTCTCCGACATCAAAAAAGAAGGAATAATCCTCTACGATACCGAAAAATTGAAATTAGAAAGAATCCGAAAACCAAGCCCACAAAAAAGAAAACAAATCGCACAAGAAGATTTCAAACAATGGTTTACCAGTGCAAAAGACTTTTATCTTGGCTACGAATTCTATTTTAAGAAACGTAAATATAAAATTGCAGCCTTTCAACTTCATCAAGCAGTAGAGCGTTTTTATTCCACAACTCTTTTAGTCTTCACCGGCTACAAGGGCAAGCGTCACAACATCGAAACATTAGGCCGAAGGGTTTCCGGCTACGATTCAGCCTTTTTAAAAGTCTTCCCCCGAGCAACCAAAGAGCAGGACGAAAATTTCAAACTACTAAAAAAAGCGTATATTGACGCCCGCTACAAAAAGGACTACAAAATAACAAAGAAGCAACTGGAGTATTTAGCTAAAAGAGTGAAATTATTACAACGCCTAACAAACAAAATCTGCAAAGAAAAAATAGAAAGCTTTGTTTAGGGGTGAAGAAAAAACGGCGTGTGCAAGTTCTGCGTAGCAGGTTTTGCACACGCGAAATCTGCTGCGGAAAATGAAAACCAGTGATGTCACCCCTGCGAAGGCAGGGGTCTACGGCCTAAAAACTGGATTCCCGCCTTCGCGGGAATGACAAGGTTGTTTTTGTGAAGAGAAGGCAGAATATATTTGCACATAACGCTTTCATCCATAAAGGATTAGAAGAATATTACCCGGTCATTTTCCTACAGTCTCGATTTTTCTATTATTTTTGGGAAGTTTTTGATTTCGAGTGCTTTTGCGATTCTTTTGGGGACGTCGGTGTTGTCGTATACTCCTGCGAAGGTTTGGGCTTGGGGGCCAAAGGCGTAAAGGGGAACCAATGAAGGGGTATGGCCTCCTGTTGCCCAGTTTAGGTCGAGTTTTTCGCCTTGAAGGTCACCACCTTTTACTACAAGTCCACCAGTTTCGTGGTCGGCGGTTACAATGACCAGGGTATGGCGGTCCTTTAATGCGAAATCGATGGCGGATTTGACGGCCTGGTCGAAAAGAATTGTCTGCCTTAAGCAATAGTCGGGATTATTTTCATGGGCGGCCCAGTCGATCTGGCTTCCTTCGACCATCAAAAAGAAGCCCTTGTTCTCGGCAAAGAGTCCTTTCTTCTTTTTGCTTAGAATTTCGATAGCCTTTTCGGTGAGTTGTGCTAAAGTCGGTTCAGGCTCCTGGGTAGTCAGTGCATCTATATTAAACAGACCTAACAGGTAGGGATTGTCGGCGGAATTTAATTGTTCGGTGGTTTCGATATATGAATAGCCGGCTGCTATGGCTTCTTTTATCAGGTCGCGGTTGTCTTTTCTTGCGCTGTTTGGTTTGGATTTGGGTATGAAAAATTTTCTCCCGCCACCGAGCAGGACATTTACTTTGTTTTCGATTATCTGTTCGGCAATTTGCTGCTGAAAGCCCCGTTTTTTGACGTGCGCGGCGAAACAGGCCGGCGTAGCGTGAGTAATGGTGGAAGTCACGACGAGGCCTGTAGCCATACCTTTGCTTTTTGCCGCTTCGAGGATAGTCATAACCTCTCTTCCATCAGCAAGCTGACTGACAACGCCGTTGTCGGTTTTAAAGCCTGTGGCCAAAGCCGTTCCGCTGGCAGCCGAATCGGTTACGAGTGCATTGTTCGAGTATGTGCCTACCAGGCCAACTATCGGCATCCTTTCGGTATGCAGCCTCCATGTCGGGCCGACAGTTTTGAAACGGGCAAAAGTTGTATGGTTAAGCCCCATCCCGTCGCCGATAAAGAGTATTACGTTTCTGACATTTTTGCCGCTTATGAGCGGATAGGATTCTATCTTGGCAGCACGCTGGTAGAACGCTAAATCTGTTTTGTCAACTTTTACAGCACTGTAAGCTGAAGTTGCGGTTAGTAAGAAGATAAAACATGCGATTGATAACAAAATCAGCTTTTTTGTAAAATTGGCGTGTTTCACAATTTTGTCCTTTCGAATATCGTTAATATTTCTTTAGAGAAAGTAGCATAAGGGGGTGATTTTTCAAGTTTTAAATTTGCTTGCAAAGTTTTGCCCAGCTTGTAATATGTGGGTATGCGGGAATTTAAAGGAGAATTAAAATGCGAAAGATAGTTTTTGGCGGTTTCGTGAGTTTATTTCTGTGTGTTCTGACAGGCTGTCATACGAATGAGGGGGTATGGATACCGCTTGTTGGAACGTGCTATGACTACAGTTATTTGAACTCGCTTGAAGGAGGAAAGATAGGTGAGCCGCTTAGTGAGGTGATAATTGAAGATGAACAAGCCGCGATAAAGCTGTATGGCTCTGTTGAAGCTGCTAAAACATTTGAAAGTTATTTTCCAGATGATATCAAAGGCGGCAAAGAACTGGACAAGTGGTGGAAGTCACCCTTGAAGACAGTGCGTTCTGATAAAAACATTATCAGGACAATACGGCATGGCTTCCGCAGGACCGAACAGGATAAAACAAAAATTATCCGCTGGGTCAGTGAACGGTATGGAACTCCGAGGAACTTTTTGAATAAATACAGCCTTAAGGGATATTGGTTGATGTACTACGCCAGTTTCTCGCCGGATAAAGATGTGAGAAGTTCTGCGGTGCGTTATGGGATAGGACGGCATAGAGGCGGTGGCGCAGCAAAAATATATAAACGGCTTCTCGAGCTTGCTATGGCTGATGAGCATGTTGAAGTTGCTGTTAGTAAAACCAAATATGGAGGCTGGCAACGAGATTTGATGTTGGAATACCTTGAGCCTTATCTTAATAGATCGCAGGGGCCGGTTCGCCAGCGTGCGATTCTAATGGAAAAGTTTTTTAAAGGGGAGCTTGACTATCATCAGTAGCATGAGGGGTTAATTTTTCAGGTATCAAATTTGCTTGCAAAGTTTTTTGCAGGTTGTAAGATGTGCCCATGCGGAAGTTTTTGAATAAAATAGTATGGGGTGATTGTATAGATTTGCTCGATAAGGTTAGAGAGCCTTTCGCTGATCTTGTATTTGCGGATCCGCCTTTTAATATCGGGTACAAGTACGATAAGTATCACGATAAGGTCAAAAGCAAGAACTATATTGCCTGGACTCGCGACTGGATGGCGGCTTGTAAGAATGTACTCAAGCCAAACGGCTCGTTCTATATAGCTATCGGTGATGACTATGCGGCTAATGTAAAGATTATCGCTGACGAACTCGGGCTTGTGATGCGTAACTGGATAATATGGCATTACACGTTCGGGCAGCAAACTAAAAGCAAGTTCGCACGGGCACATACCCATATCTTTTACTTTGTAAACGACAAGGCAGATTTTACGTTCAACGATCACACTGTGCGAGTGCCGTCCGACAGGCAGCTGATCTATAACGACAAACGTGCTAACTCCAAGGGTAAGATGCCTGACGATGTGTGGACGGAATTTTCGCGAGTTTGCGGGACGTTTAAGGAAAGACAGGGCTGGCATCCGTGCCAAATGCCGGAAAGTGTACTGGCCAGGATAATTTCGGCAAGCTCGAATCCGGGCGACTGTGTGCTGGACCCTTTCAGTGGGTCAGGGACTACGGCAGCGACGGCGTATAAACTCGGCAGGGATTATACAGGGATAGATATGTCTGAAGAATATGTGGTCAACAGCAGGAAACGCCTGGCGGAAATTAAAAAGCATGATCAAAACGATATGGTTTTAGGCGGCAACAGTCTCTTTGGTAACGGCGAAAGTTTCAGCCATATCGAAGTTGGTGAATTGAAAAGGCTTTTGGCGGATATGGGAATGAGTGCTAAGGAAGTGACATCCGACAGCACGCTTATTGCCTTGGTCGCTGGTCAATTCGCGGTGCGTATGAATGATGGGCGAACTTATCACCCAGAGACAATGGCGACGGCATTAGGGGAATTGGTTGATTGAAAAAACTGCTGAAAAAAAATGATCTTACGATCGTGGCGGGGTTTTTGGTTAGTGGTATTTTGCTTACGGTGATCCAGGTTCCTGTCGGCTGGTCGTGGTTGGCCTGGGTGGCGTGGGTTCCTTTTATTCTTGTTTGTTCTCCGGGAGTTAAATTTCGGCGGCTGGCGGTTTGGGGGTATGTTGTCGCTACTGGTTACTGGCTTGGTAATCTGTACTGGATCGGGCCCATAACATGGGCGGGATGGGCAGCGTTTTGTCTTTATACAGCGCTGCTTTGGCCTGTACTTATCTTTGCGATTCGCTTTTGCAGGGCTAAAAAGGTGCCTTTATTTCTTGCAGTTGGGGTGTTGATCGTCGGGGCGGAACGATTGCAGGGGCTTTTTTTGGGTGGTTTTTTCTGGCGGTTTCTGGCTCACAGTCAGTATCGCAATATTACTATCATTCAGATCGCGGATATTTTCGGAGCTGTGGGTGTATCGTTTTTGATCGCGATGGTTAACGGGCTTATAGCAGAGCTGATACTGGCGGCGAGAGAAAATAATCTTTTCAAGCCGGGGCAACTTTCAAAAATAGCCGTTGTTTCTGTGATGTTGGTCGCAACTATTTTTTATGGTCGATGGCGGATCGAGCAGTCGCAGGATTTTGTAGAGGATGGGCCGCTCGTCGCGGCGGTGCAGTCGAACATTCCGCAGTCGGTTAAGGATTCGAGTTCGCCGGAGGAAAATGAGCGAGTTTTTAATGATGTCGTTGAGCAGAGCAGATTGGCGGTCTCAGCGGGTGCCGAGCTTGTCGTCTGGCCGGAAACGATAGTGCCGGCAATACTGAATACGTCGATATTGAATATGCTGGAGCTTTCACATTCCTATAATGTTTTTGACAGGGCGATCAGGAATCACGCCAGAGAAGGGGCATACATACTGGCAGGTGCTACCGGCGGTAAACCTATGGTAAAATCTGACGGGATGATCGAATTGGTCGAGAAATATAACTCCGCGTTTCTATACAAAGATGACGGGACAGCGTCAGAAAAAGTTTACAGTAAGATACACCTTGTTCCGTTTGGGGAGGTCGTACCTTTTAAGAAAAGTGCGCCATGGCTTCACCGTATCCTAATGGGATTTACGCCTTATGACTTCGATTACACACTTGATGCGGGGACCGAATATGTCGTTTTTGAAATGCCGAGAGAGACCAGCCAAAATGAACAAAATTACAGGTTTGGCGTACTTATATGCTACGAGGATGTGTTTCCAGCCATTGCCCGCGAATTTGCGCTGGATGAGCGAAGCGAGAAGCGGGTCGACTGGCTCGTTAATATAAGCAATGACGGGTGGTTTTCTTATTTTCAGGACGAAAAGGTTTACTCGGCCAGTGAGTTGGCTCAACATGCGGCGATCTGTGTCTTTCGGGCTGTCGAGAACCGGCTGGCGATCGTGCGGAGCGTTAATACGGGCGTGAGTTGCTTGATCGATACCGTCGGACGTATGAGAGATGGGTTCGAGGCGGGAAATCTGCCGGCTAAAGCGATGAAACGGCAAGGTATAACTGGATGGTTCGCCGATAAAATGCCGATAGATAAGAGAGTAACGCTTTTCAGCCGATACGGGCCCTGGGTCGATAGAATTGCCGTATTGGGCCTTTTAGTGGTAGTTGTAATCGGTTTGGTGGATCAGAGAAAACAACGCAGAAAAAAACACGAGGAAAAATGCAAAACAGGTGCGGTATAAATTTTAAATTTTGGGTTTTTGTTTTTTGTATCACAGTTCCTGTTTTTTTTCTGTGCGGGTGTAACGAATCATTCCAACAGCCAAAAGGCTTTAATAAAGAAAGCGGATTGGACAAGCTCAGGCCTCAGGCATTGGCAATTATCAAAAAAGCTTTAGTCGATGATGATCGCCAGATCGTAAATACGGCTATCGAAGTTGTAGCGTCTACGAAGCAGATGGATTTGATGGGGCAGGTAGAAAAGTTACTGTTCGATGATTATATTCCTGTTAGATTCGCCGCGGCCCAGGCTGTGGGGGATACGAGATATTACAGGGCTAAGGGCTCTGTGGAGAAACTTTTGAAGGCACCTGATGAACACACACGTATCGCGGCAGCTTATGCGATGAACCAACTCGGTTCTCCCGGGTCAATGGGACTTCTCGGTGAGGCTTTAAAAAGCCAGGATCAAACGGTCAGAGCTAACGCCGCTACGCTGCTGGGTAAAACCGGAGATCCGGGAGTATTAAAACTTCTCCAATGGGTTCAGCATGACAAAGATTCTACGGACAAAGTGAAACTTGTGGCATTGGATGCCCGTGCCAGGCTTGGCGATAAAACGATATTTCGTAAATTGTGGTCGATATCACACAGCTCTTATTGGGACGATCGCATTATGGCTGTTAAGGCGATGGGAGCGTTAGGTACTAGAATAGCTAAGGATGTCCTGATGACTAAACTCGATGACAATGTTGCCGAAGTTCGGCTGGCAGCGGCTGAACAACTGGGAATACTCGGAGATGAAACCGGCGTGCCGGAGGTGCTCGATGTCTTTACAAAACAACCTGATCAGACGTTGGGTCAAAAAGAACTTGAAAACATTAAGATACTGACGGCAATGGCGATAGGGCAAATAGGCACGGAAGAATTGACTTGTTATTTGCCAGAACTTATCAATGATGATTCCATGATGGTTCGCATCGCAGCGGCCAGGGCGATCCTTCAATGTACGTCTGACGGTTGATAAAACGGGAAAATGCCCGTTTTGCCATAGATTATTGTTAAAGTAGGCAAAATTAACTTGACCTTTAGGGTTTTATTGCCTATAATGCGGTATTAAGCTACTCGAACTGACCGATGGCCAGCTTGAGGATGTAAAAGTTAAAAATCAAAATTGCGGAATCCGCCTTTGGCGGATGGCTAATTGTAGTATTGTTTTGTGACAGCTATCGTCTTATTGAGAAGAAAGTTACATCGACATAAGTTGTCGAAACGGTCAGTTTGAGTAAGTTATTATTGGCGGGTATTGACTACGTGTTTTTAATCGCGGTTTTTTTTGAAAGGAGTTGGTTTTGAGCACTCTTACGAAAATATTGATATTATTGCTGACGATATCGGCAATTTTCCTTTGTGGTATTGTTGTAACTTATGTCGCACAGGTCGAGAATTATAAAGAGACTTCTGATCAACTGCGCAGAAAGAACAGCACTTTGAACAAAAAGGTCGATGACCTGACCGACCAGATAAACGAACAGCTTGCGGACAATGAGCAGTTGGAAGACGATCTTAACAGACAGATCGCCGGTCTCAAGGCCAGTATCTCTGAGTTGACCGGTCAGCTTAACGATGCCAAACGGAATATCGCCGATAAGGACAGACGTATCAGTGACTGGACAAGTATAGTCAAGGATTTCTACAAGACCAACGAGGATCAGGGTAAGCTGTTGACTAAGGCCCTGGATGATCTGAAGTTATTACAGACCGAACAGATCAAGCAGGAAAAAGAACTCAACGAGACCTCAACAAGGTTGCTTGAGAAACTGGCGATGATGGATTCGCTCGAAACAGAAAAGAGGCAAATTCTCGAAGAAAAAGCAGATCTGGAAAGCAGGCTGGACCTTCTTCTACAGCCGGCAGGTAAAGCCGTCGCCTATCCAAGGACCGTTACACCCCAAAAGGATATCGCTTTTCCTGTTTTGCCGGCGGTTCGAGAAATTGGCCTAAAGGCACTGATAACCGAAGTTGAAATGAAAGAGAAAATCGCAGCGATCTCGATCGGCAAAGCCGACGGTGTTAAAGAGGGGATGAGATTTCACATTACACGAGGGTCTGAATTTATCTGTGATGTTATAATAATCGAAGTTGACTCGGAACGTGCGGTTGGTATCTTAGATCTGCTTGGAGATCGCCAGCCAAGGGTTGGAGACAACGCTTCAACTAATTTATAGAGATTTTATTGACCATTTGCTGTTGTAAAAAAAAGTTACTCATCAGCTTTGGTCGGAAAAAAGATGTGAGGATAATAAATGAGCCCCAAAAGGTCCAATTCCGGCCAAAAAGCCCCTAACAACCTATATACCGCAATTTTAACCCTGGCATTCTTTACCGTTCTGGCCACCGCGGCACTCGTGGCCTATAGATGTTATATGGATTATGGGACAATTTTTCAGTTACCGTAGCTAATTGGATGTTGACAAGACCGATTTTTATTAGTAAAGAGAGGTCAATAAGTCAATAAATAATTGAAGGGAATCAAAAAGTGCTACTGGATAACATCCTAGGCTGGTTCAGTATGGACATGGGTATCGACCTGGGGACATGCTCAACTCTTGTATGTGTTCGCGGTAAAGGCATAGTTCTCAATGAGCCCTCTGTAGTTGCCGTCCGTAAAGGAACCAATATCGTTCTTAACAATGGCGAAGCAGTCGGTCTTGTTGCCCGCGAAATGCTCGGCAAAACACCCGGTTCGATAACAGCTATCAGGCCCTTGAAAGATGGCGTGATCAGCGATTTCGAGATCACCGAAGCTATGCTGAGTTATTTCATTCGGAAAGTTCACGGCAGAGGCTCGTTGGTTAGGCCACGTGTTGTTATCGCGGTACCCAGCGGGATAACGGCGGTGGAACGCCGAGCGGTGATCGACAGCGCCGAGCGTGCCGGTGCCCGCAAGGTATATCTTGTGGATGAGCCGATGGCAGCGGGGATCGGTTCTGCACTTCCAATTACAGAGCCTACCGCTTCGATGATCGTCGATATAGGCGGTGGGACGACTGAAGTAGCTATAATGAGCCTTGCCGATATTGCGACCTGCGAATCGATCCGTATAGGCGGTGACGATATGGATGAGGCGGTTGTCAATCATCTTAAGAGAACCTATAATTTACTGGTCGGTGAGGCTCGATCTGAAAAGGTCAAAATACAGATCGGTTCTGCTTCGCCGATGGATGAAGAATTGACAATGGAGGTGGCAGGACGAGATACCATAACAGGTTTGCCGAGAAAGATCGTTATTACAAGTGAGGAGATACGCGAGTCTCTGCGTGAGCCGATCGCCGCGATCATCGATGCGGTTACCTCAACGCTCGAGAAGACCGAGCCTGAATTGGCGGCAGATCTGATAGATAACGGTATACACATTTGTGGAGGAGGTTCACTGCTGCGAGGTATGGATACGGTATTGACCAACGCTACCGGCCTGAAAGTCGAAAGAGTCGAGGACCCATTGAGTTCTGTAGCCCGGGGCACAAGTGTCTATCTCGAAAACCTCGAACTGTGGAAAGATACGATGGACCACAGTGAGTATGGATGGTAATTGTAGCGAATCACGAAACCAGCAGCGTGAAGTATGATTATGGCAAGGATGCGAAAAAGAATATCCCGAGGTATGCTGTTCACCTGGTTTCTTCTGGCCGGGCTCATTGTTCTTTTTGTACCGCAGAGTATTACCAATAAATTCCAGCTGAGTTTTTCCCGTATTTTTCAGCTTCCTCTAAGCGTCGGCAGAGGGCTTACACTTTCGGCACGAACACCAACGTCACTACCGCAAAATGGGCAAAACAGGAAACTCGAAAACCATATCGCCAATCTTGAAGAACAGATTCGTCAGGAGCGTCAAAAGTTCGAGCAATTATCCGGCGTTGCTGACCGACTTCCCTTTGAAGGATACCATCTTGTTGCGGCTAATATTTTTGTAAACAAAGGTGGCTTGCGGGGTGAGCTTGTGATCAACCGAGGCAAGAATCAAGGCCTTGCGCCGGGCCAGTTCGTTCTTGGCATTAACAGCATAATAGGAACAATATCAAGCGTGTTGGATAATACGGCCAAGGTAAGGTTGATAAGCGACCCGGAGTCTACATTAAAGATAAAAATAGGCAGCCTTGGTATCGGTGGTGTAATACAGGGCAGCGGAACAAATTTATCGAAGATACCCAACCTACTGGTCGATAAGCATCTTGTTAAGGCCGGTGACGTCATTTATGCTCAGGCTAAGATCGGTTTTCTCGGAGATCCTATGATCGCGGGTCAAATAACTAAATGCGGCATAGATCCTGTGAGCCCCTACTGCTGGGATATAACCGTTGAGCCGGTCTGCGACATAGAGAATCTGCAAAGTGTACACGTAATTATAATGAATGGCCAGTGATCTGCGAGGAGCTTTAATGCGATGGGTTAGACTTGCGGTTTTTATTCTTATTGCTACTTTGCTCCAGCAAGGCCTGGTCAATTTAATTGCCTTTTCAAATTCGGAAATCAAGCCGGATCTGTTGCTGATCTCGCTGGTTTTTTTTGCTATCTACTATAATACGACCGAGGCGATCATAATAAGTTTTGTGATAGGCTTTGCGGCAGATTTGATCGGCGGGCCTATGGGCACTGGAATAATCAGCTTCGGTATCTTCGGGACACTGCTTGCGTATCTTCATCGTGTTGTCTCATTGAGGAGTCCGCCATATCAGGCGATCGCGATATTTATCATTGGTATCGCCAGCGGGACAATGATCTATCTTCTTGGTTTTCTTAAGGGCCAACCTAACATTGAAAAAATATGGTCCTTTCTTTTATGGAGCAGTTTGTATTCAGCTGTGCTGGGGCCTTTCTTTTTTCTGCCTTGTGCGTGGTGGATGCGTATTAAGGGCAAACACTTCAACAGGCATTAGTTTTGTTGAAACAGATAACACGAAATAGTAATAGATGTACAATAAACGGGTAAAAATCTTTATAAGCATTATCGCAGCTTCACTGTTTGTTTGTTTAGTTCGGCTGGCAAGTATGCAGCTATTTCCCGATTCGTCGATCCAGGAAGATATTGCCAGATTAAAGCGCCAGCTCGGACGAACGTTACCGCTTAAGACCGTTCGGGGAAAAATACTGGATCGCCACGAGCGAGTGTTAGCTACCGATGAGCCTCGCTTTTCACTTCATATAAATTATTCTATGAGCTGCTTTTTGGATGAACGTGTTCATAAAAGTAAATTGCTTCAAGCAGAGCAAAAGAAAAACGCCAACCAAGCCTTAGATAGGGCCAGAGAGGAACTGGACAGCGGGCTTGAGAATCTTGGCAGGATTATCGATAAATGCACGGCTTTTGGCCCCGAGCGAGCAGATATAGTTAAAGAAATTGATAAAATAAACTCTACGATCTGGAACATGCGAAGCTTTGTGGCATGGCGGCGAAAGTATCTGGATAAGACTATCCTGGCAAAATACGATAACAATGTACACAAGATACCGTTAACTGTAGCTCGCGCCTACTTCAAGGCAAAGCAGCCGAACGAGGATAAGCGAATTCTACTTACGGCTAAAGTTGACCTCCCGGAAATGTACCGCAATTACCCCCTGCTAGACTTGCAAACCGACGATGATATCTTTACCGCCCAACTGGAATTTATGAATAACGACGGAGTAGAAATACTACCCGAAGCACAGAGATACTATCCGTATAGATCGGCGGCGGCTCAAACGATAGGCTGGGTGGGGCCTGCTGGTGAGTCGGATAAAAAACTTTTCACGGACGATAGATTGCTGAGGTATCTTGATAAGGAGCTTTGCGGTCGCAGGCCCGGAGTCGAATATGTTTGCGAGATGACCCTTCGCGGCAAACGAGGTGAAATATTTTACGATATCGACGGCTATCCAACGCGAGTGGAAACCGAGTTCGGCAAAGATGTAACGCTGACACTGGACATCGAACTTCAAGAGAAAATAGAAAACTTTTTAACTGACCCCGAACATAATTCAAATTATACAAAAGCGATGGCTGTGGCTGTGCTGGATGTAGCGACGGGTGACATCCTTGCGATGGTGTCACTGCCTGTTTATGACCTGAACCGTATCCGATATGACTATAGCAAGATCGAAGCTGCCAAGGATGAGCCCCTGCGAAACCGAGCGCTCAACAAACAGTATCCGCCGGGCTCAATCGCAAAGCCTCTGATTCTTATCGCCGCTCTTGAATCCGGTAAGATCAACGCCGATGATACTATCTCCTGTCCGGCTAAGAAAGCTCCCAGGGGCTGGCCGAGCTGCTGGGTATATAGAAAGCAATGGATCGGTCATGACGATAAATGGCCGAACAAAGCTCGTAACGCAATCAAGGGAAGCTGTAATATTTATTTTTCACGCTTGGCCGACAGACTTGATGCCCTGGTGTTGAGTCAGTTTCTCTCGGAGTTCGGTTACGGCTCGGAGATACTGCCGGCTCCCGAATACAAATCAAATGGCGATCTGGTCAGGAACCTCAGGCAGGTCGGCGGGATAATTTCATCGGGTAACTCCAAGAGAACAATTTCCAAAGGTGAGAAAAGATGGTTCGGCATAGGTCAGGGCAATATGAGAGTTACGCCACTTCAGGTCGCAAATGTGATGGCGGCAATCGCGCGGGGCGGCATATATAAACCGCCAAGACTTCATCTCAACAATCTCAATGATCCGAATCAGACGATACATCTTAACATTTCGCCTGAAACTATGGCGGTTGTTCACAATGGGATGAACGCGGTAGTAAACGAATACGGCGGAACCGCTTACAATACTTTTTCTAATACCGATTTCGCTGCTCGTGACGTTGAGGTTTATGGCAAAACCGGCTCTACTGAAGGATCATATAACGCCTGGTTCGCCGGCTTTGCGCAGGATAGTGCCAATCGGTCAATATCGATAGCGGTCTTGGTTGAACAAGGTCAAAGCGGCGCTAAAGACGCCGCACCTTTGGGCAGGGACATTATAGGCTTCTGTATCGATGCAGGATATATCGGAAATATCACTGAGTAAGCTTATTTAACTAATCGATATATCAACTGGATCTTTGAGTTTGTTCAATGCCTGCTGAAATATTTCGAAGAAGGCCTGATTGTCGGGCCAGATTATTGTTTCGTCACTGGGGACAGGAGTATGGAGCTGATTTAAAAACCGTTTCACCGCTAAGGCATCCAGCTTTTCAGCGGAAATGCCAAGAGCAAGTTTTTCTATGTAGTGAGCGTTAATTATCTGCTCGTACTGGCCTGCTAACGGCAGCAAAAGCATCTTTTTCTTAAGATGCATACACTCACTGATCAGAGAAAATCCCGCGGATGCTATCACACCTCGACAGCCGGCCAGATCGGTAAGAAAGCCCTGCGTTGAGCGTTCTTTGAATGTGCAATTTCCAAAAACACCAGTCTGGTCGAAACCGTAGATGTAAAATTTTTGTTTGTCGAAACCTGCCAGTATCTCACGCAATTGTTCCGGGGCCTGGCCTGTGGTTGAATAGATCAGGATATAGTCACCATCTGTTGGTTCAAGTTCGATTACGCTTGGCCTTATGATGGGAGGAGCAAGAATTGCGGCGTCAATATTCAACGGCGTGCGGAAGAAATTAACAATAATGTAAGCTATCGCTCCTACATAGTAGGATTCCGTTACGACGCTTGCGGTCATTCTTGAAAACCAGTTTTTGCCCTGATGCTCGAGCTTACACAAAGTCAGCATATGTTCGTGGTCGATACTGATAAACGGAACCTTTTTGCGAAATGCCCACCATGCACTGAAAGGTTCAAAATCCGATATCACCAGATCAGGGTTGAACGGCTCGAAATGATTTTTGAACAGATCGTCGTTTAGCCTGTTCGCATGGCCGAGTTTAAGCAAGTTTTTTTTCAAGGTCTCGATCGGATCGACATAGCCCTGGTCATAGGCGAAAGATAAACCGAAAATCTCGTTGACCTGTTTGGGGAAATACTGCTTTAAATATGCCAGTGACTTTTGTGATCCGACAAACATCAGCTCGTGGCCGGCATCGATAAGCCTTTGTCCTATCAGATGCGATCTGCTGCTGTGCCCGAAACCTTCGCCCGCAACCGCGTAAATTATTTTGGCCATGAAAAAAACCTTTTGTTTAGTTGTTGTGGCTTTCGAGATACTCCAGGGTTCTCTGGATGATTCTTGCCGCTGCCGGTGACGCTACCGCCCCACCGCTATCACCTTTGCCGAGTCTGCCGTTTGGTTTGCGAATAGAAACCAGCACAACTATAGCTGGGTCCTCTGCTGGAGCTCCGGCTATAAAGGAGGCGAGGTTAGAATTTTCGGCGTAACCTTTCTCGCCCTGTTTGGCGATATTGGCAGTTCCTGTTTTACCGAAGACCTGCCATTTGTCCAGCTTTGCTCTGTAGCCTGTACCTCCGTTTTTCTTTTCGTTTACCACGCCAACCAGGCAGTCCTGAACCATCCACTTGGCGACTTCAGGGTTTATAACAAAACCGATCGGCGGAGCGAAGCGTTTTTCTGTAACAATTTCACCGGTGTTACTAACAGTTGCCTTTACCAGGAACGGCTCGACGGCATGGCCGCCATTGGCGAGTATGCAAAAGGCGCGCACCATCTGGATCGCTGTTACATTAAGTTCGTATCCGTATGGTATCCGGGTTACACTGTAGCCGGTCCATTTGTCTAACGGGCGTAAGAGTCCGGTGACTTCGCCCGGCAGATCAACACCGGTTTCTCTGCCGAACCCGAACAGGCTCAGCCCGCGCCGCAATCTTTCCTTGCCCAACTTTTGTCCTATTTTAGCCATACCTATATTGCTGGATTTGATAATGATCTGGCGGACAGTGAGCTTGCCAAACCTGTGGTCCCTGTATTCGTTGACGCGACCAAAACCTTTGCCGCGATAGTTTCCTTTTTCGCAGTTTATTTTTTCTTTTACACTGATGACCTCGTTATCAAGGGCGATCGCCGCGACGATGGGCTTTATCATAGAGCCAGGCTCAAAAACATCTGTCACCGAGCGGTTACGAAAAGTGTTCGGGTCAACGTTGTTTCTGTTGGCAGGATCAAAATCCGGCAGTGAAACCATCGCCAGTATCGCACCGGTTGAAGGCTCGGCAACTACCGCGATCGCCGATTCAGCCTCGAAGTCCTTGTACTGCTTGAGCAATTCCTCTCGTGCGAATTGCTGGATGGAAGCGTCGATGGTCAGGATAATTCCGAGTCCATCACTGGCAAATGTGTATTGCTTTTTGAGTCCTATTGGTCGGCGGTATGCATCGGCAAAGAACAGGTTCTCTCCGCCTGAGCCTTGCAGTTGACTGTTATATGCAAGTTCGATACCGTCAAGCCCTACGCCGTCAGTATCTGTAAAGCCGAGAATCTGCGCGGTTAGAGGGCCTGTTGGGTAATATCTTTTCCATGACGATTCGATACCGATACCGTAGAATTTGCCTCTGACGGCATCGCATTGTTCGGGCGAGGCGTCTGTCTTTAGCTTGATGTATCGTGAATTACGATCGTCCTCTATTGTTTTGCATATCTGGTGGGCCGGCATGTCAAGGATAGGTGCGAGATCGTTCGAGG
Source organism: Planctomycetota bacterium (assembly GCA_042569785.1). Taxonomy (GTDB): domain Bacteria; phylum Planctomycetota; class Phycisphaerae; order Sedimentisphaerales; family Anaerobacaceae; genus JBHPGW01. The sequence goes on along the minus strand of JBHPGW010000021.1, from coordinate 18,617 downwards.
TTTCTTTGATGTCCTTGATGATCGAGGCGTCCGCGAAGATAGTTTGAAACTTATTGCTGGCCGCAAGGACTCTGGCTCGACGATCGAGAATAGCACCTCGCTGTGGTGTCAACTTCTCGGATCGCTGACGCTGCTTTAGAGAGGCCTTGCGGTAATGAGCATATCTGAAATGCTGTAAATGAAAACATCGCCATATCAGCGATGCAAACGCCAATATGATCAGCAGCAGAAAAAATTTAGTAATACGGACACTTTTCAATTTATTATTTACTCATTGAGTTGTTGTGAAAGGGAAGCTGGATTTATTATGTTTTCGAGCCGAAGCTGTTTGTTGCCAAGCTGCTGTTTCAGGCGGTTTTGTTCGGCTATTTGTGTGCGAATCTGGAAAAAAAATCGTTTGCGAGCGTGACGCAGGTAGATGGTAAACATTAATACAGCTGTTACGGAAAAAACAACAAAGACAAAACGGAAGTCAGGTTTCATAATTCTATCACAAAGCAGCCACTACCTGTGGGGTATTTATCGAGCTGGTAATTTTAAGTTCATTCCAACCGAAAGACTGTCGCTGTTTGACAGTATATCCGCATTAAGCCTGGCAATTTCGTTATAACGAGCGCCGTTGCCAAGGTGCTGCTCGGCTATACGCCATAAACTGTCACCTTCGACGACAGTATATTTTTTAGCTGTCTGTTTCGTCAAAAGATGTCTTTTGCCGACGGATTTGACCGTTTCTAATATTGAATTGCGAACGGGGGTGTTGGTCAGTAACGGGATAACGATTTTTTGGCCCACGTAGATATTGTCCTGGTATTTGAGCAGTTTGCGATTAGCGGCGAATATTTTGTCGATGTTTATCTTTTTGTTGCCCAGTTCATCGCCGTAAAACTTTTTGGCGATAGAAGCCAGCGTGTCACCGGAGCAAACAATGTGAAATTTGGGCGAGGCTGGTTTGCGTTTCTGCTGGATCGGCTTAAATTTGGGCCCGGCAGCGGCAGTGGTTTCACTTTGCGGTAGAGCAGTTTTAAACCGGGCTCTCTGGGGCTGGGTCGATTCGATATTGGGCCGCACGCGAGGTTGCAGGGCAGGCTTGATGATCTCTCTGCTGACCTTTCGCTGGGTTGAAGCGATGCCGGTGGGATCATTGTGCGAATTGACCATTGTGGTAGTCAGCTCATTATTGCCGGCTCTGTGACCGAAACCGGGCAGGCCATTAATGATAAAGGCTATGATGAAAATAAAAACTAAACCCAGTAACAACCCAATCTTGGCGTCGGATGTCATAAATGAAACTCCATTTTCGTATGTCCTGTTCCGCGTCCTGTGAAAGCTAAAGCCTTTTTGCTATTCGCAGTTTGGCACTGCGTGAGCGGCGATTTTCCAGTATCTCTTCACGGTGAGGGACTATCGGTTTTTTTGTAATAATTTCGTAAAGGCCCAGGTTTTTGTTATCCTTAAAATTAAATTTGACCAGCCTGTCTTCGAGACTGTGAAAACTGATAATTGCAATTTGGCCATTTTGGTTTAGCAATCCAGGAGCCGCATCGAGCAGTTTCACGAGATTTTCCAGTTCATCGTTGACCGCGATCCGCAGAGCCTGAAAAGTTCTCGTAGCTGGATGGATCCGCGACCATTTTTTTGCTCCCGGCCTTCTTAGTGCCTTTGCGACTATCGCTGCCAGCTGCTTTGTTGTCGTGATCGGCTCGGCCTGTCGGCTTTGGACTATAAAACGAGCGATACGCCGCGAGGCCCTGTCCTGACCAAACTGGAATATCAAATCCGCAAGCGATTTTTCATCTGTCTCATTAACTATATCGGCAGCAGAGGTCTTTAATCTTTTGTCAATTCTCATATCAAGGGGCATATCCTGAAGAAAACTTAAACCTTTTTCGGGATCTGCCATTTGTGCCGAGCAAAAGCCAAGGTCGGCCAGGATAAAATCCACTTTTTCGATGCCAACTTCTCTTAGCTGATTAGCGATATCGGAGAAATTACTGTGACGTGTAATGAGCTTGCAGGTGAGAAATTTTAGATTAGATTGGGCCCTTTGGATCGCTTTTTCGTCAACATCCAGCCCGACTATAACTCCCTCAGGGCCCATTTTTTGACCGAACAACCAACTGTGGCCTCCATGCCCAAGAGTCGTATCGACCATCACCGCATCCTGCGGTAAAGTTATCTGCTCGGCCAGTGCCTTTGAAAGAACCGGTACATGTTCAACCGATGATTCATCCACATTAAACTCAACAAACGCTCAAACGCATTTTTTGCTCTGCCAATCTCCTGGCGACCGGAGAAAATTCGACGATATTGAATCGGCTGTCGAGCTTTTTGAGCCTTTCCAGGCGTTCGCCCAGAACCATCATAGAACTCAAACTCTGCTCATCGATCGGTCTTGCGCCATTTATGCAGTTCTCTACTACTTGACAATGATTAGAATCCATTCTGTTGCCATGCCTCCATTTTTTATAGCGTTATAAATCCTTGCTTTGTTTTTGCAGTACCGTCTGCCGTGCCTGCGACATTTGTTTTTGATATTGAGCCATGTGGTCGTTGAGGTAGTCTTCCCAGCTCTGCGTGTTCCACAATTCGATGTGATCGCGAACACCAACGAGGGTGATCTTATCTTCGAGCCCTGCCCTTTTACGCAATCTGTCATTGAGCAGCAGTCTTCCCTGGCTGTCGAGCTCGATCTTGCTGGCCAGAGCAAAGCTCATCCGCTCGAAAACCACCGTCTCATCCGGGGCATTGGTCGTCGGGGCCGCTGACAAAACTATCTGCTCAAAATAGTTCTCAGGATACAGACAAAGTATCCCATTGGCGCCCATCACAAGGTAGAAATTGCTGCCGTGCTGTTCGGCATCGATTTGATTACGCAGCTTATTAGAAACAAGCACCCTACTCTTAGAGTCGACTGTGTGTTGATATTCACCTGTTAATAAAAGCATGGCGTTAGTCCCACTTGACTTAATTTATATGGGATATATTACCACTTGCCCCCACCTTGTCAACACTAAAAATAATTTTTTTTAATTTTTTTTGCCTCTGCCCGATTTTTCCCAATTTCCACCCCTTTTTATAGGACGGATAAGTATCGTCGATTTGCGATTTACGATTTATGATTGTTTTTTTGCTGGTTGTGGGAATTTTTCGCGGATTGTTGTAACATATCGGCCTGTCGCGCAATTATATTGGTAGCGAACGGTTTGGTATTATGGCAGAAACTATAAATTTGGCAAATTTTGACAGTTTGGTAATGCGGGCCCGCACGGAAGCTGAGGCCCTGGGGCAACTTTACGAAGTCTATTATCCGCGGGTTTACCGGTTTTGTGTGTATAGGTTATTCGATAGAGGGGCCGCTGAAGATGTCACTTCTACTGTTTTTCTGCAGGTGGCCGGCAGGATAAGTACATTTAAAGGCCGAACCGAAGCTGAATTTCGCAACTGGATATATACCATAGCTGCCAACCATACAAATGCCTATATCAGGAAAACATCACAACGAAAACAACTGTTCGCTAAAGCTACTGCGTCGCTGGCTATCGATAACGATAACCCCGGCAGCGGCGAAGAAACAAGTTGGCCTATGCTTTACCAGGCTATCCTGAAGTTAAAGCCAAAACACCAGACCATAATTGCGGTGACATATCCTGCGGATTTGCTCTTCTGTTAACTCTCCCGTAAAATCTTTTGGATCCAAAACGATGTAGTCATTTCCTAACGCATGGTATTTATAAAATTTCATTCTGAAAATTCCTTTTATTTAAGCCATTGGTAAACGAATTGTGCTTCCTGAGACAAAACTGGCGGCTTCGGAGCATAGAAAAGCGATTGTTTCGACAACATCATGAGCACAGGCTTTATCTTCTCTATTTCTAGTTCAGTTGGAACCTCGATCTTTATCATTTGAATATTCACTCCAGCTTTAATTCTATGAATTTTGCTTCTTTTATTGGGTCGCGGTGGTTGGGGTTGATTTCCTTAAATCCAAGAGATAGATGTAGCACCTGGGCCGCCTGCATTGAGGGGACGGTATCGCCTCTTATCGCAGAGTAGCCTATTCTTCGAGCCTCGTCAATGATAGATTCCATCAATTTTCTGCCAATTTTTAAACCCCTAAATTCCGGCCTAACATACAATCTTTTTCCCTTACATATATCATTGTTTAGTTTTCTCAATGCAACACAGCCAGCTATTTCATCTTTATACTTTGCAAGCAGCAGGCATCCAGTTGGCGGGGCGTATTCGCCGGGAAGGTTAGTTACTTCTTTCGCAAAACCTTTGAGGTAATCAACAAACCATGGCAAGGTCAAATATTCAGATAGTACATCCTTTAGGTAATCTTCATATTCTTGAAAGAGAATACGAACCTGCTCTAAATCTTCATTAGTTTTAGCGATATAAATTTTTAGCATAATAGTCAACACCTACTATAGTTTCAACTCCATGAATTTTACACCTTCGATTGGGTTGTAGCGGTATGGCTCGATCTCTTTAAAACCAAGCGACGCATACAAAGCTTGAGCGGCCTGCATAGAGGGGATCGTATCACCTCGTATTACAGAATATCCAATTCTTCGGGCCTCACTAATGATGGATTCCATTAACTTCCTGCCAATTTTTAGACCCCTGAATTGCGACTTAATATACAATCTTTTCATCTCGCATATACCATCGCCCAAGTTTCTAAGCCCAACACACCCAGCTGGCTGTTCTCCATACTTGGCAATAAGCAAACATCCACTTGGCCCTGCAAATTCTGCAGGAAGCTCGCTCAACTGCTTTTGAAACGCTTGAACCTCCTCTGGAAAAATTGAATCTTCAAATTCCCGGCTTGCAAGGTATTCCTCAAGCAGTTTTTTCACAAGTTCAATATCTTCGTCTGTCTCAGCTGGATAGATTTTCAGCATAATTTCATTTCTAAAATCTATTTGATCGCATAGAATCCCGCCTGCATCTGAGAATACCAAAACAATTCAGCAACACGAAAACCACACTTCTTCAATAACTTCAAGTGTTCGTCAACGGTAATAGGAAAATATGCTTTATTAAATCGTTTCAGGTGCTCTTCGACAACAGTGTGGCTTCTTCCTTTGGATATTTGAAATCTTCCCCATCGTTCCAAGCTCATTTCCACCACTTCTTCACAGTACGGACGGGTATTCTCGAAAGTGATATATATCCCTTCTGGGGCCAGCAGGTCAAAACATTTGGCGGTAGCATCCCGCCTTTTCCCCGGCTTCAAATAATGGTGACACATGATAGCGGTTACAACCTCCGGCTTCAGGTCGAGATTTCCTTGTAAGTCTCCACTTGCAGCAGAATCAATAAATCTGATATGCTCAGGCGGTATCTTCTGCAAGCGTTTTTTTGCCTCAATTAGCATAGCTTCTGCCGGGTCAGCTAATACGAAAAATGTCTGAGGAAAACATGCAGATGCATCTTCTATCAAATACCCAGTTCCACATCCGGTATCTAACCATGTTTTTACATCAGGCTTTAATGACTGAACCAGATCGATAGTTTCGGCATGAAACAACTCATAAAAAGGTATAGTTTGCCCGACATTTTTATCATATTCGCAAGCCTTATACGGTGTTGCATTATCTGACTGTTTCATTTTACTGCTCCTATACTATAAGCAAATTTTTTGATATCTTCTGATGAAATCATTTCTCATTCCTTAAATTAACCGGACTGTTTGCCGGTTATTTTTTCTATTTCATTTTTATTATGCAAACACACTACTTTCATGATACTTGTTCTTTATATTTTTCTACAAAGCAGCTCGCCCCTACTCATTATGTCCCTTTCGACTCAAAATATATCTTGTATTGCTTCATCGTAAATTTCCCTCATAGTTTTAGCATATACTGTTGTTCCGTGACGGTTTTACCAAAAAGTTTTTTCGTTTTTTCCTCAGTGATTTTAAAACCTGCCGATTTATAAAGACGGCCCGCTGTGGTCAACTCACTGAAGGTTTCGAGAAAAATGCTCTTGTACCCGCCTTGCTTACAAAAATCAATTGCCTCATCAAGAAGGACTTTTCCCAGACCAATCCTGCGATTTGCTGTGTCAACAAGAAGCCAGCGAAGTCGGGCCTGTAATTGCGAGGATTCTATAATACCAACCGAGCCAATAATTCGCCCATTCTTTTCTGCTATCCACAATCGCTCTTTATCCGGTTTAAACGACAAATAAAACTCAGCAAGCGAGGCTGCGACCTGTGCCTCGAACGTATCACTAAATCCATGCTCTTTGGCAAAAAGCAGGCCATGAAGATATACTACCAAACCAATATCTCCGGGCCTTATATCGTACCGCAAAACTATATCCGGCGGAATTTTTGCCACTTAGCTTTTCTCCATATAATTTATCTTTCTAAGTTCGATTATCTGGGTGAGTTGCAATTTTATCAAAAAGGACGTCTGTTGCCAAGAATGAATCTTTAGGGGGGCAAATCAATCGGAAAAGAGGGCTGAGATTCGACTAAATCAGTGTCAAAATGGTGACAAGCACAAAAGTGTCAAAATTAAATGGGATGTAAAGTACTATTTTACAAGAAGTAATGAAACGGCAGAGTTTCTTTGCCATAGTATATATAATCCTATGACCATCTTGGGATTAGTAAAACGAAGCATCGCTCAAAGCCTCACGCGCACGCGCGCGAGGGAGTAGTTAAAATCAGTCTGATATTTAGGGGTTTAGGTCCTGAAAGTCATATAGCGCCTCATATAGCGCGCGTGACGCATTACCCTGCACTTAGATGCGTTAAGATGCGATTTCGACTTCTAAACAAGAGTATCTAAATCGGTTTAGCAAAAAGATACAAGTGATGGCAGATGCTTGTTTTATGCTCAGAAAAGAGGTTTTTGGGTAGGCGCAGTGAAAAAGCGGGTGATGAGAATCGAACTCACGTGACCAGCTTGGAAGGCTGGAGCTTTACCACTAAGCTACACCCGCGGTTAATTGATTATTGATTATTTACTATTGATAATTTATAATCTGCGGCGATAATACAGAAATAATGGTAAATAGTCAATAGGAAATTTTCGATTAAAATGAGTATATCCGAATTAGCGTCAGCGGCTAAGGCTGCTTCGATACGCTTGGCAGCGGTTAAGACCGATGTCAAGAACAACGCTCTGAGTGAAATCGCCAAGGCTCTGGCCACCCGCAGCGGTGAGATCATCTCCGCTAACGCGAGCGATCTGGCTCAGGGGGAAAAGGATAATTTGGCGGCTCCCTTACTCAAACGGCTTAAATTTGATGACAGTAAAATCGCTGACGTTATCGACGGTATTGAATCTCTTATAAAACTCGATGAGCCTGTGGGTAATACACTGACGGCCACCGAGCTTGACGATGGGCTGGAGCTTTATAAGGTCAGCTGTCCTATCGGCGTTATCGGTGTTGTGTTTGAGTCTCGGCCGGATGCTCTCGTGCAGATATCGACGCTGTGCCTTAAAAGCGGGAACGCTGTACTGCTTAAAGGCGGCTCGGAAGCTGCTAATACTAATAAGAAACTGGCGGAAGTAATTGCGGACGCTACCGAAAAAGCTGGGATACCCGCTGGCTGGATACAACTGCTGGAGACACGGGCTGACGTTGCGGGTATGCTCGGCATGGATGATTATATCGATCTTGTAATTCCTCGCGGCTCGAACGAGTTCGTTAAATACATAATGGACAATACCAACATAGCGGTTCTCGGACACGCCGACGGGATATGTCATGTTTATATCGACGGGGCCGCTGATATTGATATGGCGGTCAAAGTGGCAGTCGATTCGAAGTGTCAGTATGTGGCGGTCTGTAACGCTGAGGAAACACTGCTGGTCGATGAATCGATAGCTGGGCAGTTTCTTACTAAAGTTAAAGCGGAATTTGACAAGCAGAATGTCGAACTGCGAGGCTGTGAGAAGACTGCGGCTATAATAGATGTCAAACCCGCCACACAGCAGGACTGGGAAACGGAATATCTCGATTATATCCTTTCGATAAAGATAGTAGCCGGCCTGGATGAGGCTATCGAACACATAAACCGCTACGGTTCGGGTCATACCGATGTTATTGTCACTTCGGATAAGGCACGAGCGGTTCGGTTTACTGAGCTGGTTGATTCTGGTAATGTGTTCTGGAACTGCAGCAGCCGATTCAGTGACGGTTTTCGTTATGGTTTGGGAGCGGAAGTCGGTATAAGCACCAACAAGATACACGCCCGCGGGCCTGTTGGGCTGGAGGGGCTGTTGATCTATAAATGGAAACTGGTCGGGGCAGGCCAAACGGTCGCCGACTATTCTGCGGGCAAAAAGAAATTTACTCATAAAAACATCAATAAAAACTGTGAGCTGTAAATGCGAGATTTCAGTAAAGCAAAACGAATAGTAATAAAGATCGGCACTAACGTACTGAGCAAGGGAGACAGCGTCGATACCGGATACGTTCGGCGGATAGCGGGGCAGATAAGCTCTCTGCAAAAGGCCGGCAAAGAGGTGGTCATCATTACATCAGGAGCTATCGGCATGGGGGCGGGCCAGCTTGAACTTACAGGCAGGGTGAACAATATGAAGATGCGCCAGGCCTGTGCGGCTATCGGTCAGCCTATGCTTGTACACGAATATCGAAAATCGTTTTTGCGTTACGGCATTACCGTCGCCCAGGTACTGCTGACAGCCGAAGTGCTCAACAACAGAAAAACCTATCTGAATATGAAGAACTCGGTCGAGACTCTGCTCAAGTTAGGCGTCGTCCCGATCCTGAATGAAAACGACAGTGTCAGTACCGATGAGATAGGTTCAGCTTTCGGTGATAACGATAAGCTAAGCGCACTTGTCGCCAGTAAGCTCGACGCTGACCTGCTTATTATGTTAAGCGATATCGACGCTCTTTACGATAAGGACCCGCGAAAATATAAAGACGCAAAGCCGATACCAACTGTTTATGAGATAACCGAATCGATCATGCGCAACGCCGGCAAGAGCGGCAGCACACATGCTACAGGCGGTATGAAAACAAAGATCCAGGCCGCGAAGATAGCCTCGAACGCCGGCTGCAGAATAGTATTGGCTAACGGTAGAGCAAGGAACGTTATTGCCAGGATCATCGAAGGAACTCAGATAGGCACCGTATTCATGCCCAAACGCAAGTTGAGCAACCGTTCGAGATGGATACTCAACAGTACCGCTGTCGGGACGATCAACGTCGATGCCGGCGCGATAGGCGCTATCAAAAACCGCAAAAGCCTGCTGACAAGCGGAATAACCGGCGTCAAAGGCTCGTTCAAAGCCGGCGATGTCGTCATGATCAACGACAACGCAAAAGCCGTCGCGAGCCTGAGCAGTACCCAGCTAAAGAAAGTAGCCGGCAGGCACAGCAGAGAAATAAAAAAACTCCTCGGCCCAGGCCACAGAGACGTAGCAGCAATACCAGAAGACATCGTATTCCTCGATTTCTAGAAAAACAAGGATGTTGTGAAATGGACAAAAAGCTACTTATGTCTTTCTGTTTTTAAGCGTTTTTTCAATAAAGGATTTAGTATCTACTTGAGGGCTGTCCGGCGTCAGCAATATCTTTCCTTCCGGTCCAATAAGGAAATACCTGGGAGCGGTATCATTTACTCCATAATCAGATGAAATTTTGGAATGCAGCCCAATTCGGACCTGGGGCCAGGCGAGGTCGTATTTCTTGATATGCTCGCGCACTAAATGTTCATTATCGTCCATACTAAGGCTGATCATTTCAAAATCTTCACCAAACGAGGCTTTCATATCCACGTATAATTTTTTTAGTTTAGGCGTTCCGGCAACACAGGGTCTGCACCAAGTAGCCCAGAAGTAAAGCATCACTACCTTTCCACGATAATCTTCGAACTTTATATCTTTACCTTCAAGCGTTTTAATGACAAAGGATGGGGCAATAGAGCTATTCATAGGTGGTTCAGGATTGTTTTTTGACATTCTTTTGAGATCCCTATCTTGATCAGCGGTAAATGAACTAAGATTTGGCAGGTTATCTTTAAGCTGCTTCAAAGCTGCAGGACTAAAATTGTTCGCCGAATAAATCTTTAGATGCTGTAATGCCTTTAATTCTTCCAAATAGCCGAGTCCTTCATCAGTGAAGTTGCCGCTGATAGTTAAGTAGTTTAATGTTTTCATATTTGCAAGACAAGAAAGAGATTTATCCGTCAAATATGGACTGCCAATTGCAAGATTTGCCATATTAATCAAATCTCTCAGAGGGGCAATTCCTGTATCGGTAATCATGGAATACTTTGTTTGAGAAATGTGAAGAAACTTTAGATTTTTTAGTTTTTTCAGACAAGCCAGATCTTCATCACGAATGGGGTCATGAGCCAAATCCCCATCTTTTCGGTAAAAATTAAGATTTATTGTGAGACACTCAAGCTTGGTTAACCCTGAGATATTTAGCACAGAGTTATCCTGCTCAATACTCTTTGCATCTAACAGAACCAGCTCGGACAGCACATTTAGCTGGGACAGTCCTGATATGGTTACCTTTGTCTCGTATAGATTTAGTTTTCTCAAAGATTTTAACGCAGTTAACTTAGTCAGTCCTTCATTTGTTACCTGGGGACAGCCAAATAATGACAGGTCTTTTAAATTCGTCAATTTGGATATATGACTCATTCCTGCATCAGTAATATTTTTTCCAGAAATCGTAAGTTCTTCAAGAGAGTGAAGTTGAGTCAGGTAACTTAGCCCGGTATCACTAATTGGCCCACCTTCACCGGTGGCACCGAATTTAAGATGCTTGAGTTTAGTTAATTGGCCTATATAAGGTAACCCCTTGTCGGTTATCGTATATGTCATACTACCTTTTTCATTTACGAATCCCCAAGGAAGATCCAGATGTTCAAGCGATTTAATTTCAGATAAATGAGCTAAACCAGCATCGGTGATATGGGCGTTCGACAAATCGAGTTTTTTGAGTGAACGCCTTTTCTTGAGGTGAGTAAGTCCGGCATCGGTGATTCCTTGTTGCGACATAGGATTAAAGCCCAGTCTCTCTAATTTTGAAAGATTTGCTACGTGTGCCATTCCGTCATCAGTCATTTGAGTGATAGTGCCGATAAGCAGGGTCCTCAGATTAGGAATATCTTTGAGGTAAGTCAGGCCTTGATTAGTAAATTTGTCGCCAAAAAGTAGGAGGTATCTAAGTTTCGGCAAATTTGCCAAATGAATAAGGCCGGCATCGCTGATATGTTGGCTGCCACCAAGCTCCAGCTCCTCAAGAGAACTCAGTTTTGCAAGGTATTTCAATCCGACATTCGTAACCCTGTTTCCCTTAAAATATAACCCTTTCAGTGAAGGCAACTCAGCTATATAAGATAAGCCCTTATTAGTAGTTCTATCCGGCAAGTATAGACGTTCTAACTTTTTAAAGTTTTTAAGATGTTGTAGGCCTTTGCTGCCGATATTGGTCCAATGTAAAACAAGAACTTTCAGCCCGGTTAGCCCTGCGATATGTTGCATGCATCTATCGTCCGGCTTAATTGACTCTGACATTGAGCCAGGCAGTCTTAACATGTATAAATCATTTGGGTCAAGCTTTGAAAGTGGTGATAAATCCCTCCAGGCTGCCTTGCTGACAAAAAGAGCAAGGCGTTTGCCCTTGGGGATGGTAACATCACCCATAGCCTCACCAAGATATTCCCAGTCGGAGTTCCACCAATCAGTTTTCCCTATCGAATGATAGAAATCCTCGATTCGCCTTACTGTGTCTGCACCCTGTATTTTCAACATACCTATTGATCGATCCTTTGGAAAATGCAACACTCGCGCTTTGTCAGCGGCTTTGGCTGGGCAGATAGTAGCCGCAACCGCAAAAAACAGCATTGTGACCAGAATGGTTCTCTTTGTGTGATCCATAACCAGTTTCCTTTCAAAAATCCGACAATATTTAGCTTTTCACAAGTAAGTCGCAGCAAAGCTGGATTTTATTCAGGAAAAATTGCCCTCACTCGTTTTTTTTCGCTCTTCTCTGAATTGTAGCACAATTATTGATTTTAAAGGAATAGGGAAAATCTGCAACTAAATAAATCACAAAAGTCGTAGATTCATAAGATCGGCAATACCCGAAGACATCGTTTTTCTGGATTTTTAATTTCTTTTTTTTCACCACTAAGACACCAAGGCACAAAGAACACTAAGTTTTTTTTCTTTGTGTCCTTCGTGAACTTTGTGTCTTCGTGGTAAAATCTGTTTTTTCCGTGTTAATCCTCGTAAATCCGTGTCAAAAGTAGTCGTTAGGGGTAAATGGGGGATTTATTTTCCTTGACAATTGGGTTCTGGGGCGGTATTTGTCCTTTTCTAATTTTTTTTGGTAAAATCGCCGAAGAGTGATTAGCTATGCGCTTTGCGACTTACAGAAATATGAAAACTGCACTTTTGGAGTTAATTACAGCTTACTATGGCAAAAAGCAAACAATCCAAATCGTTAGTAATAGTAGAATCGCCCGCCAAGGCGAAAACGATAAATAAATATCTCGGGCCGGATTTTATAGTAACCGCCTCGATGGGCCATGTCCGGGACCTGCCGTCCAAGGGTATCAACGTAGATATAGAGAACGATTTTGAGCCTACCTACGATATAATGCCCGGCAAAAAACGTACGGTGATCTCGTTAAAGGCCGCGGCGAAAAAATGCGACAAGCTCTACCTGGCTACCGACCTCGACCGTGAGGGTGAAGCGATCGCCTGGCATCTGTCGCAGATACTCGGCGTCGATAAGGAAAAAACTTACCGCGTAGTTTTCAACTCTATAACCAGGTCAGCCATACAGAATGCCTTTTCCGATCCCGGCAGGCTCGATATCGATAAGGTTATGGCTCAGCAGGCGCGAAGAATACTCGACAGGATAGTCGGTTATCAGATATCGCCTTTGTTGTGGAAGAAAGTTGCCCGCGGATTATCAGCCGGCAGAGTCCAGTCGGTAGCGGTAAAGATGGTCGTCGAGAAGGAAAGAGAGATACGCGCATTCGACCCGGTCGAATACTGGCAGATACCAGCGGTATTCACTACCGATCTGAAAGCTGACTACCATCAGCAGTGGATGGATTTTATCACTCCAAAAACCAAAGCAGATAAGGGCCCTACTGTCGCAAGCCAAAACGAATGGCTCGCAGAACGCAATGCCTTCAAAGCGGAGCTATATAAGGTAGGCGATGAGAAATTCAGTGCTTCGAACCAGGAGCAGGCTGAAAGAATTTTCAATGCCTTAGATGGTGCTGAGTTCAAGCTCACCGATATTCAGAGAAAAGAATCGGCGTCAAGGCCTTCGCCACCTTTTATCACCTCGACGCTTCAACAGGCTGCCTCTAACAGGCTCGGCTTTACCGCGAAAAGAACTATGAGAGTGGCCCAGCAGTTATACGAAGGTATCGATCTTGGCTCGATGGGTTCGCTCGGCCTTATTACGTACATGAGAACTGACAGTACACATCTATCCGGTGAAGCTCTTAAAGATGTTCGCAATCATATCGGCAGAAATATGGGCGAAGAATATCTGCCGGAAAAGCCGAACTTTTACGCATCGAAGAAAAACGCTCAAGAGGCACATGAAGCGATCCGAGTCACTGACCCGGATCTTCGACCTGGTGACATACAGGAGCTTCTTAACGAAGAGCAGTTCAGGTTATATGATCTGATCTGGCGGCGGTTTGTCGCATGCCAGATGAATCCTGCCAGATGGGACGTAACCAGCCTTGATATCGTGGCGGGAACTTCCGCAGGCGATTGTCACTATAGAACTTCCGGCAGAGTGCTGGTCTTTGACGGTTTTACAAGAGTATGGAAAAGTACATCAAGTCAGCAGCAGTTACCAGCGGTAGAGGCTGAACAGGTCCTCGCTGCAATTGACGTAAAAGCCGAGCAGCATTTCACAAAGCCGCCGGCGCGTTATAACGAAGCGTCACTGATAAAGGCTCTGGAAAAAGAAGGCATCGGCAGGCCAAGTACCTACGCATCGATAATCAGCACTATCCAGGATCGCCGTTATGTCGAGCAGATCGAGAGAAAGTTTTTCTCGACGGATATGGGCGAGGTAGTTACCGATAAACTCAGCGAATACTTCCCCAAAATAATGGACGTTGCGTTTACTCGTTACATGGAGGAACAGCTCGATAAGATCGAAGAACAAAGCGTGGACTGGGTCGGAGTACTGAAAGAATTTTACGGGCCTTTCAAGAAGAATCTCGAGATAGCTACCGAGCAGATGAAACACGCCAAGGCTGAACTGACGCCGAGCGAATACAAATGCCCGGACTGCGGAAAAGATATGGTCTACCGCTTCGGCAAGAACGGCAGGTTCCTGAGTTGTTCGGCTTACCCTGATTGCAAATTCGCCTGCCCGTGCGATAGAGAAGGCGTGATGCTGGAACAAAAACCATCCGAGCACAAATGCCCAAATTGCGGCAAGGATATGATGAACAAGAACGGCAGGTTCGGGGCGTTTCTGGGCTGTTCGGGGTATCCGGAATGCAAAACAATTATGAGTATCGATAAGGATGGCAATGTCCTGCCGCCCAAACCGCCGCCAGAACCGACAGGGGTTAAATGTTACAAGTGCAAAGAAGGTGAACTGGTAATACGGCAAAGCAAACGAGGCCCGTTCATGGGTTGCAACAAGTTCCCGAAATGCAGGACCATTATCAGTATCAAGCAGCTCGATAACCTGAAAGAACTGCAGGAAGCAGGCACCTGGCCGCCGGAAACCTGGGAAGAAGCTGACCTTCTTCTCGGCAGAAAAAAGACCAAAAAAACAGTTAAAAAAACAGTTAAAAAAACAAAGAAAAAAGTTAAAACAAAAAAAGCATAATATGCTAATATATTAGAGAAGGGGTTTGTTTTATAAAGGGTAAGGCTAAATGAACAAGAAAGAAAAAATCCAGGTAAAGCCGTTGGAAACGGTCGAGCCGATAGGTAATCGCGTTCTGGTTCGTAAGGATGAGGACAAAAAGCAGACCAAAGGCGGGATACAACTGCCCGACAATATAGAGATCCCCACCATTACCGGCCGAATAGTTACGATATCCGCCGAGGTGGAAAACACACCGGAAATTCCCCTGCGTCAATACGATAAGGTGCTGTTCAATCCCAAAGGCGCGATCCCGGTCGACTTTGAGGGCGACAATCGGCTGTTCGTTGTCGAAGTCGAAAACATCGTTGCGGTATTCAGAAAAGAATAGGCCAAAGGAATATCGCGATACTACTCTATGTGTATCACGCCGCGTACCTTTTCGAATTGCACTGTAAGGTTCAACACCTAAGGCAAACGTTTCACATAGACGTAATATGCCCCGCGAGATTTGTGACTGTCAATCCTGCTCTGGTCTGGCAGGAACCAGGTCTGCAGGCGTGTCTTGCCGGCCTTGAGCTTGACCCTGAACAAAACCTCCGCTGCATCCTTGGGAATCTGCCCGGTAACATCCAGATCGGCAATCTTCAGGCGGGCTCGGGTTGCGATTATGACTTTGGCCCCCGCCGGTCCTGAGGTAATGGGTTTATCCAGTTCTCTGGGCCAGCGTCGCAGGGCGAACTCATACATTCCATCGCGAGCAACCTCCACCGCCCAGAAACCGTTAGTCTGGTTCCCATTCATGACCTGTTGAGGCCTCCACAGGCCCGAGCCGGTGTATTCGTGCCAGTCGTCACCGGTCAGCGGGAAAATATTGCCCTGCTCAGAGCCAATAATAATCTCGCAATACTCGTCGAAACGCTCAGAAACATCCGCCCACCAGTCTTCGTAAACCTTGCGCAGTTTACCTACGGTCAAGGTGTCCTGTCCGGCGATGTCGTTCTGCTGACCAGGATCCGCCTTGATATCATAAAGCTCCTTTCCGTTGATCATGCGCCAACGGTCGGTCATAACCGCGTTTTTTCTCCATTTTTCCGGATGTTCGATACGCTGAGAATCGACAACCAACGCTCGATCAGGCCAGCTATGCGTTTTTCCCGCCAGCAAGGGCACCAGACTTGTACCGTCAAATTTCACCTTCTCCGGCTTCCTGAGCCGGCATAGCTCAATCAGCGTCGGGAGCAGATCGATGTGGGCTGTAAGCCGATGGATATCTTTGCCGCCATACAGTTCGCCGGCCGGCCAGCGAATAAAGCACGGTACCCGATGACCGCCATCATAACAACTGACTTTGTAATCGCGCATACCAGCATTAAAGCCCTTACCAGGTGAGCCGTTGTCGGTCATAAAGATGAGAATCGTATTTTCCTCGAGCCCGGATGTCTTAAGGTAATTCATCAGCCGGCCAATGTTCTCGTCAATTTTGCCGATTGTGCCGTAGAAATCAGGATGCGGTACCTTTTCGTTGCCACGGTATGGCTCAACGTACTTCTCCTCGACAGACCACGGGCGGTGTGCCGCATTGGTCGGAAGGTAACAGAAAAACGGGCGTTCCTTGTCGGCCTCCATGAACTCCATCGCCTTATTGAACAAAACGTCAGTGCAATACCCTTTGGACTTCTCCGGCTTGCCGTTATGCCAGAAAACGTCGTCAAACCGGTCGTTGCCCCAGTAGTCACCTACAAAGCAGGTTCCGTCGTCACCAGTGATAAAAACTTCCTCGAACCCTCTATCCTGTGGCCGGAACGGATAATTGTTGCCCAGGTTCCACTTGCCGAAAATCGCAGTGCGATAGCCGCTTCCCGAAAAAACATCCGCCATCGTAACCTCATCCCTCCGCAGAAACGACCGGCCGCACAAAGTATGCCACACACCCGTCCGGATTGAATATCGCCCTGTCATTAGCGCCGCACGCGTCGGCGCACATGTCGGATCAACGTGAAAATCGGTCAGCCGAATACTCTGGGCATGCAATGCATCAAGATTTGGCGTCCGAATAACCGGGTTGCCATGACAGGCTAAATCGCCGTAACCCTGGTCGTCAGTCATCACGAGTATAACGTTTGGACGTTTTTTAGCAGAGGACTCAACCGCAAACCGCTGACAACCAGTAGCCGCAAGTGTAGCTGCGCTTGCTCCCGCTGCTTTCAAAAAATCTCGACGGTCCATGTCCTGTTCTCCTGTGTTAAATTCCTGTTAATCGTTTTACAGGTATTTTTATAGTATTGGACAACACTCCCAATATCAAATATCCACTTCTTAAATCTTCAATTCACTTTATAACACGTTCAAGGTTGTGATACAAGCAAGCTGAAAATATTTGTTTTTTCCAAACAGAGGTCCACGTTCGCCCTTTGTTTGAGGCCGATGAAATTAACAAAACGATCATCCATAAGCTCCCAGCTAAAGGAGTATGAGGTCACGGTTTAATTTCGCTGGAGGAAACCGAATACAGATTTGCAAAAGGCCAACTTCAGTTTGTTAGGGTTGGTTTTACTCTATGTGTATCACGCCGCGATCCTGGTCGGCTTCGAGGCTGGCCTCTTTGATGCTGTCGTAAAGCTCGCGAACGCCGCGAACCTTTTCGAATTTAAACTCCGGGTCGCTCTTGTCGGAAGTAATTAAGGTCACTGTACCTATGCCGAAAAGACAGTCGAGCAGGGTTCTTCGCATACTCAGGTCTACAACTCGGAACATATCGAGATTATCGACACGGCGATTGAGTATGCCTCTGCTCCATTCGATGCGGTCGGCGGTGACTTCGTAATGGATCATTTTTAGGCGGATGGTCTTTAGAGTGAGGATAAGTATAATAAGAATCGCCAGGGCCAGGCCGATGCCAAAGCGGTAGTGGGCGGCTGTAAGTAGTTGCTGGTCAGTGAGTTGTAGATTTAAGAATTTGATGACCGAAACTTCGATAGGGTATCGCATCAGGCAGTAGGCGATGGCTAAAAACAAGACCGCTTTTAAGGCTGTTCCGGCCAGGCCCAATAGTGAAGGCCTGCCGTCAAATAGAAATTCATCTGCTTCTTCGTCATCTTCAGCTTCGAGACCAGCCTCTAAGTCGCGGGCCTGCCTGGTGTTAAGGAACTCGCCGCAGTAGCGGCATTTCCGAGCCTTGGCCTGGATAACCTCAGCACAGTAAACGCACTGCTTAATCTCAGAATCCTGGAATGTCAATTCCGCCATAACAGATATATCGGAAAGACCAGGCATTTACGAATAGTATATTTTTGGGGCATGTCGATTTTTGGGCTAAAAAGGGGGATTATTTCAATCATCTGCGCAGGTAAAAGTGCAAAAAAGCGCAAAAGCGCGCAAAAATTTACAAAAAAGCGCAAAAAGTGGGCGGTTTTTTGCAAAAAAGTGCTTGAAAAGTGCGTTTTTTTGCATTTTTGTGTTGATACCTGCGCAGATGATTGATTTTTATTACTGAGACACAAAGGGGCAAAGATGCAAAGGCACAAAGGAGATAAAATACGAAATTCAAAAAATAGTTTAACCACAGATTAACGCGGATTTTCACGGAGCTGACTCAAAATTCGGGACTTAAAACTCAAGACTGTTTTTCTGACACGGATTAACGCTCGCCGCGGGCTGGATTAACGCTGATGGCTTGAAGGTGGGTGGATTGGTAAAAAAAATAGAAAATTATGGAACAGTTTGATAGGTTTGCGCATCTTGAAAGGTGGAAGCGATGGTAAGTTGATAAAAAAAGTTAAAAAATTTTATTTTTTTCTTGC
>JBHPGW010000020.1:0-41525 GCA_042569785.1 Planctomycetota bacterium | reverse complement strand
GTGCGATAATATTGGGAGTTGCCGGTGGTGTGGTTTTGAGTTTGATACTCAAACGCGTTACAGGTTCTGCTAAGGTGCTGGTTTTTACGATATCTATGGTTCTGCTGGTGATCGGTGTTGCGATAATGTTCGATCTTGGCGTAATCCTTGCGGCGATGACAACTGGTGTTACGGTAGCTAATTCTACCGGTCGCAGAAGAGAGAGTACGTTTGAGGTAATGGAGCGATTTTCACCGCCGATCTACGCGTTGTTTTTTGTTCTGGCAGGCGCCCATCTGGTAATCTCAGAGATAGCAGGGTGGATGATTGTAATGGTGGTTGTTTATCTCATCGGCAGGACATCTGGTAAGATGTTTGGGTGTTGGCTTGGCGCTAAGTGGTCAGGGGCCAGTGAAGTTGTGCGTAAATATCTTGGTATGTGTCTTCTAAGCCAGGCAGGTGTTGCGATCGGTCTTGCGATAATATCGAGCAAAATATTTCCAGGTCAGGTCGGTCATGCGGTGATAGTTATAGTGATGGCCAGTACGTTTGTGGTTGAAATATTAGGACCTATGTTTGTCAAGTCGGGAGTCAAAAGGGCGGGTGAAGTGGGGCTTAATATTACCGAAGAAGACCTTATCGAGACTTATAATGTGACCGATGTGATGGATAGTGATGTTCCGGTTATATCGGCGGGTTTGTCGCTTAGCGAAGTTATTAAAGTTGTCAGCGGTACGGATGGTTTTTATTATCCCGTTGTTGATAATGATAACAAGCTGATAGGTTCGGTGACTCTGGACGGTATCAGGAAAACATTCGCGACCCAGGAACTCAATGATTGGCTTATTGCTCTTGATATTGTCGAACCTTTGGTTGGGCGAGTGATACCTCAGATGCCTTTGGCCGAGGCACTTGAAAAAACCAAGCGTCTTGATGTGGCACATATTCCAGTAACGGTTTCGGCTGATGATGAGAGTTTTGCGGGTGTATTGAACTGCCGTGCGGTTCACCGCTCTCTTAGTGCCGAGGTTTTGGAACGCCAGCAAAAGGCTGATAATAAATAACTCAACCTGACCGATGGTCAGTTTGAGAATTTAAAAATCAAAATTTAAAAGTCAAAATTATGGAATCGGCCTTGGGGCCGATGGCTGATTTTATCATTGTTTTATCCCGATGTACATCGGGATAACATTTTATTGAGAAGATAGTTAGGTTGGTATACTACGAATTACGATTAGTTAATGCGCTTGCATGTCATTTCGAGCGAGGCGTAGGCGAGTCGAGAAATCTATTAAAAAGGATTTCTCCACTACGGGCCACTTCGTGGCCCTTCGGTCGAAATGACAACAGCGTACTTAACAATCGGACTTGGTATAAGCCGTCAGAACGGTTAGTCTGGTTTAATAATTTAAGTGGGGCCTAATGAAGCGGTTTTCTTTTTCAAAAAGTAAGAGATTGGTCAAAAATGAGCAGTTTAAGACGGTTTTGGCGCAAAAACGTCGTTTCAGTGACAATTTACTAACTCTTTATATCGCTGAAAACGATATTGGTCACTCGAGGCTTGGTATTTCTGTGGGCAAATCTTTGGGCTTTGCGGTAATTAGAAATCGGCTTAAAAGGCTGTTAAGAGAGGCTTTTCGGCAAAATCAGGAGCAATTACCGTCTGGATATGATTATTTGTTAATGATTTCGGCTCAATGGTCGAAAAAGTTAGATAGAAATGAGCTTTGTCAGGCTGTAAAGCAGCCTGGGCTCAAAGATGTGCAGAAATCTCTGTTAAAACTGGTATCCGAGGCGTTAGATAGTGGCTCGTCGCTCGGGTCCCGTTGCTCAAAACACGAGTCACTGGACACTGGACACGGGACACGGAGTTGCAGCGATGAGTGAGAAGTCACAATTAATAGCGATAGGTCAGGCGGCAAAAAAAGCTGGAATTTCGCGTCAATCTCTGCAATATTATCTTATGGTTGGTTTGCTGGAGGCTACAGAAATTAGCTCAACCGGAAGGCGTATGTTTGATGAAAAAGCTATCGAGCGAATCAGGCTGATAAAGAAACTCAACGACAGCGGTTATCCGCTTCGCGCGATAAGGGAGTTGTTTCTTGAAGGGCGGATCGATTTGAAAGGAAGCAAAAAGTGAGTGATTACGAAACCAGGCAAAGGAAACAGAATCTTGCTGTTGGGATATTTGTGATAGTAGCGGTGTTTGCGCTTGGATGGCTGATCTTTAAGTTTGGTGATCTGCCTGTAACGGTAAGCAGGTTTCGTTCGTTTAAGGTGTTTGTTCAGTTTTCGTCGGCTCCTGGGGTTCAAAAGGATACGCCAGTTCGATTTTGCGGTTATCAGATCGGCAGGGTGACAGATGTTATGGCGCCGCGGGTGTTGAAAGACAGCAGTACCGGTTTGAATTATCATCAGACCAAGGTGATCCTTAGTATTGATAAAAAGTATTCTAATATCCCCTCTAATGTAGCGGTAAAGTTGATGACTCGGGGCCTGGGGAGCAGTTATATCGAACTTAAACTCGATCCTACCGTGCCTTTGAAACGCCTTGACCCTAATGTCGCCGGTACGGAGTACTTAGTTGATGGCATATTATTGCAGGGTTCAACTGGTGTGACCAGCGAGTTCTTCCCTGAGGAGAGTCAGAAAAAACTTGATGAGCTTGTAGATGGTTTTGTAACAGTTGTCGGCAATATGAATGATATCCTCGGTGATCGAACAAATAAAGAGAATCTTAAAATAACCTTGGCTAATTTGACCAAAGCGACTGAGCGGGCAACGACAGCGTTGAAGGAGATAGAGAACCTTTCGGTGGCTGGCAAGACAATGCTGAATAATGCCGATGCCCAGATCACCAATGTTGCTGAGGTTGTGCTGATTGCCGGTGAGGAGTTGAGCAAGACCACCGCTGAATTGCGTATTATCTTAGAGAAAATAAATGACGGTGAAGGAACAGCTTCGCGGTTTCTTAATGACGGTAAGCTGTATGAGAATTTTCTTGAGAATACGCATCAGTTGCAGATGCTCTTGAAAGAACTCGAGCCTGTAATAAAGAAGCTTAAAGAAGACGGGATAAAGCTGTTATAATGAGACGTTTAGAAGGCAGGAAAGCTATTGTTACCGGTGCCGGCAGCGGGATCGGATGTGAGATCGCTCGTCTCTTTGCTGCTGAGGGGGCCAAGGTTATTGCCGCTGATATCAATGAGGCGGGTCTTAAAGAAATATGCGAGAACTCAGAGAATATCGAACCGGTTGTAATGGATGTTGGCGATACCGGCAGCGTTATAAGTGGCTTCGAATCGGCCTGTGCGAAACTCGGTGGGCTCGATATTCTGGTTTGTGCCGCGGGGGTTGTGGGAAGCAAGTATGGTGATGGTCCCGCGGGAGAGTGCCAGGAGGATGGGTGGGACTATGTGATGAACGTCAACCTTAAAGGGGTATGGCGATGCTGTCGTTATGGGATTCCTGTTATGCTTGAGAGTGACTCGGCGAGCATCATTACACTCAGTTCAGTCACCGCCTTGTGTCCGCCGGCGGAGTTCTTTCGTTCACATGCGTATATCACCAGCAAAGGCGGTGTTATCACGCTGACCAAGTGCATTGCCGCTTATTACTCAAAGCAGGGGATTCGTGCCAATGCCATTGCTCCGGGTATGATCGATACGCCGATGAGTAAACGAATGCAGGGGAATCCTGAAATTATGGCGTACCTTGAAGGTCGCCAGGCATTGGGCAAACTTGGCGCACCTGGCGATCTGGCAGCGGCAGCGTTGTTCTTAGCCGGCGATGAGTCACGATTCATTACGGGGACAGTTCTTCCCGTGGATGGTGGCTGGAGCAATCAAGGGTAAGATTGAAAAGGCTTTATATACAAAAGGGCTGTGAGTTTTCACTCACAGCCCTTTTTTTTGCGAATCAATTATGATATTTCCTGACTACGGATATGGTACTGGCTGAATATGTCCGTTCGCATCCTTAACCATACAAGGACCCACATATCCTGTGTGAGGATAATTCTTAATATGGCTATATATGTGGAAAACATCGGACAGACTGATCGCCAGATCCTGTTGACCAGCAGGTGTTGCACCACTGGAGACATCGGCACATTCATAACCTGCGGCATTCGGGTCACTGAGTTGAGCAACATACCCGGTACCCGGATAATTCTTGATCAGGTCATAAATGTAGAATACGTCACTGAGAGAGACCGCGTTATCCTTTTGGCCTGGAGGTGTTGCGCCACTGCTGACGTCGCCCCAGCAATCGCAACAAATAGTATTTGGGTCGGTGAACAGGATAAATGACATATCTTCATTTGCATCTGTCTGGTCATAGAGTTCCTGCCATGTCCATGTGGTGCCATCAGCAGAGAGCTGCCCGGCTACGGCATTGTCATTGAACACGTGTTCATGGTTTGTCCAGCCCCAATCATAGTTTGGCGTGTTAATATCGTATACAGCTGTTACGCTGAGCCAGTAGACTCCGTTAGCGTCGTTTTGGCAGAACCATTCGTCCTCAGGCAGTTTGACCGAATAACGGAAGACCGGCTCGTTCATATCGCCATGATTTGGATGCTTGTCGAAACCAACAAATACTTCATTGTATTTGTTAGTTACATAGTTCCAGATAACTTCGTTAGGATGGCTCATGCCTGGATACAGCGGATCGGCACCGGCGGGAACATCTGTCCATATCTTCAGCTCGAATCGATCCGGTTGTACAGGCAGCGCGGCAAAGGTAGTGTCCTGACATGCCTGGTAGGTGTATCCAATATAGGAACCCCACCATGAAATCGCAATAACAGGAGTTTGTCTTTTACACAACCAATCGTCAGCAACAAGCTGGACAAGATTTGGTTCACCTTGTCCGGGTTTTTGCATTGATACTACATCTTCATAGTGGGGCCAGTGGCGGATGCCGGTATAGAGCTGTTCCCACTTGATATA
This sequence comes from Planctomycetota bacterium, assembly GCA_042569785.1. Lineage (GTDB taxonomy): Bacteria > Planctomycetota > Phycisphaerae > Sedimentisphaerales > Anaerobacaceae > JBHPGW01. The sequence goes on along the minus strand of JBHPGW010000020.1, from coordinate 36,594 downwards.
ATTCGGATCGGTATCCAGTTCGAATGACACATCCATGCTTTCCAGAAATACCGGATCCACCAATGGATCAATTAAAGCAACATCCAATTGCATTCCTGCCCCTAACCAAGGCATAGGTGGCTGCGGAGCAGGTAAACCCGGAAGATCCATCGTAACCGCGTCATCCATCCAATGCCATGGGCGAGTCTTCCAACCCCACGCGTGATCTATTGACAAATCGTTAAGATACATCGCTGTGATACTGATCCAGTAGATGTCATTGGTAGTAACATCATTATTGATCGTCTGCCAGAAATACTCATTAGGGTCAAGAGTGACATTGAATTGATAGCACGTATCATTGGGGAAATATCCGAAGTACTCATCACGGCCTACCTCTTCCATAGTAACTCTTGTTGATTGAATAAGTACCTCGTGCAGCAATACTGAAGGATGGCTGTAAGTACTATCGACGTTTGCCGGAACATTGGACCAGAACGCTATATGCCATCCGGCAGGAATGCTATTGCCTGGAGGCGGGCCGGGATATTCCCAATCCCAAAAAGAGCCCCACCAGTGAATGCTTGTTATCGGCATAGGACCAATACAACGGTAATCATCAGCAACCATTTTCGTTAAAGTCGGGCCTTGACTAATATCAATGAATGACCTTTCATCCCAGCCGCAATATGTTGGCATTTCTGCCGTTGGGTCCTTCTCTATTGGTGGCTGTGACCACTTTGTATGAGGCTCAAGCGGTTTGCCAGGAACGGGACCTCCCGAGTGGTCTATTTCCAGTAGATAGTCTTCCGTTTCACCGTCTTCAAAAACTCCCGTGCCGTCCCATACGATTCCTACAGGCACTTCGGTTATCGAGAATCTTACCCAAACGTATCCCTGATTAGGACCGATCGTAAAGCTGCTGCCAGCCGCCATCAGAGCGGACAACGCACCTGAGTAACCATTTGGTACGGCGAAGTCAACAAGGACGTGTTCTGGAACAGCGCCGGTGGGACAATTTGAAGAGCCTGACCAAGTTCCGTCCTGGTTCCAGTCAACAAGAACATTGACATATCCGGTAGTATTCGACGGCATGTTGTTGGTGACGTCAATATCGATGTCGGTTCCCCAGACAGCGGTCGCACAGGTTTGCCCAAGAAAACCGGTCATTCCGGCACATGAGACGACGGTTTCAGAACCTACAGGTCCCTGAATAGTATAAGCTGGCGGCATTATAAGACCAGCGTCACCGTCCTGGAAACATTCATCCTGATCATAAGTACTTGGATTAAATGTCGGACACAAGCCGGCATTTCCTTCGGGTTCGAAGTCAAATGAAGGCCCGAATTGTGCGCCGAAATTGTTGTGCTCGATATAACCGGCAACCGCAACATTTTTGCATGTTGGAAAGCTGCCACTGACCCCACTTGAAGGATAAGCTAAAGCTCCTTCGGGAGCATCACCATATTCCCTGTCTGCCTGCTGTGTTGCTATTGGCCCGGAAATAATTGCTCCTACGATCCATGGAGCTGAAACACCGTCAGCGTTAAGTGAAATAACATTTCCCGGAAGAGTGCTGATCGATAAATTGGTCGGATCGGGATTGGCCGGCGCCATCGGTGGAAAAGCATGACCTTGTGGATTATTATTGTCGGGGTCGTAAATATCCATGTTTGGATCGGTGTCATCATAGGCAACCATCATTACTAAATGAGAATTAGCTGTATCAATATACAGGTCATATTCTATTTGGTCGTGGCTTGTCGGTGGATTTCCTCCGAACTGTATGATCGGCAACACGTCGTTACAATCATATAGATTGTTTGTCATCATGTTCCAGAGGTTTTGCGCAGAAGGTGCTCCAACAGCATCGGGCAGATTATATGCTGTGAACAGTTGCGCATTAAAAGTGGCAGGGTATATACTGTTATAGTATCCCCAAAGTCCGCTTACCGCCATAAAAACCTGTGTTCCGCCAGCTGCGTCACTGGTATTCATAAACGGTGGGGATCCCAGAGTCTGGATCAATGCGTCCGCATTTGCAATGTCACCTCCTACTGCAGGTATAAGATTCGGGTAAGCACCCTTGCCGTAATACCAGACACTATCAGCTGCTGCGGTAGGAGCACACCATTTTTGCTCAGGATTACCGTCAAGAGGCATCTCGTAATCTCTCTTCTGTTCCAGATCCGGTATTTGACCTGTGGGTACTTTGTCAAATACCGCTACCGGAGGAGGCGGAACATCCAGCGCTTGTGTTGCTATAGCACCGAACAATAAAAATACACAAAACAATAATAAATTTGACTTTAGTTTTCGCATGATCTGTTACTCCTTAAAAAAATGTTTCAATCTGTTTATGTCCCACTGTAATTGGGGGATAGACGTTTATATTTTTTAGATATTATTAACATTCCTGTTATTTGTCATAAATGGATATATCGGTGGTTACAGCGTGGTGAGTTAGGTTTTATCCTATGGATTATCGCACACATTTCCTCCAAATATAATGCGGTGACAGAAGAAATGAAAGGGGGAAAACACACCTCCCCCCCTCCATAAAGTCCGCGTATTTATCACAACTATTCTACAGTATTATCAAGCCGAATGTCAAGGAAATTATCGGACGGTTTTTCGTTTTTTTGGGATTTGTCCCTGGCTTGTTGAAAAATAGCGAAAAAACAGTCCTTCAGCGGGGTTCATCAGTCACTAAGCTTACAAAATTTTTCTTGCAATATCACGGGGATAACGCTAAAATCCTATTTTCTTTTGCAGGCGTGCTTTTGCATGTGTGTTGGCGGCGTAGCCAAGTGGCCTAAGGCGACGGTTTGCAAAAACTTCATTAAATCTCTGTGTTTTCGTAAATACTGCGTATTTCAACATTTAGCAAGTGGTAAATATCGCAAGATTAGTAGATATTGCATCTTTTGGTTGTAGTTTGGTTGTAGTTTTTTGCAGGAATTTCTATTTCACTTTTCGAAACGGGACTTGAATCTGTGACCTCCTGCGTGTAAAGCAGTAATATAGAAATTTCACCATCATAACTACTTGATTTCACAGCACTTATATGTCTAATTTTTGTCTAATTACAGCAATTCTACAAAAACTAAACACAACTGGCACTTAGTGGGGACTTATGTACTTGTCAAGCGTTCGTAGGACACCCCGCGACACACATTCATCTCCTTGGAAAACAAGCACTTATGTTTTAATCAGACCAATTGGCACTTCCTGCATCAAAATGCTATAATTTTGTGATTGGATTATAATTATCATCGTTTTATTAAGCTCCAAGTGTAGATTATGGCAACAAATATTGAAATTGTCAACGCTGCGGTTACACTGATTGCCAAAGCAGCCATCCTTGCCGCTCGATTCTCTGGCAGAGCTCGCAAACGAAGCTTGAAACGTCTTGCATCCATGGATATTGACGACAAAGACAAAGAGATCATCTTTCTTCGCGACAAGGTCTATCAGCAGCAAATACAGATAACCATCCTTCAAAAAGGAGTTCAAAAGAAACAGACAAACAAGCGATACACGCTTCGGGAAAAGCTCTTCATTCTCTGTTACATGGAAACCTTTCAGGTTCCAAGACGCAGAGTGACCGAATATCTGGGCATTGCCAAATCAACGCTCTACCGGTGGCTCCATAAAATCGAAGAACAGATACCGTCAATAATCCCTGCAAATAAAACACCAACCGAAATAGCCTCCCTGGTATGGGAAATAACGAAGGCCAATGTCAACTGTGGACGGGTGCGAATCGCCAACCAACTGGCTCTGTTAAATATCTTTCTGTCGGCTTCGACCGTGCGGAATATCCTCAATCAACCTAAGCCCCGAACAGGCCCTAAAACAGAATCTAAACCGAAGAAAGCGGAAGATGAGGTAGCTCGCTCCATCCCGGCCTGGTACCCCAATCACGTTTGGTCCATTGACACGACAATGGTGTTTTGCTGGGGACTTTGGCCGATCCATATTTGTGTTGTCATTGACCATTACTCACGTAAAGTAATGGCTGCAGTTCCTCTGGAAGGACCCAATGCCGGATGGATTAATAATGCGCTGGAAATCGCTATTGAAAAGTATGGTTCGCCCAAACATATTATCTCAGATCAAGCTCATGTCTTCACCGGAGAGGTATTTGCCGAGCTGTTGGGCAAATATAATATCAAGCCTCGCCTGGGAGCTATAGGAAAGCATGGCTCCATCGCTGTCACCGAAAGAGTCAACAAGACTTTCAAACATGAATGGCTCAAACGGGTTGCCATCATCAAAGGCATTGCTCATCTTACGGAACTATGCAAAGAATTTGAACTCTGGTACAACAACTGGCGACCACACATGGCCTTAGATGGCATTCGCCCTGACGATGTTTATTACAACAACAAGCCAGACAGGCCCGGGCATGATGCCAAAACAGTTCCGTGTAATATCGAACAACGCTTCTTTCGCCACACACGGGTAATGGGGTATCGACTGAAAAAAGTCGCTTAGTTTGCGATCTCGTTTTTCAATTTCCATGTCAGCTTAACACAGGGATAGTCCGTCAACACATCATAATCAAAGACAACATTCTTACATTTTGATAGGGTTCGGCATCTGATATCGCTTCTGTCCTATTACATCTGACCACATATTCATTTTTCAAAGATCAAATGCTATAAAGTTAGCCTTTTTACGGCGGTCCTACGAACGCTTGACAACTACAATGGTGGCTTTGCTGATATATTCTTACTGCAGCGGTGAACGTTCCAGTCGTCGGATTGAAAAATATTGTCAGACTGATGTGGCGTATAAAGTCATTACGGCAAACCAGTCTCCCGACCACACTACGATAAGCCGCTTTCGCAAGGATAATCAATCGCATTTAAAAACACTATTCCTTGAAATCCTTCGGCTTTGTGGTGAAGCCGGGCTGGTCAAACTCGGCAAGGTCTCACTGGATGGCACAAAGATCAAGGCAACTGCTTCACTGGCAGCCAATCGTACATTGAAGCATCTGGAGCAGGAAATAGATAAGATGCTTTCTGAGGCAGCGGTAAAAGATGCTGAAGAAGACAAAGCCTTCGGTCCTGATAAACGCGGCGATGAAATGCCGGAAGATTTGCGAGATCGCAACAGCCGCATAAATCGCCTCAAAGCCTGTAAAGGGCGTTTAGAGCGTGAGAAAGCACAAGCCCGTCAAGTTTAGCAGGATAAGATAGACAGGCGTAAAGCCAAAGAAGAAAACACCGGCAAAAAGCCTCGGGGCCGTAAGCCGAAGTCGCCCGAAGATGCAGAAAACAAAGATGCCAAGGCCAATGTCAGCGATCCTGACAGCCGTATCATGAAGACACGAAAAGGTTATGTTCAGGGGCTTAATGCTCAGGCGGTGGTGACAGAAGATCAGGTAATAGTTGCCGAGGATGTAACACAGCAGGAAAATGATAAACAACAATTGCACCCGATGCTTGAGCAGATAGAATCGAACCGACAGGCAGTTGGAATTAAAGAAGAAACCGGCATAGCTTTGGCTGATGCCGGATATAGCAGTGATGACAATTTTACGAAGAGACCGGCAGGTGATGTTGAATTATTGGTAGCGGTACAGAAAGATTACAAATAGCGGATGGCTTGCCAGGAGCAACCGCCATAGAAAGAACCGATACCGGATGGCTTATCTCCGACGGAGTTGATGGAGCGAAAGCTTCTGACTACCTTCACCTCTACAACAACAATATCAACATATTGCTATAGAAATACGCTATATCAACACAAGGATACCTAAATAAATGGATTCGACTAATGCTTAACTACCTCTTCAAAGCAAAGAATACCGATGGAACCCCGGCCTCAGGTAGCCTCCGAGCTACCAACAGAGACGTTGCCATAACTACTTTAAGAAAAAGGGGTTACTACCTCGTCAGCGTAGACCAGCAAAATGCAATTACCGCTCTCCTGCACTCAAATATCGGCCTTGGCTACAGAGCAACCACAAAGGAAAAAGCCATTTTTAGTCACCAACTAGCTGCCCTGCTCAAGGCTGGCATGCAGCTGACAGTCGCCCTGAAAACCTTATCAAGGCAAACCGCAAATAAACATCTAACTTCTGTAATAAGCGAGCTTTACAGTGATATCGAACAGTCCAGTTCATTATCTGAAGCAATGGCTAAACACCCTAAAATCTTCTCTAAAGTCTACACTGCTATAGTAAAAGCCGCCGAAGAATCTGGCAGCTTATCTGAAACGTTATCCCTTTTAAGCAAAGAACTTAAAGCACAAGCAACAATAAATTCGCAAATTCGAAGTGCCATGATCTACCCCATTTTTCTACTAGTAGTAAGCGTTGCTGTTATTGTCGTTTTAACCACATTTGTCATACCGAAATTCATTGAATTATTTGTTACTGCCAACCAGGCTTTACCACTACCAACCAAGATATTAGTAAACTCAACAGAATTCTTAAAAAGCTTTTGGCCTGTATTTTTATTAATAACAGCCTCAATGGCATTCTTTTGCCTGATAGCACTGAGGAATCAGCATTTCAAGCTCTCTGTTGATTCTGCTCTGCTTAGACTCCCCTTGATCGGGACTTTAAATAGGAAATTACAATTAGCTCGCTTTGCCAGAACGTTTGGCTCTTTGCTTGCTGGCGGTGTAAATATCATGTCAGCAATAAATACCACAAAGGGAATCACTAGAAACACAGCTTTTGCCAGGGAGATAGATAATGTCGAGTCAGGTGTATTAAGCGGCGTAACCTTGGCAAAAGTAATGGGAGAACAAAAGTATTTTAGTGAAATCACAGCAAATATGGTAGCCGTCGGGGAAGATACCGGTACACTACCTGAAATGCTAATGGAAATAGCGGATATGCATGTCCAGGAAAGTGAGTCGGCAATAAATGTTATGACCAGTTTGCTGGGGCCGTTTATGATCATTGTATTGGGTATTATTATAGGATTTATTGTCCTGGCAATACTAATGCCAATTTTTGAAACCAGCACAATGGTGGGATGAAAGGAGCAGATTAAGGAATGAACAAACTTTACAGAAACAAAAGAAATGCTAACGGTTTTACTCTTATAGAGCTGCTATTGGTCATTACCATAATTGGCGTTTTGGCTGCAGTTGTAGTGCCGCGTTTTTTTGGTAGGTCACAGGAAGCCAGAATAATAGCTGCAAGGCAGACTATAATAGGGACGTTTGGCATTGCAATGGACTTGTTTGAGCAAGATACCGGGCAATATCCGACCGATGAGGGCCTGCAATCGCTGATTACAAATCCCGGAGTAAGAAACTGGCGAGGACCATACCTTAAGAGTGCATCAGTACCACGGGACCCATGGGGTAATGAGTACCATTATCAATATCCAAGCCAGTTGACTTCTTCGGAATTTTTATATGATATCATCTCTCCGGGCCCGGATGGTGTAATAGGTAATGAAGATGATATCACAAACCATGATGAGCTTATAAATGAACGCCTGCAATAGTAAATTAAAACTAAGTGGCTTTACACTTTTCGAACTTATTATTGTGTTGGTGATTATCTCAACGACAATAACGGTAATATTACCATATGCCACAAGAAGTAACGAAAGTTTTAAAATAAAACAAGAAAGTCTGAATGTAGCAGAGATGGTCAAATATGCAGTCGATCTGGCTATTAATAGCGCGAGGCCTACGAGGATAGTTCTTAAACCCAAAGACAAAAGCTATTTACTGGAAGCATCGAGGGACGCAGGTCAAGATGTCTTTGAGGCTCTCGACAACTACCAAGGCAGGCCCCGTTATTTCAGTAGAAACATTAATATCATCGATATAGAGGGTTTTGATACGGCAGGGAAAGAACACTTTTTAATCTTTGATCCAGCATTGCCTTGGCCTAATGGAAGCTTCTCTCTTTCATTTAGAGATGCAATTATAACAATCAATATTAAAGGCCGGAAGGTTGAAATTGAAGAAACGTCCATCTAAAAAGAATCGTTCTGGCACTGGTTTCACAATGGTAGAGGTAATAGTTGCTTTGGCAATACTTAGTACATCTTTAATCGCAATTTTCAGTGCACTTCGCACTTGCTCAATGGCAGCTTATCACAGCAGAATGCTGACAAAAGCAGTATTACTTGCTGAAGAATTACTAACAGAAACCAAACTAAATGGTAATACTGCTTTTGAAATAAGAAATGGCCAGAGGGATTTGTATCACTGGCAGATTCAGATAGCCCCTACTCCTGTTGAGAGCCTTGGCTCAATCAGTGTGAAGGTTATATGGCAGGAGCAGCAGAGACCACAAGAGTATCAACTCCTTTCACTTACCGAAATGAAAACCGCCTTGGAAGGCAAGTAGTAATTACATGAAAATCTCAATAACAAATGACCTGACCGATCACAGTGGCTTCACTCTCATCGAATTGCTTCTTGTGATGCTCATCAGTTCTATTTTGGTTATGGGGATAAGTGCATCATATAGACAGGCTCGCACAATTTGTTCAAATGCTGAAGACCAACGTCCAATTTATCATGACAGCCGTATAATTATCGAAAGCCTTCGAACTGAGTTGTCTTGTCTTTACTTCCCATCAGAGGCAGAAGGTAAAGACGATGATGGGGGTGATGAAGTTGAGACCAACAAAGGGAATAACTCATTTGAAGTATCGACTCTGCCGAATGGCACAACAGAATTGACATTTTACACTCTGTACCCTTGGTGGAAAGGGAGTTTGGGGGCATCACGTATGGCAAAAGTTCGCTATCATTTCACTAAGGACCGTAATACAGGCCGAACTGTGTTGGAAAGATTCGAACAGCCTTGTGCAGAAGCAAAAGTTATCGGGGTAGAAACGTCAGATATTCTATTGGAGGGGCTATCTGCCTTCAATTTACTTGCTGCTGATCCTAATTCTGACACTCTCGAATGGAAGGCTTCCTATAATTCAAAAAATGCTCCTCCGAAGGCGATAAAGTTATTGATAAAATGGCCAGCAGGTGAGAAGACACCAGAGATCACCTTTGAAACTAGTATATTGATACCTTGCCAAGGGGTTTTAAGGGAACCTTAGCAGAAATGGGAGATAGAATCCGATTATCAAAGCTGTCAACTAATCTTCTCGGTCAGTAGAAAATTTCTAAGGTAAGCCATTATTGTTATTGGATTTTACTGGTTCTGATTTAACATTGACTGCAAGCATTCCTGAGTATGCTATAGCAGCAAGTAGTAATATCATACAAGCACGAATCAGTATAGAGTAATTTATAATTTCAGTAGATGAGACACCAAAGCAGCCACAAGTAATTTCAAGGTTATGATATAACGCAGAGCTAATAACAAACGTAAACATCGCAGCCATGCCGGCACTTATAATAATTTCAGTAAGAAAGAGCCGATATCACGATTGGCAGACTAAACAATAAGGATTCTGGATCCCCATCTTTGCGGGAATCCGGAATAGTAACCAATCGGCTCTAATTAACTGGTATTGATATTACAAGCAATGCGCCGCTAATAAATACGCCGCCAATCAAACAAATGCCAATACAAAATACCTGTATGAATAAAAAAACCTAGTTATTTTTATCCCATCGCCATTCCGAGTGACGCGACTTACTATTTGTTTGTCTTTCCCTTAGTTTTTTTCCACCAGAGCTTCCAGCGGCGAGCAACCACTCGTAAATCTTCTTTAGCTTGTTTTGCTTCGACTATAGTACAGACTTCGGCGTTACAAGAAATTGGATTACCCTTGGCATCATACAAACCGGGGTAATGTAGATGGCCTTCACTATGGCCGGCCAGTTTTTCCAGCGCTACGGTGATCTCCTCTATCGACGAACTCAATCCCGCACGAGGCTGCAATGGATTTGTTTGATGTTTTTTTACAAATTTGTATAAATCGCATTTTGTTGGTTTACCAAGATAGCTGCCACCATTAGCACTGGCATGGCTAAGAGTATCTATAAGCACCTTAACTGCGGAATCATCACCGATGGCCCGCAGGATAAATGCTATAGCACTCTGCATTTCCGGCTTTCTTGTACGCCTTAGCTCCCTTCTCAAATCAGGAACCGCCGGCGAGCCAATTAGAACAAGACCGCGAATTGCTGCAAACCATTTGTATCTGTTCCTGGAAACATCGCATTCCTTCAATACACTGATAAGTTCATCTTTAAGTTCAGGTCTGACCTTGACTTCATGATCCAACAATTGCTTCAGTATTCTGCCAACTTCGGAATCAGGTTTCATCGCGGGGTCATCGAAGCTTCCAATTGCATAGATCATACCGGTAAAGTCGTCGTCGATCAAGCATCCATGTGGAAATTCTGGCTTGAACCTGTTCGGGTCAATACCTTTGTTAATGCGAATAGTATCTTCATAAATTTTTGGACAGCGGTACCCGTATTTGCTTGGTTCTGTCGTAACTACTACAATCTCTCTTTGTTTTTCACGCGGCAGCGCAAGGAATTCGGCTTCTGTCATTCCATCAGGTAACTGCAGATCCTTGTCGTGGTAATTGATAATTCTGCCGGTTATAGGAAACCATATACCATCGATGTTTTTTAATTTAATTTCATCTGTAATAGCTCTTAAGACTTTCCACCTGTTATTGCCCCCAATACTTTCGTAATGCTCAATTTTGAGTGGTCTAAAATCACGCTGGGTATCGATCCACACACGTATATCGTGCTTCTTGTTTCTACCGGAAAGCTCAATTCCGACAGCCTCAATAACGGTACAAAGATGACCATCGATCTCTTCGAACTTTTCTTTGACTGCCACTTTATGGGCGTTTAGTAAGTATCCGCTAAGCAGCATCGGGCCCGGAGCAACGTCATGGCCCAGAAAAGTGGTAGGCTTGAGAATTCCTCTAAAATCTGAAGCGACGTATTCGCTGACTTTCCCACTGTACCAACCAGGCTTAAGAGTATGTGTTCGAACACCATATGCTTTTTCACCGTCAAAACCGTACTTAAATGTGCGTGTATACTCCGGTATCGTTTTACCTTTCTTCTGTTGAATAGGGAAAGATTGTTTGCCCCATAAATATTCTTTGCCTCTTTGAAAACCCCAATCGGCAGACATAATGGCGCCACTTATTGGAAAAGAAAAATCAAAATGTGCCTCTATACTCTCGACCCTTTTTTCACTGACCGAAATTTGTTCAATCAAATCTTCCGGTGAAAAATTACTGCTGCCTTGTGCAAAAGTTAACAAGGGGACAAAGAGGGAGGTGATTATTATCAACAAAGACTTCTTATTACAGTTTTTCATGAAAAACTCCTTTCACTCAAAATACAAGATGAATCTTTAGAACCTATGCTTTAGGGTCGTTCCTTATTATTGTATCATTAGATACACCGGTATCAATACTTTTTTCTTCAGGTTCCCAATCCGAGCAAATAGTTCAATTTTTTCACCCCAGCTTCCTTGTGGGCAATTAGGGTCAAGATACACGCTGCAAACAATGCCAGTTTTATCTTGTGTGTATGACGCACTGATCCTATCGCTGGAAACCTCGATTTTTTCTACTTCTAATTGCTGGTCTTTATCTGTCTTAAATCGAACATCTTGCTGTTCGCCAGTTGTATCTTGAGTACAGTAAAAGCTTAACGACCTTGGGTACCAATATAGTGTTCTTATAACCATCCCTTCTAACTGAAGCTTTGCAAACGAATTCTTAGGATCGTTAGTCTCGAATGATATCCTTATAATCTTATTTTTTTCAGATGGTGATATTTCAGACCTATATACAATCTTAATATTTGAAGATTCTCCCTTTTTAAGTATTGGCTGTTCACATTTTGCGCTGATACAACCACAGTTGGTCTTGATATTCTTAATCTCTAATTTTTCGTTTCCACAATTTTCAAATGGAAAAGAATATACTAAAACTTCTCCTTCTTTGAGTTCGCCGAAATTATCATATGTGCCTTTAGGGAAATGTATAGAGGGATGTCTGGGTGAACCAATTAGATAAGTCAATAGTATAACCATACAAATCAACACTATTGATATTAGATAATAAGATTTCTTCATTTTCTTTATAACCTCCACATACTATTATATCGAAATTAACAAGCAAAATGTGTATAATCCTATTAATTTTAACATTTTATTTCTTTTCTTTTAAGCACAAGCAACTTTCCTATTATAAGGCAAACTATTACTACCGCTATTATCACAAATACCAGATGTGATCTGCTACGTATTATCATCGGTGGTTTTTGCAAATTATCATCTTTTATTTCGTTGTGTTTATTTACAGTTTTTTTGTGCGGCCTTGCTTGATCTGTTCCATTTTGTTCGCCCTTTTCAGTTTGGAAGAGATTTGGATCGATTTTTTTCAGAGAAACCTTACTTTTTAATTCCGCATCGGCCAAAGCTTCTATTCCATCGAACTCATCCTGGATGTATCCGACCCTATACACAATGTCTGCAAAGTTATCCTTAACCCAGCATCCATGTGGAAATTCTGGCTTGAACCTGTTCGGGTCAATACCTTTGTTAATGCGAATAGTATCTTCATAAATTTTTGGACTGCGGTACCCGTATTTGCTTGGTTCTGTCGTAACTACTACAATCTCTCTTTGTTTTTCACGCGGCAGCGCAAGGAATTCGGACTCAGTCATGCCATCAGGTAACTGCAGATCCTTGTCGTGGTAATTGATACGTCTGCCGGCAACGGGAAACCATATACCATCGATGTTTTTTAATTTAATTTCATCTGTAATAGCTCTTAAGACTTTCCACCTGTTATTGCCCCCAATACTTTCGTAATGCTCAATTTTGAGTGGTCTAAAATCACGCTGGGTATCGATCCACACACGTATATCGTGCTTCTTGTTTCTACCGGAAAGCTCAATTCCGACAGCCTCAATAACGGTACAAAGATGACCATCGATCTCTTCGAACTTTTCTTTGACTGCCACTTTTTGAGCACTTAGTAAATAACTGCTAAGCAGCATCGGTCCCGGGGCTACGTCATGGCCCAGAAAAATAGAAGGCTTGAGAATTCCTCTAAAATCTGAAGCAGCGTATTCGCTAACTTCTCCACTGTACCAACCAGGCCTAAGAGTATGTGTTCGAACACCATACGCTTTTTCGCCGTCAAAACCGTACTTAAATGTACGTGTATACTCCGGTATCGTTTTACCTCTCCACTGTTGAACGGGGAAAGACTGTTTGCCCCATAAATATTCTTTGCCTCCCTGAAAACCCCAATCAGCAGACATAAGGGCACCACTTTTGGGGAAGGAAAAATCAATGTGTGCTTCCACACTCTCAATCTTTTTTTCGCTGTCTGAAATTTTCTCAATTAAATCCTGCGGCGAAAAATTATCGTCTTGCGCAAAAGCTAACAAGGTGACAAAGAGTGAAATGATTATTATCAATAAAAGTTTGTTATTACAATTGTCCATAATAATTTCCTTTCAATCAAAATACCCATACTCCGTGTTTTTATTACCAGTTTAAATAGACTCCTATACCATTAACCTGTTATCCAGCCACTATTGAGAGCGGCTGGATAACAGAAAAAAGATATACGTCTTATGTTCTATACATCAACCGCTGCAGGTATCTGCATAACAAGTACCTAGGTTATTCGGGGGGTCAACCGGGTCACAGTCACATAGATTGCTCCAAAAACCTGAACAATTGGCTTCAAACACATCTCCACATTCTGAATCACCACCAGTAAATGTGCATGTGTCCTGATACGAGCCAGTAACCAGACAAAACGGGAGAGTGGGTCCATCCTCACAGTATTCATCGCATTGGCCGGCGCATGAATTCATAGGTCCGTTCGAGCAACCCGTAGGTTGGCCCTGACATTCATCTTGTATCTCATACGTTCCATCGCAAGACGCAGTTACACAGTCAGCACAGTGTGTGGTCCAACTATACGCTAAAGCACCACCTAATATGCAAGAAGCAACCACGAAACCAACAATAATCTTTCTAACTTTCATTGTTCTACTCCTTAAAATAAAACATTAACTTTTAACTACCTTTCACAAACCAGAATATCAACACGTACGATTATTATAGGCATCGCCTCCTTTCAGGGCGGTTTTGCCGAGTTAGTTGTTGATAGTTTTTTCATTGCTTGTGTAATTTTCCACAGCAAATGATCCGATTATATTCTCAAAGCTGGGAGCTTGGGCTTCCCAGGCCTTTGTTACTGTGCTATTGTCAAGTAATGCTGCAGCTGGTGTCGTGATGAACCATTCTTTGGTATCAGGTAGTTTGCCGTAAACGCAAGGGGAGTTCTCACTGACTAGTTCTTGGCCATAGGGTGGCACTTCTATCAGGGCTATTTGCAGGAAATCCTCGTTTCCTTTTAGATCATGGGCTATTTGCTCGTACTTCGGGATAGCTTTGATGCAATCAGGACAATCATGATGATAGAACAATACCAACCAATTGCCTTTTTTGAGTTGCTCTCCAATATCGATATTTTCAAGAATCGGCAGTTTCTGACCTATCCACGTTTCCGGTTCAAGGACTATGTATTGTTCAGTTTCTTTAGCAGGCTCATTAAGAGCTAATATAGGTGTAGTTATAGCAAGGGCGATCAAGCCGACAACTGCAATAGTTATAAAGTGTAGCATAGAAGGCAGAGGAACAGCAAGATTTCGGACTAATGCAGTTACGGATTGCTGCCTCTTCAGGAATGACAGTTCTGGCCTAAATACAACCAAAGCTATCACAGCAGGAATATCAATAGCAAACAGTGTTATCCATGGGTTTACATGTATCGAGCCGAAACAACCGCAAGACTCAGCACCGGATAATCCCTTATAAAGTGTGATCAGTGAAAACAGTGAAAAACATCCCAGTGTTACCAGCCAAGCGGCTTTTTTGAAAAGGCCTGAGAGCAGCCAAATTGCAAGAGCCAGCTCAAATTCAACTACGAGGATTAGAAACGGCCTGTATGACCAAATGGTGTTGTTGGCGACCGGCTCGGTAAGTAGCTGCCAGCCTTTTAGAACTGCCCCTGTCAATAACAACAGGCCTAACAACTTCAACACTATATCACTGATTGATTTCATATTTTGTAATTCTTTCCTCGACAGTCTTCATCGCTTTTATATATCCAATAATCTTATCATTCAGGACCTGACATATATTATCACAAGACATTTTCTGCTTGTCCTGGGGATATAGCATATCGTTCTGGCATTTACAGGCGAGTGTAACTTCTTCCTGAAGCAAAGCCATAACTTCAGCTCTTTGTTTGTCAGTCAAATCATACTTGCCATCTCTTACAGCAAACCAGACCAAGCTTCTTGTCTCAGCTAAATATTTACTTGCATGGTATGAATAAATGGGTGTTGGTGGTTTTAGTTTTTTTGTTTCATCAAGATAATCTAACCATCCATTAAATGTTTTTAAGCCGGCAAAACTATTTTCTGATAATACTGGCTTTTCTATTGCAGTTTTGGCTGCTGGAACATTTTCCAATAACCACTGTTTATCAAAGCCATAGTTGGAAGCTATCTTGAGTAAAGAATTTGGATTAACAACAGAAAATCTTACAGGAATTGTATTTAGATGCATAAACTGCCAAACATCCCCTGTCTTGACAAGAAGCTGCGAATAATCGATTTGGATACCTTCTTTAGCTAAGGCATATTGAAGCTGGAAAATCTGTGGAAATTGCAGCCTGAACCAGTTTTGTTTTTCTTTTATCCAATGGTTGTAGTCAATCTCCTCAAGAACGATTGGTTTTCCCCCAAGTGATAATGGAAGTTCAAATGGGTCTGTATTTAATTCAGCCTGAGCTAGTGCAGGTTCAGGTTCATAGCCAGTTGCCCAGGCAGTAAGTTCGGCTGTATTACAAAATACGGGCCTTGAAGGGGCAGATTGACTAACTATCTCAGACTTTTGACCTGTTCTTACATTTACAGTCCCTTGCTCTGATTCAAACTGTACCGTTCCTTCACTAACTAACAGGGTTGTGCTGTTTTTTGTAGCTTTGATGTCAAAAGTAGTGCCTGTAATCACAGCTTGACCATGAGCAGTACCAACGATAAATGGCTTTCTGTCATGATGGACATGAGTATAAATCTGGCCTGAAACCAGTTTTACCAAACAACCAATATTGCTGTTTTCTACCAATGGCTCAACTGCAAGAACCGTGTTGGTATTCATCACTATCCTATGTTTGCCGTTTATAACAAGTGTTTTCAATTCATTAGTAGAGATTATTTGCTGGTTAGCAGAAATGAGAATATTGGAATTTTTCGATATCAACTCAATCCTAACAGAAGGCTTTGGGGCAAGAGCAACCGATTGGAGAGTGGATTTTGGGGCAATTTTCGGCTTTGAATAATTCGAAAATACCAGGAAGAGAGATGCTCCAATAACCAAGCAAGCAGCTACAGCAGATACCCTAACTAACAATCTATGGAATTTGACCTGTTTTTCTTGTCTCTGCTGAGCTTCAAGTTCATCCAATCTGGCTTCTAGGCATTTCCAACTGTGCTGGATCTCTTCCTGCTCAGCAACCTTTTCCCTATCTATAGCTTCAAATGCTCCGGCAAACTCAGTTTTGTGCTGTTCAACAAATTCTATTGCCCATTCACTGCTTTTATATTCCTCAGCACAAACCTGACAGGATGCCAAATGAGACTCTAAGTGGCGATATTGCTCTGAGTCAGGGTCTAAATCACCCATAATATGTGCTATTGACAGGATTTTTGCTTCTTTACAATTCATAAAAATCTATCCTTATTCAGCTTTGAGACCTAAAAATAACCGTTTCTATAAGAGTAGTTGCAAAAATGGCTGAAATATCAGGAAGAAATTTCAAAAAATTTTGTGGTTTTGTAATCGCTGCTCTCGTAAGGAGTTATGATCGGAAAAATTTTATTTTTTTCGGTAAAATCGGACTAATCCATGTTATTCAAAGCTTGATTTAAATTTTTGGATAATTCTCTTAGCCTCATAGATTCTCTGACAAAAGGTATGAACTGAGCAGTTAGCTTGTTTAGCTGCTTCTTTTAGGCTAAGTTCCTCAATAAATCTTAACCTGATAGCTTCCCGAGTTTTGGGGGGCAGTTGGAGTATCAAATCCTTAATGATTGTGAGTTTATGTTGTAAAACCTGCTCTGCTGGTTTCTGGTGCTCCTCAAGCTTGGCACCAATTTCATCAATTGACGTTATTGGAGTGGTTACTACTTGCCTCTTTTTGCTGCGGTAAAACTGGGCTACAAGGTTTTTGGCTATACCAAGAAGATAGGCCTCGGGCTTCTTATAGCCATAGCTTTTGTAAAACTCAATGAATACATCCTGTGTCAAATCTTCTGCATCTGTAATAGAGGGAACACGTGAGGCAATATAATACTTTATTTGCATATAGTATTTGGCATAAAAAACACCGGCTTTTTTACGATCTTTTTCACAGATACTCCGCCTCAGTGAAAGGTGGTCTTGAATTTTTACAGTGTTTTCTGGCATAATTAATTTTTCAATATACACTATACATGTAGTGAATCGTTCTGGGATCGCCATTTATGCGCATACCCCAACCGTTTTCCATATCATGTAAGCGAGTGAACAGAGGCAAATGTTGATGTAGTTACCGGATTAAAAACTAGATTTATGTCAGGAGGAAATGTTACACAGAGCAAAGTAAAAAATCGTTAAAATCACTCCTACTACCTGCCTGAAATGTAATTCGTCCAGCTTCTTCCATAGAAGAACGAATAGCAGAAAGTATAAACTCAAATTTCCCAAGACACTTAGATCATGTTCAAAGCCGTAGCCATAGAACTTTTTTAGCAATAAAATAAGCAGGATCATGTGCGTTATTATCAGTCCCAATGACAGCAACCAACCAAACAGGATATTTGCTTTCTTAAGGTTTTCTGGAGACTCGACTCTTTTCGCTCTGTTAATACAGAACCCTATTCCGCATAGGACTAATATTATTATACTGAATGAAATATCTATTTTAACTGACATCAGAGATATCTTAAAATAATGAGAGGATAACTCGTTAACTAAGACAGCAATCAGGAAGAATGCTGTTATACTCTGGAGTGTTTTCACGGCTTGATTTGACTTGAACGGAATCAATATTAATAATGAAGCAATCGCTAGTATCAAAGGATTGGTGATTGGAATTGGTATTCCTATACGAAAACAACTCCAGCAGGCAATAACCACTGCTAAAATTGGCAGGCCGAACCCAAATGTTTTCAATACGGTAGATTTTTTCTTTATTTTTAAGTGATTCATTTCAATGCCTTTGGCAATTTATCCTTTCCCGTAATAGAGTTAACTACGGCTTGTCTTTTCTTTAATATTGAGATTACTTGTTGCAACTCGTCAATCTTTAGTAACCAAGAGCATGCAATGAACACCAATACCCCGCCGATGCCTGGCAGCACAAGGTCAAGGGCTGCCGCATAAAGAAGAGTGTCTGCATTATCTATCTTAAGTAAGAATAACACGGTTACCCACATTATTGTAGTCGAGAGAATTAGTTTGACTGCAAGAATCAAAAGCCCTGAATCAAACAAACCTGTAAGTTTCTTTTCCAGTTTGACAGCAAGTATGATAGTTTTAATTGTTTTTGAGATCACAAAAGCGATTGCTATGCCAAGATATCCTAAAGGCTTTATGAAGAGTATCGCCAAGCAGATATCCAGACATACGCAAATAATCCCGAATTTGACCGGTGTCTTTGTATCTGAAAGAGCAAAGAAGCCATGGACAAGCAGGGTTTCCAGTGAGAAAGTGGTCAATCCCAGTGAATAAATCAAAAGAGCTTGTGAGGTACCAAAAGTAGATTCGGAAGTAAAATAGCCTCTCTGAAAAAATACTCTGATTATGGGTTGCCTCAATGATATCAAAAGGCAGGTGGCGGGGACACTTGTGTAGATTAACAGCTTGATAATCTTCTTTATCATTCGTGCGAGTGTGGCAAGATCATCTATGGAAGCCATATGTGATGCATGGGAGAAGAACACAACAACCAATGTAACTGGGCCGGCCAGTAAAACTGCATCGATAAACTTTTTTGAATAACCGAGATAGGACAGATGGCCGGTTGGAAGTGTAGAAGCGAGAATGTTATCTACTAATCCACTTATATGCGAGAAGACCACTCCTAGCACAAGTGGACTCATAAGTAATAAGACTTTTTTGAAATAATCTTTGTTCTCTGTACTATCCTTGTTTATGAAAAGGAATCTTGAGTCGGGAATAAAGTAAAGTTGCACTATAAGGTAGCCGAAAGCTCCTAATCCCATAGCAATCGCAACAGCATGGATCCCTTGAAGAGGTACCAGGCTTATCAACATGACTACAATAAAAAGTTTAAATCCAGCCTCGGGTAAGGCTGCAGTTAAGAATCTCCTGCGAGAATTTAAGGTAGTGTACGTAACCATTGCAAGGCTAAGAAAAAATACCGTGGGAGCAAGCATTTTAATCAGAGTACATGTTATTTGTTGCTTGGAATCTGAAAATCCAGGCGCTATTAAATGAGTTATCAGGCCAGGAAAAACAATAAACACTATGGCAACAACGGCCAGAAGACTTGCAGACGACAAGAAAACTTTCCTGAACAGACTTGCGGAAACGTAAGGTCCCTTCGAGAGAGTCTCCATAAAGACAGGCAAGAGTGAAGGGTAGACAAGCTCTTTTACAAGAAATACGATGGAAAGTACTATTCCCATCGAAACAAAATAAACATCTGCCATATCTCCGGTACCAAAAAAGTTTGCAATAACAACTTTTTCAATAAAACCAAATATCTTTGTGACGATCATTATTGCTGAAAGACTAATGACGATCCTGCCCAAACGGATTTTATTAATTGAGCCGTGATATTCATTTAAACTACTTTGTTGTAAGTTTTGTTGCTGCATATTGACAGTTTCTGTCTACGATACAATTCTTGTAAATTTTTGTCAGTTTAGATACTTGGTCTTCAAGAAGGTGATGCTTCAAAAAATAATTATAAGCTTTTTGCGAATATTCTCTGCGTTTTTTTCTATTGGCTAGTAGTTGATCAATGGATTCTGCAATGCTTTCTGATTTAAGATCAGTAAGAACTCCTGTCTCATTTGGTGAGATTAAATCTTTGTTGCCAGTTACTAAAGTGGCTACAATTGGACATTTGGCCCGCATAGCTTCCAACAGTAAATATGGCTGAGCTTCTGCATCAGAACAAAGAGCTATGATATCAGAAATAGCATATATTGATTCCATGTCTGGAATGTATCCTAGAAATCTTACCTTGCTGTTTAATTTCTCTTTACAAATAAATCGTTCTATTGAATCTTTTAGTTTGCCGTCTCCGGCAATCAAAAATACAGTATCATGAGCTCGAGAAAATTTGGCCGCTTCGATAAAACGGAAAAGTCCTTTGTAGTCCACGAGTCTACACGCTGTACTAACAACTCGCGTATTTTTGGCAATCCCAAAAGACGCTTTTATTATATCACTTGTCTTTGTGGAGACGCTATTTCTTGAGAGAGAATTATTTACTACTATACATTTATGGCCAGCTGTAATATGATAACGAATTGTGGTGTCCATTTCTGAGCATGATACAACAACAAATTTGGTTGTCAATTTTCCCAGCAGTTGCTCTAAGGTAAGATAGATCCATCTGCCGAACTGGTTTCTACATCGCAGGAATGCAAAGCAATGCGGCGTATGCATTCTTATTTTCTTTCCTGCCAGTACAGCTGCAATTCGACCTATAGCACCTGCCTTGGAACAATGAGTGTGTACAATATCATATTTGTTTTTTAACAGCAGACGCAGGATTATGATGAGTAAATAAATATCCTTAAGAGGATTGATTTCTCTTTGCATTGGTATGATATGAACCGTAACTCCACTATCTCTGAGCTTAGATATCAGCGCAGGGGCATTGGGCTCACAGCGGTTTAATGAACAAATTAAAGTTACCTCAAAGCCTCTCTGAACTAATTGCGGTAATACCGCACAAAAATAGGTACTCGTGCCCCCCAAGAATCCTTCTATAATATGAACAACTTGTATCGGCTTACTTTGCATCAGCTTATTCCCATGAATAACTCGCTCAACTGTTTAATATTATCTGAAGAGTTAAAATGCTGTTTTATCATCTCGTATGCCTTTTGGGACAGTCGTCTCCGCAAGTTTTTATCATCCAGCAATCTCTGTATTGTCAAGGCAAGTTCGCTTATATTTCCAGGTCTGACAAGTAAACCTGTTTCCTCATCTTTCACTATTTCACTTATACTTTCCAAGGCACTTGCTATAACCGGCACTTTTCCGACAAAAGCTTCCAATATCACATTTGGCACTCCATCTCTGTCGCCGTCATCTGCAATTATTGACGGTACTGTAACTATTGCAGCTCGCCTGATAAATCGCTGGGTTTCATTAATATTTAACCATCCCAAAAACTGGACATAATCTCCAATTCCTTGCTCGAGCACCAATTCAGTGAGGCGTTTTCTCTCCGGTCCATCCCCGACAATCATCAATTTGCAGGAAGGCTTTTGCTTTACAACCAATGCTAAAGCTTTTAGCAGATTAATGAACCCCTTTTTCTGAACCAGCCGTCCAACAGCTATTATTAAATCGTCAATTCTCGATTCAGAGATATTGTTACCGTGACAATCACAGCCTGTGTAAGGCGCCTTAATCCCATGGCGGTTTAAGTACAGTTTATTATGATACTTTGCCGGCAAATTAGCTTGGAGCTGTCTTAGTCCTTGTTGAGTGCAAGATACAATAAACCCGGCATGTTTGGCCTTTAATCTGATAGCACCATGTTCTACAAAGATATCTCTTGCATGAGCAGCGATACTGAAGGTACGATTGATTATTGTAGCTACGGCTAACCCAATACATGCCGGCCAGCTTAAAAAGTATGCGTGGATGTGAGAAATATTGTTCCGGTCAAGATGTTTGCTGAAAAAAATGATGGTATGCAAATTAGCTATTAGGCACATGGCTTCTCGAGGTGAAGACTTAACGAGTTTGAGTATCAGATAAGTCAGTCTGGCCAAAGCAAAAGGGTATTTTATTATTATATAGCCTAACGAGGAAACTGCATCCCAGGAGAGCAAAGGAGGTTTATACAGAGTTTTTTTGAGTTCATTGGTATCTATTGGCGAACAGTGTTGTTCCGTAGCGGCAAGCACTGTAATATCAAGGCCTAATTCACGCAGGCCTTTAATTTCTCTGGCAGCGAAAGTTTCGCTTCGACAAGGAAAGGTTGTAAGTATGTACGCTATTTTCATTAGCACCTTTTTTTATTTGGGTTTTAATACAAATGCAATGGTCAAAGCCAATATCTTCATATCAAGCCATAAACTGGCCTTTCGTAAGTAATAGAGGTCATACTTTATGTTTTGATGTATTGCCACTTTATGGTTGCCCATAATTTGCCATAAACCAGTTATACCCGGTTTGGCTAATATTCTTTTCTTATGAACAGATTCATATGTTGCCACAATATGAGGCAACTCCGGCCTCGGACCAACGAGACTCATCTGGCCTGCTATGACTGAAAATAGCTGGGGTAATTCATCAAGCCTGTGTTTTCTTATGAGTTTTCCTGCGTTGGTAATCAATGGATTATCATCACCTTTCGGTGATGGCATGTTTGGATTTGCTCTTACATCTAAAGTTCTAAATTTAGGCATTTGAAATACTTTACCATTCTTACCTGTACGTTGCTGAATAAATAAAATTGGCATCCCTTCTTTGACGAGTAATAGCAATCCTAAAAAGGCTATTGCAGCTACTGCAGGAAAGAAGAGAACTATACACATTACAATGTCAAAGCCTCTTTTAGTCCGACTGTTTAGATATTTTGAATATCCTTGATTATTTAGTGTCCTGTCCATTTGAAGCTATAGCCTCTTCGTATATTGAAAGTGTCTGTTTTGCAGCCTTTTCCCAATTGAATAAGCAGCTTTTTCGCAGACCCAACCGTATATGCTTATCTCTCAAGGTCGAATTTGTAATCATTGAAAGAACCGCTTGTGTGATTTGGGCAATGTTGTACGGGTCAACTGTAAGAGCTGCACCTGCAATAGTTTCATTCAGGGAGCCTCTGCTGGATGATACTACTGGTATTCCCGATGCCATCGCTTCAAGTGGTGTGAAGCCAAAACCTTCGTATAAAGACAGGGAAATGTAGACATCTGCCATCTTATAAATGAAGGGAAGGTCATTTCTATCCACATATCCGGTTGCGATCAGGCTTTTGGACTTAACCATTTTTGCAATCTCCTCTAGTTCTATTATACTGCCCCATGATCTTTTTCCAACAATGACAAGTCTGTGAGGCAGGGATTTCTCTTGAAGTTTCTTTTGCACACGCAATAGTGCCTGCATATTCTTTTTAGGTTCAATGTTACCTACATATAAAATATATTTTTCCGGCAGGTTATACCGAGCCTTCACCTGTGCTTGTCGTAAGAAGTTTTGGGAGTTGTTAAAAATTGTATCTATCCCAGGATGGATAACCCTAAACTTAGAAGCATACATAGAGAAATTGCGCTTCAGATCCGTCACGGTGCTATGTGACGGTGCAATTACTCTTGATGCTTTTTTAACCGTTGATTTCATGAATAAGTTATAATACAATGCATTAGAAGGTGTGCACCATTTGGGATGATCAATTGCAATAGTATCATGAATTGTAACAACGTAAGGAACGGTTGAACTTTTAAAAGGTAAGATATAGTGAGGACAATGCAACACATCGAGGCCCTCTGTTTTTATGATCTTAGGCAATCTGAAATGCTCCCATAGGATCCTTTCAAACCTTGTCTTTAGGTAATCTAATTTTCGAACCACCAGTTTTTTAGGGCTGGCTATATAATCTTCGATTAGCGTTGGCATATTTGTAAACACAACATAATGATTTTCGCTATCAATATGCAAAAGGCTGCGTATCAGTCCAAGTGAATAATGTTCTACTCCTGAGATGTACTTATCTTTCGTATGGAAGTTAATACCTATTCTCATGTTATCCCTAAGCTACGAAGATATGCTTGTAAATTTCTCGAACACAATCAACAGTTCTTTCTGCCTGGAAGTATGAAATGACTCGTTCGCTCCCTGCCAATGTTAATTCTTTGGCAAATTTCCTATCATTTGCTATTTTTAACATGGCCTTAGATAAGGCCTCGGCATCATCAACAGGCACAAGAATGCCTGTCTTACCATTCTGGATTATCTCACTTGGACCACAACATCCCACTGCTATAATAGGAATCTTATGGGCCATTGCTTCAATAATTACACGTCCAAATGGTTCGGCGCTTGCTGTATGGACTAAGCAGTCTATTTGAGGCCAAACCTCCTGCATGTTTTCCTGCCAGCCTAAAAGTGTGATTCTCTCTGCTATATGGCAGTTGTGTACTTGGTGGATTAAGAGGCTTCTATATTTAGAATTCCGCCCAAAAATGTCGTCACCGATTAGAAGAAACTCAGCATTCACCCCCCTTGCTACCAGTTTAGAAGCCGCATTTAAAAAAAGTCCTTGCTTCTTCCATGGAACAAATTGGCCGATATTTGCAAATCTTATGGGACAGTTATTTTTCTTGAATCTTGCTACTGCCTTTCCTTTGTCGTTAAGATTCTCGATTTCGATACCATTATAAACAATATCAATTATTTCCGGCTTTATGCCATGTCTTATCAATAAACTTTTAACCGTCTTACTTACAGCAATTACTCTTTGACAAAACAGGCTGCATATTTTTGAAGTTATCTGGAATCTCGTCAGGTCACGGGCATGCCAGATCAGCTTTCGTCGCATTAGAAAAACAGGAAATAGCGAAACGATCGCCGGATAAAAGCCGTTGGCGTGTAACAACTCTGGTTTGATTTTATGGACTATTTTGCACAAAATCAAGCTCGCTGTTATCAGGTAGATTAACCAAAGAAAGCGAGAAGAATACCGGCCTGATGGCTTTGGCAGGGGCAAACTCTCGATCTTCATTTCATCCAGCTGCCTGGAGAGGGAACTGAAAGCCGGGCAGGCAACAACACAGTGGTAATCATTGTGTAGATATTTTATCAGAAGTAAGAGGCTCTGCTCGGCTCCTGCCATATTACCCTGCAGATTGACAAAAAGTATTTGCTTCACAGTCGACCCTATTAAAGTACTCAAAATCTCGCACAGACCTTGTCATCGTAGCCAAACGCCAGCTTTACAAATCTAAGCGAAATTTGCACCTTTTCTGTTGATATAAACTTCTGGTAATGTGGGCGACTAAAGGCTTTTAACCTATATTTGATGAGATTGACCTGTCTGCCAAGGCTAATTGAGAATGATGAGTAAGAAAAGGGCAAAATACCACACAGCTAATTCAGTATCAACAGTAGCCTGCTCATAATCGCTATTAGTAAGATATCTGATATTTCGGCTAGCAGAAAATCAATGATTATTCCTTATATAGGTGGTTATGTTTATACTGCCAACAAACTTGGAAACCAATAATGTCGGGGCGATAAGTAGTTTAAGGTTTCATTGGCTTCGAGGTTGGGCGGTATTGCTGGCTGGGATTGCAATTGTTTCATCAGCTTTTCATTTTTGGCCCCTGCAAAGCAGCAAAACGTGGCAGATGCTGAGCCCTTCAAATACAGCTGTCTTGTTATGGGGGGTTATTTTTGCCATAATCTGGTTGATTAATCGAAAACAAATAACTATTGTCGGCCAACTACCGCATTTAAGTGTCTTTGCATATCTGTGTACCAATATTTTATCGATTAGTTTTGCTCCTAACCTGAACAGAGCCTGCTATTTTACGCTGAAACTGACGTTGGTGTTTGTGGGTGGACATATTCTATTTAGCTCTGCGATGTTTAGTAAAAATTCCCTGAAATCGATCTATTACCTAATAACGACTGCAGTGGTTGTGAGCGTTTCTGGGTGCCTGATTGGAAGATACGGCCTTGGTTCGGATAAGTTTGGTTTCTTTGAAAGTGCGTATAAATACGGGACTTATATAGGAGTACTTACACCACTGTCTGCAGGATTTCTCTTAGGCGGTTCTAAAGGAAGAGAAAGATTGTTAGGGGCAATTATAATAATTATGTCTTTACTTTCAGCAGGGTCTGCTGGAACTGTAGTCGCAATTATCACAGGATTGATAGTGTTGGTAGTTATTTGGCCGGTCGGCTCAGCTAAATTTTATATAATGGGATGTTTATTGCTTACAGTAGGAATTGTGATCTTGTTGGTTTCAGTTCCTAACGTGTCATTTCTGAAAAATGATATTAAATTAGTCGATACTGATGGCTTAAATTTAAAGCAGCGTTACATCGAATGGCAGGCGCAAGTCAATCTCCTGGAAGAGCGTCCCATAACAGGGACGGGGGCTGGATGCATAAATGAATATCGAAGCAGTTTTTATTATCGTTTACCAAAGCTCAATACGTTGAGGGCTTTTGATCAGAATGGGTGGCTGATAATAGCTGCTGAGACCGGCATATTTGGTCTCGTGTGTTTTTGCTGGATTGTCTGGCATTATGTTAAGCTCGCTTTTTCACAAGTCATCACTATTGGCAAAAACACATCTGTTGTAGCCAGTAGATTTGTTAGAGCTAACTTTGCAGGGCTTATTTCAGCGTGTGTGGCTAATGTGTTTTCCTCGGTTCATTACAACGGAGTTCTAATTGTCTTTGTTTTGCTGCTTGTGATTATATCTAAAACTGATAAGCTTTTTGGGAAAGGAGTAAATGCGAATTAAGAAACTTGCCAAGCCGGTGTTAATATTTACCTGTGTAATTATCTACTGCTATTCTGCTATTAAAACTAACGAAGCTAAAAATCTCGGCATAAACATTGATATGGACAAGCCACTGTCGGTAGTATGGCCATGTGAGGTTTCAATAGTAGGTGACATGGGTGAAAAAGGCCTGCGTATTGCTCCCAAGATTGGCAGGGGCTGGCTAGGTGAAGCTGGAGGTGAGGCGAGTTATAAGTTTTATGTTCCAAGAGATGGCAAATACCATATCTGGATGCATTGCCTGTGGTTTGATGAGTGCTCCAATGCAATATTTGCTAAAATCGATGATTTGGACAAGGCTATAATAGGAAATGATCCTATATACAATCAATGGCATTGGGTCAGGGGCTTTGATTTAATGATGGCAAAGGGCACACATACACTTTTGCTTTTAAATCATAGTGATCATATTTCAGTACAAAAGATTTTGTTTACCAGTTCTGCCACTATGACCCCAGAGGATTGCAGTTTAGTGTTTTCAGACATCTTCTATGAAGGCTTCGATGGTTGCGATGAAGGGAATTTTTCTAATTGGCAAATCATTAGCGGTAAATGGCTGGTACAAAACTTTACTGAACAACCACACCTTTTTGAAAACGATCTTATAGGCAAATCCGAAAGCGAAGCCTTTATCATGTACGAAGGAAATAGCTGGTCTAACTATTCATTTAACATCGATATCAAGCCAACAGAATCAAAAGATCCTAATGCAGCCATTGGCATATGTTTTGGTGTTGTGGATAAAGACCACTACTATCAACTCAAATGGCATTTTCTTGACGAAATAAATAAAGCTAGGTTCAAAATCAGCACCAAAGCTGGTAAAGAAGTGAGTATTTTGGCTAATTTCGAAATTCTGTGGACACCAGATCAGTGGCATACAATAGAAATAACTCTAAACCCTGATACTATCATAGTAGCAGCCGATAAGTTTAGACCGGTTGAAGTACCAGTAAATAGTAAGATAATTGGAGGAATAGGATTGTCATTGGAAGGTGAAATGACAGCTTATTTTGACAATATACACATAAGGAAAATTGGAGAGATTTAAGATTCTTTCAAAAAATAAAAATGAATGCCAAAGCTACAAATCCTATACGACAAGAAATCATCAAACAGTTAGTGCCTATTTTCGAGCCATGGGTTTATGAAACGGTTTCTCCTGAGATAATCGATGAACAGATAAATCCGATAGCGGATTTAGGCTTAGATTCCATAGGGATACTGAATGTGATTATGGAAATTGAGAAGAAATTCAATATTAGAATTGAAGACAATCAACTTGATTCCTCCCTTTTCTCAAAAGTGGGTAATTTGGTCAGTTTGATACAGGAAAAGAAAAATGAAAATAATTGATCTGTTTAACAATAATCAACTAATTCAGCCGCAAAAAACAGCGATAATAAGTGGCGAGATACGATTAACTTATGAGCATATGATAACAGTAATAGAGACTTTATCCAGGCATCTCAAATCAACAGGATGCCGGCCAGGAGTAAAGGTTGCTATTGTCCTGGCTAATTCTATTGAATACTTGGTAAGCTTTTTTGCAATTTCTGCCGCTGATGGTATCATTTTACCGCTTACTGCACACATGACAACTTATGAAGTGGCTATGTATATCCAAAAATCTGAAGCTTCAATCGTGATTACCAACAAAATCTACACTAAGCAACTAATCCCAAAATTAGATAAGCATAGTGCAATTTCAGTGTTCTGTGTTAGATACGATGTTAAAAATGGTTTGGAAGTTGAAACATTTCTTGCCGGTGACTGTAAGGCCGATGACCAAAACGGTGATGTTGCATTAATGGTGCCAACTTCAGGAACTACCGGTTATCCCAAGATTGCAATGCTTACCGATAGCCAATTGATTTCCAATATGATGGTTTACCGTTCTTTAATGGGATTTGATGGTCCAAATATTGTTTACTGCGCATTATCATTTAATCATATATATAGCATTTGTGCTCAGATACTAACTCATACAAGCCTAGCTGATACCTTTGTCATAAATGACAAGCCTTTTTTTATAAAGGACTTTTTAAAGACTGTGCAAAATCATGCTATTACCATATCTGCATTCGTGCCTTCCATGGCAATTTTATTATCAGAATACACTAAACCTGATGAGTTTGATCTCAAAAGCTTAAAATATATCACGCTTTCAGGCGCTAAAACCCCAAGCTCAACTTATAAACGACTTATAAACCAATACGATTGGGTTAGCTTTATAAATACGTACGGAATGACTGAGGCTGGCTCGAGGATTTCAATTGCCTCGCCATTTCCAAACTGTGCTCCTATCGATAGTGTAGGTAAGCCGATGCCTGGTGTTTCAGTCAGAATAGTAGACGGTGAGAGAAATATTTTGCCGA
This sequence comes from Planctomycetota bacterium, assembly GCA_042569785.1. Lineage (GTDB taxonomy): Bacteria > Planctomycetota > Phycisphaerae > Sedimentisphaerales > Anaerobacaceae > JBHPGW01. Next base: position 7,489 of record JBHPGW010000020.1, on the reverse strand, counting down.
CAGAAAGTATCGGCGAGATAGAAGTTAAAAGTTCAGGTATAATGAAAGGGTACTATAAACAGCGTTTGCTAACATCTCAGATCATTGTTGATGGATGGCTGAAGACAGGTGATATAGGCAGAGTTGACGAAAATGGTAATCTGTTCTTAGTAGGGCGAAAGAAAGATGTTATAATTTCGGGCGGAGAAAACATATATCCGCTTGAGATTGAAGAACACTTACTTGAACACCCTGCAATCCTCGAAGCAGTTGTTGTAGGGCAAGAAGATAAGCTGTTACAGGAAGTGCCTGTAGCATACATAGTGAAGAAAAACCCCTCCGAGAAATTAACCTCATTTGATATAATAAAATTTTGTAAGAGCAAGTTAAGCAGCTATAAAATTCCCCGGTCTGTAAGGTTCCTGGAAAAACTGCCAAGGCTTAGCACATCTAAGCTAGATCGCAGCGCGCTAAAAGAAATAGTTGTTAGTTCATTTTAAAGTTTTGTTTGGGTAATGGCTGTGAGATATATATATTGTCATCCTCTATTTGATGAGAGAAAGTGTGCTCATCGCTTCTCTTTCCAATTAAAAACCGAGTTTCAAGCAGCTGATTTGACCTTGGAACGATTTGACTATTACGGTACAGGTGAAGCGGGAGGTGATTTTTCTGAAATATCCCTGCAATCTTTGCAAGAAGATATAGCAGCAGAGGTCGCAGACGACAGGGTATGTCTTATAGGGCTTCGCCTTGGAGCAAGTGTAGTATTTGACTATTGTGTACACAATTCAGGACAAGTCGAAAAACTGATTCTTTTGCAACCTGTTGTTAACGGAGCCGATTATATTGACTACCTTTATCGCAAACAACATATAAAGGACATGATGACAGATAGAGCCATAACCAAATTAGAAGACAAGGGATATAGAAACATCGAAGGGTATAAAACAAGTGTTAACTTTATAGAGCAGATTAAAAAGTTGGACTTACTTGAACTGGTTAAAGGATACAAAGCAAATAACTCTATTTATGTTGTTCAAATATCAAACCGGTCAACAATTGATCCGAGAATTAGTTGTTTGAGGAAATCTCTGCAAAATTTGACAAGTAAGTTTTGTCTCGAAAATATAGTTCTCCCTACATTTTGGGAACGTATACCAAGTGTAGATTATGCTAAGTTAACGGAAAAAATATTGGGGTGGTGTTGTGACTGAAATGGGCTATTTTAAAAGTGGCAGTGATAAGCTCTTCTATTCGTATGCGATTCCACACCGAAAGGTTAGAAAAGTCGGTATCCTGTTTGTACATGCCGGAGGTGGCAACAGACTCGGCCCGCACCGGATGTTTGTGGAACTAGCAAACAGGTTCCGTTGTTTGGGGTATCCAACATTTAGATTTGACTTTAGAGGATGCGGTGATAGTACAGGTGATGTTCTACAAAGTAACATAACAACCGAAATATCTGACCTCGCTGAAGCTGTCAAATTCTTTGTTGCAAGAGCTGATTTAGAAAATATAGTTCTATTTGGTATAAGCAGGGGTTCCCGCATCTGTTTTACGGCTACAGCGACATATAATCTTCCTGTTATTGGGATGATTCTTTTATCGGCACCGGTTTCAAGCGGCAAGGCCGCCTTAAAATCTTTTTCAGCTCATTTAAAAGAGTATATCTGGAAACTAAAGGAGCCCAGATACCTTTGGAAATTTTTGAGTGGACGATCTAATATTAATCAAATCGTCAAAACCCTAGTTGTCACTTTGCAACTTAGTCAAAGGTACAAGTCAATAGAAGAAACACAATTTAAATCAAACTGCTCTGTACTGTTCATCTATGGCGGAGGTGATCCGACAGCAAAAGAAGCGAATAAGTATTATGCAGACAGGTGCATAGGAAATAAGATGCCGTATACTTGCCATACCGTAGAAAATGCAAACCATAGTTTTTTTCACTATAAGTGGAAGCAGGAAATATTCACTATTTCAAAGCAGTGGCTTGAAAACACTCTCAAATAAACTATAAACTTAAGCTCAATATAAGAATTAAGTTCGATACAGAAAACATATAGCTCAGTGTTCTATTTTTGATCATGTCTAAATCCTATTGTATTCCCTTCATTTTTTTCAGCTTGGTCAGCATTTTTTCTGCCTGTGCCGCGGCTTTACTGTTGGGAAACTTCTTTAAAAGTTCAGTTAATGATTGATGGGCGGCCGTATAATTCTGCTGGGCCAGGAGGTCGGTAGAACGTGAGAGCAAAATAGGAGCTATCATTGAGTCATTACCGTGTTTTTTTAATAACTCATATTCCAGAGCCGCCACTGTTGCATCTCTATCTCGTTTGCGTCTAAGCGACCACCACTTTATATACATTAGCTTGGCGTTATAAGCCTTACAACGTTCATCTGCTAACGCCTTGTCTATACTTGCCAATATCTGGTCTGTGTTATTGTCTCTTGAAAGGGCATAGTAATACAACCAAATGGCTCTAACTGATTCCGGGTGGTTTGGATAAGTTTCGAATATCTTGTGTGCCTGACCGGCGGCAAGAGAATAATTATCTGAATCCAGCCATAATTGCACTATCTCAAATTTCAAATCAATAATTGTGTTGGAATCGTTATTTGATAAATACTCTATTGCCTTGTGCAAACAGTCTACAGCAATATGAGGATAAGCTTTGCCATATTGGTTTGCAGCAGACCTGTAAAAGTCAAACTCTGAGAATGTTTTTTTTTGGATCCGATTAGATTCTTTTGCTATTGTCATTGCATGAAATGGAAAGCCGAAGTGAAGTAAACATGAATTTGAAAATATGTCTAATTGTTCTGGCTGTTGCATCCATCGAGGTAAAACATTGATATTAACTGAACTCGCCTTTGAGGCATGTAATAGTGGAAGAACAAGAACATAGCCATGTGTACCTCTAAAGCTTGGTTCAGTAACAACAAGAGCCTGTCCTGCCTTTGTGATTGAACTTGTTAGGGCTCTCAACCTCATATTATAGTATTGTGTGATAAAACTTTTTTCATCGTCATCGAGTCTATCTATTCTTATCGGTCTGGAAAATAACTTGATAGATGTCTCATAAAAGCTTTTGGCGGGGGCAACAGAGACTGTTCTGTTTTTAATGCCAGCCTTTTCATTGTTGAAAAACTCTTTAGCAATTGATTGCATATTTTTGTTAGTTGCCATCTTTAACTGCGATTCCATTTGCCTGGCTAAAAACTCTGCCGCCATTAATTTGGATTTTAGAGCGTTAAAGCCTGCATCATTTCTATATTTTTTCCCCAATTGACTAAATATTTTCCTTCCAATTAACACCGCTGTATCATCGTTTACTTCGAGAGTTTTATAGAAAGCTGTGAAATCCTTAACTTCTATACCTGAATCGCTTTTGTTGACATCAGGTATGGAAAAACTTACGTTGTTTATGAAACATATAAGCAATAGTATTAGAATAGAGCTACTTTTCTTTATGGTCATTTTTTGGGACCTCCTTTTTAAGAATATGCAAGCCGTTGATAACCGATTTTGCCAATTTTGAAAGATGTGAATTATCTGGATGTGTTTGCAGGTTGTTCAATGCACTCAATGCCCGTTTGTATTCCGCTTTTTCACCAAGAATAATGGCATGTTGAATTTTTGCATATTCCTGGATATTTTCAATATTCGCTTTTTTCCATGATTTGCTTACAGTATCTATAGTGTTGGTAGAAAATACTTGAGCAAACATCTCTGCCGCTTTTTCTTTCTCACCAAGTGTATCTAGAAGCCATGCATAATGATATTTCAATAAAATACCTGCATAAGTATTTGTATGATTTTTACAAAGTTTTTCAAACTCAGTAGTAATCGACTCTGCCCAGATGGGGTTTGTTGAGTCTTTAAAATAAGCAATTATCTGTACTGGCAGATCAAAACTGCTATTTTTAAAATCAAAATTCGGGCTGGTCTTTTTTAATAACATAGCACATTCTATCTCTAATTTAATAAGAGGCGTGCGATAGTATTGGGGACAATCTACAATTAATACTTTAGCAACTTCTTTATACTTGTCAACATTTCCTTGCCGTAGATAAAGCTGAGACATCCTGTCAATTACTAGTGCCATATACTGATTAAACATATCACTATTTTTAAGCATATCAACTAAACGATTATATTCAGCGATGCTCGCTGCATAGTTTTTTTGCAATTCGTAAATTTCAGCCCTACTGAATAAGGCTGAACAGACCAGTCTAACTGGCGCCAAGTCAGCAGCACTCACTTTTTCTTGCCCTATGAGAGACACTACTTGATCAAAAGCCTCAAGAGCTTCACCGTCTGCTCCGATCAAACGTGATATTTGCCCGATCATATTGAAACTACATATTCTAATAAATTTAGGGGATTGGGGGTCATTTGTAATTTGCAAGAATTTATCCTTGGACTTATTCATCATAGAGGCTTTAAAATAAATTACCCCTATTCTGTATTTAACCCGTGCCGCAAGGTGATCATCATTACAATCAGACAACGTATCCTCCAAGCCAGCAGCCACCAATTCGGCCTGAGCAGTTGTAACAATCAAAGGCAGTTTATATGAAGCCTTAAGTATCTCGACGGTTTCATCTACATCAGCATAAGACTTCTCAGCCTGGATTAATATGACTGAACTAATCAGGGCCAAATATATCATCATTCTATTAAAGTTGTCTTTTTTTGGGATAGCCATCTCTTGCCCTCATAAAGTCAAAGGTTCTTACCTCAATATCGCTATTTTGAATGTTGTTTAGTTCTTTGGCAAAATCATCGGATACTAAAGGGTGAATCCATTGGAACCGGACAGAGCCCGAACTTTGTGTCAGTATAGACTCACATGAATATTCCCAGGAGCCACCGCGTCTCGGCAGATTATAATGTATCGATATAAACTGGCTCAAACTGTGAAAATATTCCCACTGCCATCCATTGAAAATTGTTAGTGGCAGATTCTGCTCATGATAAAGATGCGTGTATTCAGCTAATAACCTGCCAATCTCATCTGGACATGTTTCTGTCTTAGTATGATGAACGCTGGAAGGAAGCACAGATGAATATGAACAATTTTTTTGGGGACGACAAGAACGGTTAATTACCGGGCCCTCTTTAGAAGCAGGAACCCATACACTAACATTTTCCAACTCAATAGGTTCTAATAAGAGTGTTTCGATAGATGGCAGTTGCAAAGAACTTACCGTTGCCTGGCCATTCCCTACTGAAACAACTCCTGAACATACAATTAAAATAACTAAACACAATATATTTACAAATCTATTTCTCATGCAACTTGCCTTTCAATGTGTTGAAAACGCCCCTCGCTTTTTTGCGCAACTCATGCATAATCTATTTACAAAAATAGTTACAGGAATCAGAATGATAACAAAACCTGCAAGCGCCCATATATTTCTCGAAACCTCATAAAGAGTTGCTCCTGTGAACAGACATCGTCTCACTGCCTCAAGGGAATGAGTTAACGGCAAACAGAATGCAACTGTTTGAAGCCAGTGCGGCAATACGGTGACGGGAAATACTGTTCCTGCCAGCAATGCACCAAGACTTGAAAATATCCAGTTAATCGGGTCACCTCGTTTTATAACTATCAGAATGCTGCATGAAATTATGCCGAGCATCAAAAATATTGGAGCTGTTAAAATCAAACATATAATCGCTCCTGACCAGTTGGCGTCTTTAAGCCTCATTCCAAATATTACAAATCCTATCACAAAGTAGGACGTGACACGAACGGTTTCAAAAACAAACTGCCACAATGAGGAACATAACAACAGCATTGTATAGTTAATCGGGGCGGCACACATGGCCTCCAAAGTACCTTGATTCATGGTCTGCCTGATATCTTTCGTTATAGTTTCCAACCCCGTTTTAAGGTAACTATTAACTGATAATCCCACTAAGGCAAAGGAGAAATAATCAACGTCATATTTTTTTAACATCCAGTTATCGTTATTAATCATTTTGCCAACAAAATATATAACGACAATACTAAAAAAAATTTGTAAAAACTGAAAGATAAACTGCACTTTGTAACTTACAGCTATTTTCATATCCTTTTTTACAAAGGCAATGGCTTTTAACAACTCCATAGCCCAAGTTTTGCCGCTTGGCGGACCGACTTTAACAAACGGGAATGTTGAATTTATCAAATGCATTTTATAGATCAAAAACTATCTCCCTGCATTTTTGTGAGGCGACCAGCAAATATTATATAAGCTCCGTAATCTTTCACCGCTACAGAGACAATCTGGTCGAACTTCTCAGAAGAAATATTTTTAAATATAAACTCACTCATATCAGCTTTTTGCGAAGATTCAATTGCCATCAACTCAGAGTACTGCTTATGAAACATTTCGTGCTTGCCATTGAGATTTCTGGTTTGAAGAACATAAGTAGGCTGCTTAATGTCTATATCTTGAAATATACTCACAGGCCCATAAAACTGAACACTACCATTGGCGATTACAAGAACCTTATCACATATCTCTGTTATTTCCCCAAGTCGGTGTGTGCTCCAGACTATCGCACAATTTTCTCGACTCGAAATATGTTCTCTTACAAAAGTCTTAATATTTTTTGTGGATTCCGGATCCAGGCTGTTGGTTACCTCATCAAGCAAAATCGCACATGGCTGATGAAGCAAAGCTCGAATAATAGCAAATTTTTTACGTGTTCCAGTCGAATAATCACGAAACAATTGGTTTGCCTTTCCTCCAAGACCAAAACATTTCATAACTTGCGCAATTCGCTGATGGGTCTGCTTTCTTGATAGTCCATAAAGTTGTCCGAAAAACTCAAGGTTCTCCATACCGCTAAGACGCCAGAAGAAACTTCTTTCATCGCTACTGACATAACCAATTTTCCTGCGAATCCTGTGTCCGCTTTTACCTACAGTCTGGCCACAAATTTCAACCGTTCCTTCGTCAGGCTCCAGAATGTCCGCCAGTATCCTAAGCAGGGTTGTTTTGCCTGCCCCATTAGAGCCGACGACACCAAGGATTTGTCCGGCTTCGACCGTAAAGCTAACCCCGTCAAGTGCACAAACACTTTGCCTGCTTCCAAATGGCCTGATAATCTGCTCCAATAAGGGCCGTTCAATCACAAAACGTTTTGTCAAACTCTCAGCTTTTATTACAGGTACAGTCATTTGTATATTTACATACTATTCATTCATACTCTTAATTCGTGTTATAAACATCTGCGACCTGCTAGCGTAAAAGCTACTCGGATAATTTTTTACGACAGCCTCAAAAACTTCTGCCGCCATTTCAAACTTGCCCTGCAATATATAGCAATAGCCGACAGATAAATTGGCTTCTGCCGCGTCCTTTGCCTTGGGATATTCCGCCATGAAAGCAAAAAAGCTATCTATAGCTTTATCTGGTTCTCCAAGCTGAATATAAGCGAGACCATTCATTAACATGGCTTTCTTGACGAAATTCCTGTGTGTTGCTTTGTTATTGGCTATAAAACTCTCAA